>NZ_JALCZD010000006.1:0-263488 GCF_024586945.1 Chryseobacterium sp. WG14
GAAGTTTCAAACTCAAACTGTAATCTTTCTGTGTACGCTTGACATAACGTGTTTCTAAATATTCTTCCATAACGATTGTTTTTTTATGTATCGCTATTTCAGGACGGGACAAATTTTTAAATAAAAAACTCGTTAGAAAATCCTAACGAGTTTTTAGTTTTATTCAATACTAAAGACGATTTTTTCCGTCTGTTCTTTTAAATCTTCAAGATTGGTATTGTTATAGATCACACAATCTGCTATCTTAATCTTATCTTTTTCAGGCATCTGTTTTTCCATGATAGTCTCTACCTCACGGTAGGTTTTCTGATCCCTGTCCATCACTCTTTTGGTTCTGATATTGTCTTCTGCAGTTACCAGAAGAGATTTATAGCATTGTCTGTTTAATTTCAATTCAAACAACAACGCTGTTTCTTTAAAAACTAAATATTTGGTTTGTTTTTGTACCCAATTTTCAAAATCAATACGTACAGCAGGATGAATAATTTCATTTAATTTTTGAAGCAGTTCTTTATTGTTGAAAACCTTGTCTGCTACAAATTTCCTGTCATATAAACCATTTTTATCGTATGACTGTTCCCCAAGAAGTTCTTTGATCCGGATCTGTAAATCCTTATCGTCATTGACAATTGTTTTAGCACGGTCATCAGAATAGTAAACAGGAAAGCCCAATTCTTCAATAAAACGGGCAACTGTTGTTTTTCCTGAGCCTATTCCTCCCGTTAATCCGATGATCTTGGGTGATGGTTCCGGTTCTGTCTGTTGTGTCTCTGAATGTAATTCTTCCATAATTAAAATTAATATCCAAAAACATCATTAAAGGTGAAAGTTTCATCAAGTCTTACTCCTTTCTCTGTCATTTTAAGACTTGCCAGTTCATTATGGGCATCGTGTTCAAAAAACAATAGATATTCATTATCTACACATTGTTTCAGGAATTTTCCTTTTTCTTCCATGGTTAAAAGAGGTCTTGTATCATATCCCATCACATACACCGGATTGATGTGTCCGGCGGTAGGAATAAGGTCAGCTGCAAAAACAATTGTTTTATCCTGATATTGAAGTACAGGAAGCATCTGCTTTTCTGTATGCCCATCCACGAAGATGACATCCATCTTCAGATCCGGAGCAAAACCGTAATTTCCTGTCGTAGGAAGAGGAAGGAAATTTAATTGTCCACTTTCCTGGATCGGAATAATATTTTCCTTCAGGAAGCTTGCTTTTTCTCTTGCATTAGGTTCAGTTGCCCATTGCCAATGATTTTCATTAGTCCAGAACTGAGCATTTTTAAAAGCAGGTCTGTATCCCGTTCTGTCATCGTTCCATTCTATGGCACCACCACAGTGGTCAAAATGAAGGTGAGTAAAGAATACATCTGTAATATCCTCTTTTATAAAACCATATTTCTTTAAATTTTTATCCAGGTTATCATCCCCCCAAAGAGAATAATGTCCAAAGAATTTATCATCCTGCTTATTGCCCAGACCACAGTCTACGAGAATAAGTTTTTTTCCGTCTTCAATAAGAAGAGAACGGGTTCCTAGTTCAATTAGATTTTTTTCGTCTGCCGGGTTTGTTTTTTCCCACAGACTCTTTGGGACGACTCCGAACATGGCACCGCCATCCAGTTTAAATTTTCCACATTGTATTGGATATAACTTCATATATATTTTGATTATTTTTTTATTAATTTCATTTTCTCAGCAATTTTTCTGGCATTATCATCCGATGCTTCAAGCTGGGAGATGATATTGTTAAAATCATCTTCTTTCCTGTTTTGAGAAAGCTTTTGTTTAATGAAAATCTCTGTCGGCATGATCTTAATACCAAAAGCTCCTTTCATCTCTTTTTCCACAAAGTCCTTTCCCATATCTTTCACCATCATCGGGCACTGCTGAAATTTTTCGTATTTGGATGTTAACCGATCTAAATGGGCATACAGTTCATCATGATCCATCAGTTCTGCTTTTCCGTGGATCTGCACCGCTTCATAGTTCCATGTGGAAACATTAACGTGATCATACCAGCTGCTTGATATATAAGCATGCGCACCCAAAAAATCACACAACACTTCATCCCCGTTTTTCAAGGTTTTTGCCTGTGGATTAGCTCGGGAAATATGAGTTTCAATATAAGGATTTTCCGGATTATCCTCATTAAACATCATCATAGAATGAGTAGCACGAAGTTTATCAACAGAAGAAATTAATAAAGCAAAAGAATTTTCACTGATAATTGCTTTCATTACATTAAGATCTTCACTTCTGTATAATTTAGGTATAAACATAAATCCGTAATACTTTACTTTATTTAAATTAAAAAAGCTCTCCCGGTCCTTTGGGTCTTGAAATATTCAAATGGAGATAAGCCTTTTCTGTAACTTCCCTCCCTCTGGGTGTTCTGATAATAAAACCTTCCTGAATTAAAAACGGTTCGTATACTTCTTCCAACGTTTCCGGGTTTTCACCAATGGATGTTGCCAATGCAGAAATCCCAACAGGCTTGCCTCTGAAGTTTTCAATCATGACACGCATGATTTTATTATCCATTTCATCCAGGCCAAACTCGTCCACATTCAGAGAGTTGAGTGCATATTTCGTAATATTGATTTCAACTTCACCATTACCCTTGATCTCTGCAAAATCACGAACCCTTCTTAAGAGTGCATTTGCAATTCTGGGAGTTCCACGGCTTCTTCTGGCGACCTCTATAGCGGCATCTTCATAGATTTTTACCCCTAAAACTCTGGCACTTCTCTGAATAATCATAGATAAAAGCTCAATAGAATAATATTCCAGTCTGCTTTGAATTCCAAATCTTGCCAGCATCGGCTTGGTCAGCATTCCACTTCTGGTGGTTGCTCCCACTAACGTAAAAGGGTTCAGTCCAATTTGAACACTTCTGGCATTAGGCCCTGTCTCCAGCATGATGTCAATTTTGTAATCTTCCATGGCTGAGTACAGATACTCTTCCACAACAGGAGAAAGACGATGGATCTCATCAATGAAAAGAACATCATTTTCTTCCAGATTAGTCAGTAAACCTGCTAAACTGCCGGGTTTATCCAAAACAGGTCCAGAAGTAATCTTACAGTTTACCCCAAGTTCATTAGCAATAATATTGGCCAATGTTGTTTTTCCAAGACCCGGAGGACCATGTAAAAGGACATGATCAAGTGCTCCACCCCGCCTTTTGGCTGCGGAAACAAAAACTTCAAGATTTTCCAGCGTTTTCCTCTGTCCTGCAAAATCCTTAAAGCTCTGGGGACGCATCTGTTCTTCCTGCATCAGCTCCTCGCGTGAGTAGTTTTCCTTATCTGGATGTAAAAAATCTGGCATTAATTCATTTCATTTACTTCAAAGATAGGAATTTTAGACTAAGGTTGAAGATTAGATTAATAAAAGGTTGAATTGAGAATGAGTTTAGACTAAGATTAAGTGCAGGATGCAGAATGAGCAGAACCAAGGCCGGTAAATTGAGATTTTTTAAGTATTTTTGAGAAGAAAAAATATTGATAATTGACAGAATATTTTTCAGAAATTGATTGTTTAAAGATATAAAAGTGGATTGACAAAGTACTGTATGAATTAGATAAAACACAAGTTCAATTTGAATACAGGAAATCGACCTTAGTTAAATCTTAGCCCTAATCTTAAAAAAAATGAAATTAATAGGACCATTTAAGCAGGTAGTTACACTTGCTAACTTACCATTAAGAGGAAAACTTTCCGATGAGCAGCTGGAGATTATTGCTGATGGAGGAATTCTGGTAGATAACGATACGATTCAGAAAGTTGGAAATTTTGAAGATCTTAAGACCGGATATCCTGATGTAGAAATTGAGAAAGTAGAAGGAGAGCAAGTTGTTCTTCCTGCATTGGTAGATTCGCATACTCATATTTGTTTCGGTGGAAACCGTGCCAATGATTTTGCCATGCGTAATGCCGGAAAAACATACCTTGAAATTGCTGAAAGCGGTGGTGGAATCTGGAGCTCTGTACAGCATACAAGAAATGCTTCGGAAGAAGAATTGCTCACAACCTTACTGGAAAGAATTAATTTTCTGATTGACCTTGGAATTACCACCATTGAGGTCAAAAGCGGCTATGGATTAGATGTAGAAAATGAGCTGAAAATGCTTCGTATAATAAAAGTGGCACAGGAAGCTACTCAGGCTACCTTAGTTCCTACCTGTCTTTCTGCCCATTTGAAACCAAGAGATTTTGAAGGCAGTAATCCTGAATATCTGGAATATATCCTTACTGAAATCTTACCTAAAGTAAAAGAGGAAAGTTTGGCGAACCGTGTTGATATCTTTATTGAGAAATCAGCATTCCAGCCGGAGGAAAGTAAAGAGTTCTTACTTAAAACTAAATCTTTAGGCTTTGAAATTACGGTTCATGCAGATCAGTTTACCCCTGGAAGTTCGAGAATTGCTGTAGAAGTAGGTGCAAAATCTGCAGACCATTTAGAAGCCACTGTTGATGAAGATATAGACTTTTTAGCACAATCTAATACCGTAGCGACAGCGCTGCCGGGAGCCAGCTTAGGCTTGGGGGAAACATTTACTCCGGCCAGAAAGTTATTAGATGCAGGCGCTATAGTTGCCATTGCGAGCGACTGGAATCCGGGTTCAGCCCCAATGGGAAATTTAATTACCCAGGCTTCCATATTGGCTACATTTCAAAAACTGACAACAGCTGAGGTATGGGCAGGAATGACTTTCCGCGCCGCATTTGCACTTAATCTTGAAGATAGAGGAATCCTGGAATCCGGTAAAAAAGCCGATTTCATCACTTTTAAAACCAATAATTTCCAGAATGTGCTTTATAACCAGGGAAGTTTGAAAGCTGAACATGTATATATCAATGGAAATCTGAATACATAAAAGCTATTCAGGATATGGAAGAAAAGAAATATAAAGAAAAGTTGGAGTACAAAGATTTTTGGGACTGGTTTTTAACGATGGAAAAGACTTTCTTTAAAGTGGTGAAAGAAGGTGGGCAGGAAGCTATTGAAAAAGACTTTTTTGATATTATTTCTCCTAAGCTTAATCAAATAAATAAAGGTTACTATTTCCTTACAGGAATGTCTGATGATAGCACAGCAGAATTGATCATTACCGTAGATGGGGAAATAAAGAATATTGTTTTTGCCGAAGAACTTATTGAGGCAGCTCCCAAGCTGGATCACTGGAAGATTACAGCTTTAAAGCCAGCAATGGATATACAAAATGTACATGTAGATATAGGGGATTATAAATTCTCAAAGGATACTATTTTTTTCTATTCTAATGAGCATGAAGAATATCCGGATGAGATTGATCTCGTTTTTGTTTATCAGGGTACAGCTGAAAATAAAGAGGTAATCACAACAGGAGTTTGTATTTTTTTAGATAATTTTTTAGGAGAATTAAACTTTGCAACACAAATCGATACCTTTACTGTCATAGGCATAGAGCAGGCCAGAAAAGAACTTGTTCCTGTTGAAAAGCTAAAGGACTTTCTGGAGTGGAGAGAAAGAGAATTTATAGAAAAGTATAAAAGTACAGAATGGGATGATAAAGAAGATGAGTTTTCTATTCTCAGAGCAGATCTGGAAAACAGCAGACCTCTTATTGCCTGTATAAACCTGTCGTTATTAAAATATGGATCAAGAGCTTCTTACCCATGGGTTTCGGTGCTTAAAATCCACTATAATGGAGATGATAATGATGGGCTTCCTGAAAAAGATGATTTTGAAAAATTAAACGATATTGAAAATAAAGCTATTGAAGAACTGAAAAAAAATGGCTATTTATATGTAGGCAGGGAAAGTGCAGACAATATAAAAGAGAGCTTTTTTGTAGGGAAAGATTTTAGACAGATTGCTAAAGTTTTAAAAAAAATAGTACAGGATAATCCCGATTATAAAATGTCATTTGGAATCTTCAAAGATAAATACTGGCAATATTTTAAAGATTATGATAAAGCCGATTAAAAACAGATGATACAATAAAAAAGTAGTTTTGTATATAAACAATATTGGTTAGCTTTACTGAATATAACTATGTAAATACAATTGAATTTTTAAAGAATTATGGTTCAAAATATTTGGCAGGGTAGATGGGATGGAGAAGAGCTTCTTTTCCACAGAATATTTCAAAGAGTAAAAGGAGAACAGAATTATGATAATATTTCACCTAATGATTTCGTGCTGCATGGTTTTGCAGTAGACGAAGGAGTAAGGAGAAATAAAGGAAGACAGGGCGCTAAAGATGCTCCGGATGTAATCAGAAAAAATATGTCTAATTTTCCGGTGGTACTTCCTGACTTTTCCATGCTGGATTTCGGGAATATTACCTGTGAAGACGGTCATTTGGAAAATGCGCAGAACAGTCTTGCCAAGAATGTTTCAAAAGTCCTTTTAAAAGGTGGAAAATCTTTAGTGTTAAGTGGAGGCCATGAAGTGACCTACGCTCATTATTTGGGGCTAAAAACAGCTTTTCCGGAACAGAAAATAGGAATCATCAATATAGATGCCCATTTTGATAACAGACAACCTGAAAAAGGAGTAGGGCCTAGCTCCGGAACAGGATTCTGGCAGATTGCACAGGAAGGGCCAATCAACTCCCTTCATATTGGAATCCAGAGAAATTCAAATACTTTAAAACTTTTTGATACCGCCCATCAGTATGGGATGAAGTATATTCTTGCTGACGAGCTTTTTTTTGAGAACCTTCCTTCTATTTATCAGCGTATTGATGAGCTGTTAGACAATGTAGATTTCGCTTATCTTACCATTTGTATGGATGTTTTTAATGCTTCTATAGCTCCCGGAGTTTCAGCTTCAGCTTATAATGGTATCTTTGCAGATGCAACCTTTATGCATTTTTACAGGCATATTTTAAAAAATAACAAACTTGTTGCGCTGGACGTGGCTGAGGTGAACCCTTCTTTCGATATTCAGGACCGAACGGCGAGACTGGCAGCATGCCTGGTAAATGAATGGCTGATGATGTAAAGATAAAGTTATATTCTTCCGATAGAGAAAATCACTATTTTATTTATCCTTAAGGAACGAAATTTGCTGATCTTTTCCGTGCTTTTAGATAAAAGCGCGAATAAATTCATTAGCTGAATTTAAAACAGAAATTATATTATGGAACAATTAATTGAAAGTAAGCTTATTAAAGCAGATAAAGCTTTTTCAGTGTGGAGAAAAATGCCGTTTGAGGAAAGGCAGAAGTTAATTGCAAAAGCAGCAGAAATTTTAAAAAATAATTCAGAAAAATTTGGAAGGATCATTACTACTGAAATGAATAAACCCATTTCGGAATCTATTGCTGAGGTAGAAAAATGTGCTTTAATGATGAATTATTATGCCGATGCTGAGGATATTCTGAAACCCGAGAAAGTGGAGTCTGAATTTACTTATTCTGAAGTTCATTATGTTCCGAAAGGTGTAATTTTGGGCGTTATGCCCTGGAATTTTCCATTTTGGCAGGTACTGAGATTTGCTGTTCCTGCAATTTTAGCAGGAAATACGGTGGTTCTGAAGCATGCTTCAATTTGTTTCGGAAGTGGAAATGCAATCGAAGAAGTTCTTTTGGAAGCTGGTTTTCCGGAAGGTATTTTCCAGAATTTAGAAGTAGGGCATAAAGCTGTAAAGGAAATTCTTGAACATAATGCTGTAAAAGGGGTGAGTCTTACAGGAAGTGGAAAAGCAGGAGGAGAAGTGGCTTCAATAGCAGGTTTAAATATCAAAAAATCATTACTTGAATTAGGTGGAAGTGATGCTTTTATCATTTTTGAAGATGCAAACCTGGAAGAAGCAGCAAAAGCTGGAGTGAAATCACGTCTTCAAAACTGTGGACAAACCTGTACTGCAGCGAAAAGATTTATCATTGATGAAAAAGTTGAAGATCAATTTTTACCCATATTCATCGAAGAATATAAAAAATATGAAATTGGTGACCCTTTAGATAAAGAAACTAAACTAGCCGGAATGGCAAGACCTGACCTTGCTGATGAGCTGGAAGCTCAATTCAACAGAGCACTGGAAAATGGGGCAGAAATTATCATTCCTTTGGAAAGACTTTCGGAGAATCAATTTAAACCTGGTTTAATCAGGGTTCAGGAAGAGAATCCAATTTTAAAAGAAGAACTTTTCGGACCTCTGGGTATGGTGATGATAGCAAAAAGTGATGAAGAGGCATTACAGATTGCCAATGATATCCCTTTCGGACTCTCCAATTCTGTCTGGACTCAGGATAAAGCCCGTCAGCTTTTTTTTATTGAAAACCTTGAATCCGGGACTGTAAATATCAACAGAATGACAAGTTCTGATCCACGTTTCCCATTCGGTGGAAGCAAGGCTTCAGGATATGGAACAGAGCTGTCATTACACGCTTTAAAAGAGTTTGTGACGGCAAAGACGATTGTGGGAAATTAATTATTTGTACAATGTATGATGTACAAAGTATAAAGTATAAAGTATAAAGTATTGCTGTGCTGTACTGATAAAATAAAACCTCCCGAAATCATTTTCGGGAGGTTTTTTATATCGTTAAAAAAGAAAATTTTTCTCTTTATACTGTGGTCAGTCTCAATGTATTGGTTTTTCCACCTTCATAAGATGGAGTTGCATTGATGTTGATGACAAAGTCTCCGGTTTCAATATAGCCATAGTTGTGTGTCAGCATATTCACCTGGATGATTGTTTCATCAGTAGATTTTTTCATGTCATAGTAATAAGCGTGTACTCCCCAAAGAAGGTTCAGCATTGTAATTACTCTTTTGTTTCCACTGTATACAATAATCTGAGAATTCGGTCTGTGAGCAGCAAGCTGGAATGCCGTATACCCCGAATGAGTAAGCGTAACAATAGCAGAAACGTTTGTTGTTTTTGCGATTCTTACTGCAGCAAGACATACCCTGTTGGTAATGAATCTTTCATCAATACAGTTGTAGTCTTTTTCAATCGGTTCATTTTTATGTTGATAGAAGTGAGTAGTTTCGATATTCTTTACGATTTTCGCCATATTTTCCACCACCTGTACCGGATATCTTCCTACAGAAGTTTCTCCTGAAAGCATTACGGCATCAGCACCATCCAATACAGAGTTGGCAACGTCATTTACTTCAGCTCTCGTTGGCGTTAAGCTATTGATCATGGTCTCCATCATCTGGGTAGCAATAATAACCGGCTTGGAATAGAATCTTGCTTTTTCTACCAGGTTTTTCTGGATAGCAGGAACCTCTTCCATTGGAACTTCTACACCCAGGTCACCACGGGCAACCATAAGACCATCACATTCCAATAAAATTTCGTCAATATTTTTAACTCCTTCCGGCTTCTCGATCTTTGCAATGATCGGTGTTTTGAATTTACCGTTAGGATGCTTAGCGATCAGTTCTTTTAAATCAATAATATCCTGTGCATGACGTACGAAAGAAAGTGCAATCCAGTCAACTTCCATGTCCAGCATGAAGTTGGCATCCTGGATATCCTTCTCAGTCAGGGCAGGAAGAGATACTTTTGTATTAGGCAGGTTAACCCCTTTTTTGGAACTTAGAGGCCCTCCCTGTATTGTTTTAGCCTTTACAGTATCTTTTTCGTTGGTTTCAGTAACTTCCAATACCAGTTTTCCGTCATCAATAAGGATTCTTTCCCCTACTTTTACGTCTTGTGGAAACTGTTGGTACGTCATAAATACTTTCGTAGAATCACCTTCCATCTTTTCATTGGTGAAAGTAAGAATGTCTCCGGGATTCAGGTAAGAACCTTCCTTTACAACACCCACTCTCAGTTTGGGTCCCTGAAGGTCACCCAAAATACCCACTGAATATCCGTACTCACTGTTTAGTTCTCTAATTATATCAATATTGTTTCGAACTAAGTCGTAATCTGCATGTGAAAAATTTATTCTGAAAATATCAACACCCGCTTTCATTAAATCTAACATCACCTCCTTCGATGAAGAAGCAGGTCCTAGTGTTGCGATAATTTTTGTCTTCTTTAAATACTTATTCATAATACTGGATAATTTGATAAAGTTCTTCGTCAGAACTCAATGTGTAATCTTGAATTGGAAACACAAGATTTTCAGGGAGCAAAATTACGGAAAAATCAGGAAACTGTTCCGAACTATGTAGAATATATTCCACATCTGCCTGATTATTTAATAAAAATTTAATGTTTTCTTCTCCTGTAAAGAGCTCGGTCTGAACTTTTTTTTGTTTACTTTCCGAAGATTTGTTTGAAATAAAAGTAAAACAGGTCTTCGTAGACTTGTGATAGGCCTCGAATCTCGGAAATAAATAGTCATAATAATCTCCATGAAAGACCAGGTCTTTTTTTCTGGAAAAATTAAGATCGTTTGTTTGATTTATTGTATAGAAAAACTCATGATCGGGTATATCTTTTGCTAATCTTACCAATCCTATGGCAATATCTTCAAATTCTATATCATCAAGATCATAAAGTTTTTGAATTTCCAAGTATGTTTTCTTTTTTATTTAAAATATAAAATGCCCGTTGTGCTGCTTTTTCTTCTGATTTTTTCTTGGATGTTTCTGTTGCATTGGCAATTTTTTCATCTCCCAACCAGACATGACATCTGAATACAATAGCCTTATTGGCCTGTATTTCTTCGCAGGTTTCGTACTTTATATTGACCTTCTTTTTCTGGCTCCATTCAAGCAGGAGGCCTTTATAGCTTACAATTTTATTTTCAAGTTTGTTAATCTCGGAAGGGGTAAGAAGTTTATCCAAAATAATCTTTCTGCAAATATCATAATGGAAGTCCAAATAAACAGCCCCGATTAAAGCTTCAAATAAATTTCCGGAGATATTCTCGCCCAAAGCTGAAGAAGTATTCTGTTTTTGCAGAAGGCTTGTAAGCTTTAGGTTTTCTCCTAATTTATTAAGATTTTTCCGGTTAACAATTTTAGATTTCATCTGTGTCAGGTATCCTTCATTAGCATGAGGATAGGTCTGGAACAAATGACAGGAAATAATTGTACCCAAAACAGAATCTCCCAAAAATTCAAGCCTTTCATAATTGCTGTCTTGATTTTTAGAAGAATTTTTCAAAGAGAAAGCCTCACGGTAAAAAGCAATATTTTGTATCTCTGTACCTAACACTTTTTTAAGCTCGGTACTGAGAAAATATTCTCTTTCCGTTAACTGTCTTTTTCTTTTTTTAAGAAGGAATTTAGAAAAGTATTTCTGTAACTCCATTCATTGAATTTAGATTTTCTTAAATAGAACGCAAGCGTTATGCCCACCAAAACCAAAAGTATTGCTCATGGCTACTTTTACATCTTTCTTCACAGCTGTATTAAACGTAAAGTTTAGTCGGCTGTCAATATTTTCATCATCAGTAAAATGGTTAATGGTAGGAGGAACAATACCATGAATAATAGTTCCTAATGCAGCGATAGCTTCAATAACACCTGCAGCACCCAGAAGGTGGCCTGTCATTGATTTTGTAGAATTAATCTGAATGTCATAAGCATGCTCGCCTAATAGTTTTGAAATTGCGTTGGATTCAGCAATATCTCCTAATGGAGTAGAGGTACCATGCATATTGATGTGGTCTACTTCATCAGCAGTTAAGCCTGCGTCTTCCAAACAACTTTTCATTACCAGATAAGCACCAAGGCCTTCAGGATGTGGAGCGGTCATATGATGTGCATCAGCACTTAAACCTCCCCCCTGTAATTCTGCATAAATTGTAGCACCACGTTTTACCGCGTGCTCATATTCTTCAAGAATAATACATCCTGCTCCTTCTCCTAATACAAACCCATCTCTGTCTTTGTCAAAAGGTCTTGAAGCGGTAGTAGGATCATCATTTCTTGTAGAAAGTGCCATCATAGCATTAAATCCACCGACACCACTTGCTGTAACGGCTGCTTCAGAGCCTCCACATACAATAACGTCTGCTTTTCCTAACTGGATCAGCATTTTGGAATCAATCAGAGCATTGGCTGAAGAAGCACATGCAGATACAGTGGTATAATTAGGTCCGTGGAAGCCGTATTCTATTGAGATATGCCCCGGCGTAATATCCGCGATCATTTTAGGAATAAAGAATGGGTTGAATCTCGGGATTTCCGTATTCGCCCATCCTAAAACCTCTGTCTCAAAAGTTTCCAACCCTCCGATTCCGGAGCCCCAAATTACACCGACTCTGTTTTTATCTACATTGTCTTCCATAATTTTGGAATGTGCTACAGCCTCTCTGGCTGCAACAAGTCCCAATTGGGTATTTCGGTCCATTTTTTTAGCCTCTTTCTTATCGAAATGCTGTAATGGATCGAAATTTTTCACTTCGCAAGCGAACTTTGTCTTAAAGTTTGTGGCATCAAAAAGAGTAATCGGAGCGGCACCGCTCTCACCTTTAACAAGGTTTTCCCAGTATTCTTTTGCATTATTTCCAATCGGTGTTATTGCTCCAAAACCGGTTACAACTACTCTTTTTAATTCCATAAACTTTGTTTAATTTCTTTTTTGTTGAAGAATATTATTTATTTACTACTTCTTCGATGTAAGCAATAGCGTGCCCTACAGTAGTAATTTTTTCAGCCTGGTCATCAGGGATTTGAATATTAAATTCTTTTTCAAATTCCATGATTAACTCAACTGTATCTAGTGAATCAGCTCCTAAATCGTTAGTGAAGCTAGCTTCAGGAGTTACTTCTGTTTCTTCAACGTCAAGCTTATCAGCGATGATAGCTTTTACTCTTGATGCAATGTCTGACATAGTAAATTATTTTTTTAATTGTTAGATGGTGCAAATATATAAAATTCTTTACGATAAAACATTTTTTTAGTCTTTTTTGTGGACCAGTAGCCTTCATTTTGGAACTTTAGACTTTAGTGTTTTCGTTTTCAGCAGGTTATATTTTGTGTTTCTATTGTGGATAAGAAATCAATCCTAAAAGGAACTACGGGGTAAAGTATAGACCTGTATCTTTTAAATTGCTGTTTTCCTGATTCCGGTTTTTATAAATAAAGTATTAGCACTAAGGAACCTGGGGCTTTATAAAACTCCAAAAACTATAGTATGTACATCCTTTATATTGATGACTGAGCTGCATGAAAATAGAATGATCTTTAGTCAAATTCAAGATGAAATTTTCATGTAAAACAGTCATTGTCTTTTAAACAAGGTTCATTTTTAATTCTTTTTACACGGATCAGAATTGTTCTTTGAGGTTTCTAATTCAATATATCATTCATTTTCGTTAAAATCACAGGTTCACTATCGGTAATCAGAATGGTGTGTTCATGTTGAGCCATATACCCACCTTTATTACCTACCATGGTCCATCCGTCATTAAGCTCTACTGCAATTGTAGAAGAGGTGGAAATAAAAGTTTCAATGGCTACTACAGAATTTTTTTTGAACCGCCGGGAATCAAAACGGTTTCTATAATTTAATAATTCATCTGGTTCTTCATGAAGGCTTCTGCCTACGCCATGACCTCCAAGGTTTTTAATGACTTTAAAACCTCTTTTTTTAGCTTCGGTTTCCATAAGCTGTCCGATGTCAGCTATTTTTACCCCGCCTTTTATGTGGCTGATGGCTTTTTCTAAAATATATTTGGAAGCATCTACTAAATTTTGATGTTGGTTGATGTCTTTTCCAACAATAAAAGAACCTCCGTTGTCTGCCCAGAAGCCGTTAAGTTCTGCCGAAACATCAATATTGATTAAATCGCCTTCTTTTAAGATCCTTTGTTCCGTAGGGATGCCATGGCAAAATTCATTATTTACACTTATGCATGTCCAGCCCGGAAATCCGTATGTAAGGTAAGGGGCAGAGCTGGCGCCGAATCCGGAAAGTATTTTTGCTCCATATTCATCAAGATCTTTTGTCGTCATGCCCGGTTGTGCATACTGAATCATATCCTTCAAAGTATGGGCAACTGCTTCGCTTACTTTCTGCATTCCGGTTAATTCATATTCATTTGTAATAGACATTCTTTCTTTTTTTCTTAAATATAGGTATTTATATCTTTATTTTACTGATATATATAGGCATACATTCATTAAAATATAAATTTATTTGTCTTTGATAAAGAAAAACAGGTAAATTTATACTAGCTAAAACCATTACAATTTAATTCCATGAATTCAATTATTTTAAACCAACGAATATCAATATTGATGAGCTTTCTGCTTATTGTATTGACAAGCTGTACCTCTATTAAACTTATCAGTGATTATGATGAACTGACTGATAAAAAGATTGTAGCGATGCAGGAAAAGGTGACCGGATTTGTCGTTAAGATCCGGGATGAAATAGGTACAGATAAAGCGAATTATGCCAACTATAAACCTTTTTATCAGGATGTTAAAGTGGATCTGGAAACTCTTAAAATCCGTACAAATGCCATTGATAATAATAAAATAGTACAGGATCAGGTGGCTACATTAGCGAAATATATAGATGATTTAGAGAAGGTTCATAAGCTTGGTTTTACTGATGTTTCTGAGATAGATCTTATCAACAGCCAGTGTAATACTATTTTTACAGCGCTTACCAAATTACAGCTTGGCCTGAAAAGAGGTGAAAAAAAATAACCATAAAAACGAATAAAAATGGCAGATATAGACTATAGTCAATTATTGAAAGATATGTTGGCGGCAATGAAAAAATCATTCACCAATGACTGGAATGATGCCCAGCCTTATGCAAAAGCAGAATTAAACTCTTTCGTGAGCAATATCAAATTAATTAATAAGCTAAAATCTGATGGTAAAATCACTGAAGAGAAAGCCAAATTATATCTTGAAATGCAAAAGAGCTCCATGAGAATTGTTCTCTTAACCATTGATGGATTGACCATATTAGCGGTTGAAAATGCAATTAATGCAGCGCTGGATGTCGTAAGAAATACGGTAAATACAGCAATAGGCTGGACTATTTTATAAAGGATGTTTGTTATAACTTAATGAAGGGCAGGTGAAGAATTCATTTGCTCTTTTTATATGTTTATTTAAAGGGTTATTTTGCAATATTGTAGCAGAGTATATACAGAAATACAAAAGAAAAATGATATTCTCATTAGTATGACCAAGAACTTGGATTCTTTTGAAAATGCTATAGCGGAAAGAGCGAATAGTATTCTGAAATATGAATTTGGATTGATTGATACCCTTGAAGATTGTAAAAATCTCTCACAACAGCCCTGACCAGTCAATTTATTATTACAATAATTTGAGGCCACATTTTCCTTGAATTACAAGATTTCAAGCCAAGTACGTATTAAAAATAATGTGAAATGAAAAACTATAAAAACAAAATCAGAATAGGAAAATTCCTACTCTGATTTAAGTATATTTGAGTTGTTAAAATAGTCAACTTATTTTAGGAACAGTATTTATGGAATCTTTAATTCATTAAAATAAAATTTTAAATCTGCGGAGTCTAATTTTAAAGGTAGCTCCCTATAAGACCAGCCATTGTTTGGAGGTTTTAAACTGTCATATATTTTTTGTTTATATAGCATAATAAAATATTTAGGTCTTAATGAATCATACAGTAAAAGATATTTTCCACCTTTTTTTAAAACACTTGTACTTGTACACGTTCTCTCATATTTCTCTCCTCTAACAAAATAGATAAAATCTGTTCCAACTCCATTATTGTTTTTCTGATGCCAATCACTCGTTATATAGGCGACAGTATATTTTGCATTCTGTTTTGCATTTTGTTGTTGCTTTCTTCCACGAAAATTTGCAACAACAAATATTAAGATTAAAAAAAATCCTGCAATTACAAAGAAATATTTATTTCTAAAGTTAGTGACTTTTTTTACATCTTTCATTTGCGTCATTTAATACATTGCGAGGTTTTTTTATTATCTGCTCAAAGTTACAGATTTTGCGTAGCGGGTTGTAATATCTACGACTCTATAAATTTTGAGCGAATAGTTTTATAAAAAAAGATCAATAATAAAATTATACTGATTATAATATTATAAATTCCTAAAGTTTTATTCGAAGGAGCGTACAAATATGTATAAAAATAATACTCTACTATAAAAAATAATATTATAGAAAGTAAAAAGAATATATTTTTCTTTATTTTCAATATGAAGTATATGAATACTTTCCCTTTTTCAAACTGAAATATTTGTAAAATTAAAAATAAAGTGTTTCAATATTCCTATCTCAGAATGATTAGATTCAAAGTATGACTCCTTCAATAATTTATGTGATTTAGGATTCAAAATTTCAGAATCTCTTTTGTCTTTTATGATTAATGAATTAATACCGTTTATGGTGTTGACTGTTTTGCCTTCAAGTAAATATCCGACTAAACTTCCGTTTTCGTATTTTTTTGAAACAAAATTGTCAATTCCTGTACTTATATATCTGCGCTTTAAGGCAGAATCATTTTGTCTTAGATTTTTAGCTTCAAAAAAATATTCATACTCTTCATTTTTAGAAAAAGTAGTTAACCGAAAATCTATTCTTGGAAATTTATCTGCAAAACCCTTTACTTTCTGAATATCTTTTGGTATATCGGCTTCAACATTTGTTGAAACTTTCCATTTTTTTCTTAAAGGATTTTCTTTTATACTCTTATGTATTTCAGAAGAAATGTCATTTTCGTTCCAATCTAAATGAATGATTTTTTCAGTCAAACAAATATGATATGCATCAATAAGCAATTGAAAGCACTTTTGTTCAAATGCGGCTTTAGCTTTTAATATGATTTCAGGATTTAGCGCCATCTTAATTCTCATTTAAAATTTCAAGAATTAACTCATTTGCATCTTCTATTGCCATTGATTGTGACCAAAATCTACATTGATTAGGTCTAATTATATAAATATCATTACCTGTTTTATAATTTAATTTCTTTCTAAAATAAATACTGCTTGCTTTTTTTTTCCATAAATATTGGTCTAAGGTCTTCAGTTCTTCGTCAATAAATTCTTTTGATATATTAATTTCTTTTTGTTTTTTATCAAAAGTTATTTTAACCATCATTATAGGTGAAAACCGACTAATGTTATACACTGTTAAATTTGCGTATAGTTCTTGACCATCAAAAAAATCATTGATTTCAAGACTTATTACTTTGCTATATTCTTGTACTAGTACTTCTTTTACAGGATACAAAGATATAGACTTTTCCTGTTTGTGAAATAGCTCAATATTATTTAAAAGGTGCTTAACTATAAACTGTTCATTTTCAGTTAAACGGCTTATAATTATTTTGTTAATTTCATCTTCTACTAGCTTATTTACAGTGTAGAATTCCTTGCTATACAGTTTTTCATCAAATAACTGTACAATATAATCCTTCTGGCTCTTGCTTAATTGTTCTAATAAATAGGGTGCTTCAAAAAGTTCCTTGTGCTTAACAACATCTCTTTCAATTCCCCAACTTGATGTTGTTAAAAAAGCGTAGTATCTAATAAAGTCTGAATTTAAATAAGCCGTCAATAATTTTAATAGAAATTCATTGTCAGTTTTTGAATAAATACCTACGATCCCCTTTGAATATGCGCTTTTATAATCTACAAAGGAAGCTAATAATGAAAGGTGATTTTCTTCATTGACTTTTATGCCCTCATTAAGCAAAATATGAGAAACTTCATAAGCTTCTGTTTTACCCAATCTCCTAAATTTAACGTTTTCAATTCTATCAGTTGGTTTAGGTGTATAATATTTTAAAATATTATTTGGAGTATGAATTGGTAATTCCTTGATTTCATTATTGGGTTTATTAGCAGGACTACTAAGTTCAAAACCAACACCATAATCGATGTCTTGATTTTCAAAGAAAGATTTAATGGTTGTGAAGCTATGGTTGAGATTTTGGATTAGCTCCCAATCATTCATCCCGCCCCACATTCCAATTTTCCAAATTTTAGTATCAGGTTTTTGGCATTCTTCTCTTGGTAGATACTTTAAATCCGTAAAGTCAATGCTTAATCCCTCAATTAAATTTGATTTTATAAATGTTTTTGGAGCGTAATATGCTATTTTGTTATTTGGATTTTTTGGTTGTTTTTTCTGATAGAATACAATGCTTATTGGTCCTGTTGCGTCACCGAATAATTGTCCTCCAAAATTCTTTTTAGCATTACGAAGAATAGAAAAATTAAAAACTTTATCTACATAACAATCATTGAATAGCCATTTTCTAAAGTTTAGATAGGTGCTACCTGTATTGGTTAATACTTTAGTATTGAATATTAAGGCTATTTCGCCATTGGGTGCGAATTCTGTTGCTTTATGTAAAAATGGTAAAACCATTTCTTTTGCAAAATTATGTTTATTGCAATAGGCTCTAATGTTTGTATGTTTATTATCAATATCCTTTTCGTCTGATATTAATCCACCAAACGGAGGATTGCCAACTATCAAATCAAATTCAATAGCTTCTATTTCTTTGTTTTGTGCAATAGTGTCTCTGCAAAATAAATTTCCTCCTTGTATTTTTAACGATGTATCATTAGGGTTATTAATCAAATTTGGCAAACGGTGTTTTTTCTTTTGCCATAAAGTTTTTGGGTCTAAGCTATCAACCAATGCCAGATACAAACTAAACGCAGCCACTTTTATAGCTTGCGGATGTAGTTCGATACCAAAGATATTATCTGTTAATAATTTCTTTAATTTATTAAAGTCGTTTAGCTTTTCTTGGTGTTGGTTTTCATAGCGTTTTACTAATCGTTTGAAACTCTCAACTAAGAAAATTCCTGAACCACAACTCGGGTCTAATACCTTGATATTGTAATTCTTTTCGCCGTTATTAGTAGGAATTTTTTCATTTAAAATAAATTCTACCAAAGATGGAGGAGTGTAATAAGTGCCTGTTTGTTTTTTTAATTCAGGGTCTGTATTAAAAAGGAAATTCTCGTAAATTTCACTCAATAATTCAATCTGGATGATACTAAAGTTGAATAATCTCCAATCTTCAAAAAGCTTTATTTGTGGAGTGTTGTCATTTCCACTAATAAAACATTTTTTAATAATTTGAAGTTGGTTTGGAGATATTTTTTCAATTATTTCATCATGGCCGTTTCTTTCTAATGTGAAAACATTACCATTAAAATCTTCTTCTAATCGTTCATAAAGTCTATATGTGGCTTCAGCATCATCCAATACATCAAAATACGAATCTGCATCTTTCTTGTAAAGTGAATAAAGCTTTTTGTCAGTTGCCCCCCTATCTTCAAGATATAATAAGAATAATGAACGGAGTATAATTTTATGAATAAAATTAATTTCTAAACCTTCATTTTCAAGCTGTCTTGAAGTGTTGATTAAACTTTCTACTAAGTATTTATCAACTCTTTTTTGTAGATTGATTTTATCTCGAACAAACTGTGCGTCTTCTAAAGTCCAAATAATTCCTGTATCAATGGCAATTCTCGAAAATAATTTATTAAGTTCCTGTAATTGCTGTTTTTCAGAAAATTGATAAGATTTAATTTCAATTTCTTTTAATTTTGTTTTGTAATCAAAATCATCTTTGGTTACAATAAGAGGCTTCTCTGAACAATTATAGATGCGGATTTCTGTTTCGGAATAAACATAAAGAAACAATACTTTTTTGTAATTCCAAATTTTACGTTGTGTTTCCGCAATATCTTTTAACGTTTCTACATCATTAAAATTAGGAACTTCTTTCAGAAAAACAGAAGGAAAACTATTTTGGGTTTCTTCATCTGTATTAAAGTAAACTAAATCAATTCCAAAGTCTTTTTCTTTTACTTCATTTAGGATAACAGCTTCACTATCCAATAGATTTTTACTATTGGACTGAAGAATTGGTTTCGCTCTGTCTAAACCAAGGAATTCAAGTATATTAAGTTTTGCCATATTGTTTTATTCAGTACAAAGCTTATACTAAAAATACAAATTTTTCAATCTACAAAGTTAATCAATTTTGGCTAAAACAGAGTGTAATTTTATGCTTAGTATGACTATTGAGTTACTTGCAGTTCTAATCTATTAATGTTTTTTTGGTATTTTCAAATTGCTGTTCAAAGTTATATTAGTAATGCGACAAAAGTCGTCGCATTAAAATTTATTTTTTATATATCTTGATATAGTACCCATATTAGTCTTAGGGAGGGGTTAAGACGATTTAAAAAGAATGGCAATATGTTTAAAAGCTCAACATTTCTTTTCCTGCTTAGATTTAAGATTAGATAAGGATTACAGTGATTACTTTTATTATTCTATATGTATGTTTAAAATGGTGTCAAATTAATTTACTTGTTCTCTTTTCAAAATAATAAATTTTTGCAATTTTTAATAATGTGTTGAACAGTAAGAATAACGACCAATTTTACGAAAATTAAAACCTTTTGTTAAAAATCTATATGAATATTTTTGTACAAATGATTGATTATTCAATGATGTATAGATTGAAAAATGAATCAATATAGACAAGGTATAAAAAGAGTTAAAATTCCATTGTTGAAAATCCAAATTTTTATTATTTTCCGTGTATAATATGTTAGTATTTTAATGATAATAATTTTTATAGTTTGTATCTTTACATCTCATAAAGCTTATAATTGAGGTTTTATTCAAATGAATAAATGAGGTTTAATTAGAAGTAATAATTAACAATTTTAATTTTCGGATACAATTTCGGATACAAAATAAAAAAAGAGAAAATGTAATTATTTAGAAATAAATAAGTTACAAATTCTCTTTTTGTTCTTTAGTGGAGTTGGAGGGATTCGAACCCTCGTCCAAACAAGCAATACATAAGATTTCTACATGCTTATTCTACCATTGATTTTCGACTGGAGGCAGAGGGCAGACACCCAACTTCCAGCTTATCTTCTAAAGTTTTCGAGTTTCAGCCAAAGCATCTGAAACCTTATTCCTGCATTCCTATATCTCAGGATCAAACGCCGCAGAACAGAGCATTTGTGAGATATCTTGCTTCCTTACTATCTTCAGGAAAACGCTTGATCTACTATACTTCGATATTAAGCTGCAAGAGCGAACTCTTCGTTGCCAGTTAAAGTTGTGTAGCAAGGGATTAAAGAGATCGCGCTACGGTTCTCTGCATGCTTACTTACCCATTGATCTTGCTGTCGAAACCAGTCAACCCCATAAGTAAAGTGAATACAAAGATAATGATTTTTGTTAACATAGCATTATTATAGAATTTTTTTGTGACAATATATAGGGGGATGTAGCTATGTTTTGGCCGGTTGGGATAAGAAAAGGGTAGAGCAAATCAAATGAAACAAGATGTTTATCCGGAAATGTTAATTAATTGTGGATAAAATAATTACTGTAGGTATCACCCTTGAATACGAGGTTTTTGATGAGATAATGAGCTTAAATATGATAGTTTTTGGGTATATATTTTGTGATGTAAGAAAAAATGTCTAGTTTTGCAATCCAAAATGAGATGTAAAATATGTTAATAATACCAGTAAAAGATGGTGAATCCATCGACAGAGCTCTAAAGAAATACAAGAGAAAATTTGATAAAACAGGTACAGTTCGTCAATTAAGATCTAGACAACAGTTTATTAAGCCTTCTGTGACTTTAAGACAATCTAGACTGAAAGCTGCTTACAAACAAAGAGCACTTAGTAAAGAAGAACAGGCTTAAGATTTTTTCTTAGACCATATACTAATTCACTCCTTAAATTCTTATATTTGAGGAGTGAATTTTTCGTTTTCACACCTGAAGTAATGCTGAATAAGTTTTTAGAATATTTAGAGCTCGAAAAGAGGTATTCTCCTCATACTATTACAAGCTATAAAAAAGATCTTGATGACTTTTCCTGTTTCTATCTTAAAACAGAGTCATCAGAAGATATCTTTAAAGCAGATAAAAAAATCATCCGGAATTTTATTGTAGAATTAAGTGAGAATGGTATTTCAAAAAGAAGTATCAACAGAAAATTATCCTCACTCCGCAGTTTTTTCCTTTTCCTTTTAAAAATAGGCGAAATTAAGGTTTCTCCTGTAGAAGGGATTTCCTCCCTGAAATTTTACCCCGAGAAGCAAATACCCATGTCTAAGGAGGAAATGGGAGATCTTGGCGAGCGGATTCTGGAACATACCCATGATATACTGGATAAATGTATTATAGAAGTGCTTTATCAAACTGGCATACGGAAAGCCGAGCTTTGTGGCCTGATATTTGAGAATGTTGATATAGAAGGGAATGAATTAAAAGTAATTGGAAAAGGGAATAAGGCAAGGCTGGTTCCTATTTCCGAAGACCTGTCCGGGCTCCTTAAAAGTTATCTGGAAATAAGAAATCCACAGGCGGAATTCAAATCCTGTTTTTTCGTGAATAAGAAAGGGAAAAAACTCAATGAAAAATTTGTTTATGTGGTAGTTAATAAGTACCTTAGTCTTGTTACAACGAAAGAAAAAAGAAGTCCTCATATCCTTCGGCATAGCTTTGCTACTCATGTATTGGATAATGGGGCGGAGATCTCCAAAGTAAAAAAAATATTAGGGCATTCCAGTCTTGCAAGTACTCAAGTCTATACGAATGCTAATATTGAACAATTGAAAAAAGTGTTTAATCAAGCTCATCCTCGAGCGTCTAAAAAAGAAGAATTATGAAGATTTCAGTTCAATCAATTGGTTTAACTCCACACGAACCACTAGAATCACACATTGAAAAAAAAGTAAGCAAATTAGGAACCTTCTATGATAAAATTCAGGAGTGCAAGGTTTTCTTAAAAGTGGAAAATAACTCTGACAGATCTAATAAAACTGCTGAGATTATTTTGGCTGTTCCGGGAGACGATATCGTGGTTAAGAAGACAAGCGCAACTTTTGAGGAAAGTTTGGATCTATGCGTTGATACTGCTAAAAAGCTACTAATCAAGAAAAAAGAAATGGCTTAGGAAAAAAAGTTTAAAAAAGTTCATAAAAAATTTGAGAATTCAAAAAATCCGTTCTATATTTGCACTCGCAAAAAAGGAACAGCGATCTTTTGAATTCTTTTTAATTTGCCTCCATAGCTCAGCTGGCCAGAGCACGTGATTTGTAATCTCGGGGTCGTGGGTTCGAATCCCTCTGGAGGCTCATTTTAATATAAAACTTTGGGGAGATTCCAGAGTGGCTAAATGGGACTGACTGTAACTCAGTTGCTTCGGCTTCGCAGGTTCGAATCCTGCTCTCCCCACATTTATATTATGAAAAAAACTTGCAGGATTGAAGAATTATTCTTAGTTTTGCACAGCGTTTACCAATGGTTTTGGAAACAAAATTGCGGAAGTAGCTCAGTTGGTAGAGCGTCAGCCTTCCAAGCTGAATGTCGCGGGTTCGACCCCCGTCTTCCGCTCAAAATAATCACCTTATAAAAGTGATATTTTTAACAGCTGAAATGTATAGAGTAGAGTTTCTCCATCAGTTTCAGTTCAATTATTAAAATGCCTCCATAGCTCAGCTGGCCAGAGCACGTGATTTGTAATCTCGGGGTCGTGGGTTCGAATCCCTCTGGAGGCTCTATTTTAATATAAAAACTTTGGGGAGATTCCAGAGTGGCTAAATGGGACTGACTGTAACTCAGTTGCTTCGGCTTCGCAGGTTCGAATCCTGCTCTCCCCACTTTTATATTAAAAAAACTTGCAAAATAAAAGAATTATTCTTAGTTTTGCAAAGCGTTTACCAATAATTTTGGAAGCAAAATTGCGGAAGTAGCTCAGTTGGTAGAGCGTCAGCCTTCCAAGCTGAATGTCGCGGGTTCGACCCCCGTCTTCCGCTCAAAAAATCATGCTAATTCAGTGTGATTTTTTTATTTGATGCCGACTTAGCTCAGCGGTAGAGTGCTTCCTTGGTAAGGAAGAGGTCACGGGTTCAAGTCCCGTAGTTGGCTCTCAATTTTCCCGGATTTTATTCGGGAATTTTTTTTATCCAAACTTTAGCGATCAAGAATAAGAATATAGATAAAAGTTATTTTATTTGATGCTTTTACAAACTATCCACGTAGTATTCAAAAACTTTTTTATATCATCTTTAGAATGGCAATCATAAATTTTTTGTTAAATTCGTGTAAAATATATTTTGATGAATATTCTTTTATTAGAAGATGATCTTATTCTTTCCGCAGAACTTTGCAGATTTTTAGAATCTAATAATTTTAGCTGTGACAAAATCTATGATGGAGAAACTTTTCTTCGTCAGATCAAGAACAATACCTACGATCTGTATCTGCTGGACATTAATGTACCTAAAATAAATGGATTGGATGTTTGCCAGACCATTCGTTCTTTTGATAAAAATACCCCTATCATTATTATTTCGGCATATGGAGACCTCTCAGATAAGAAGGATGCCTTTACGAGATTGGCAGATGATTACCTTGTAAAGCCTTTTCAGTTTGAAGAACTGCTTTTAAGAATCAATTCTTTGCTTAGAAGGAAAGCTCCATCTGATGCTTCCGATCAGGATATCATCAGAGTTGATGACCTTATTATCAATAAAACGGAACAGAAGGTATACCGTGGAGGCAATGAGATCACCCTTACTTTAAAAGAGTTTCAGTTATTGGTTTATCTTGCCGAAGCGCAGGGAAGAACTGTTTCTAAGCAACAGATCACAGAACATGTTTGGGAGCACAATTTTAATACGAATACCAATACGGTAGAGGTCTATATCAATTTTTTAAGAAAAAAAATCGATAAGGATTTTAAACTAAAACTGATCCATACACGTTCGGGGTTTGGATATTACTTAAGTCCATTATAAATGTCTTTAAAAAGAAAGATTGCTTTAACGATCAGTATTGCCTTTTCACTGCTTTTTGGAATGGTGATGGCTGTGATTTATTTATCTTTCAATGATTTCAGACGGGATGAGTTTAAGGAAAGGTTCAGGCAGAGACTGGAGTTTACCACCCATTTTATTTCTAGATCTAAAGATTTTGAAGAAGAGGCTCCTATTTTTTTTAATGAGAATTCAGATAATATTCTTTTAAATGAAAAGATTTTAATTTTCAATGAAAAAAAAGAACTGATCTACAGTACGATCAAAGACCAGAATGTTACATGGGATACCACTATGCTTAAGGAACTGGACAAAAAAAAGATCATCTATACTGAAAAGACCATTCCAGAGATTTATGCAGCCTTGCGGACTATTAATGGTGAGAATTATTACATACTTACCAGTGCCTTTGACACCAATGGAAAATCAAAACTGACTTACCTTAAGTATCTTTTGATTTTAGCATATGTGATGAGTACCCTTCTGATTGGTTTTTTCAGCTATTACTTCGTGGAAAAATTCCTGCGGCCCCTGGAAGATCTGAATCAGGAAATTTCAGAAGTTACCGCTCATCAACTAACAAAACAAATCCCTGTTCAGCAGTCGAATGATGAAGTAAGCGTTCTGGCAAAGTCTTTTAACACCATGATTGTACGGCTGAATGATGTATTTCAATCCCAGAAAGATTTTACAGCGAGTGCCTCACATGAAATAAGGACTCCGATTACAAGGATGGCTTTCCAGCTTGAAAACCTGATTACATTTGAGAAACACTCTCCTAAAACCCTGTCTGCGCTACAGCAGATTCAAAGAGATGTATATCAGCTGTCAGATCTTACCAATTCATTATTACTTCTCACCAAATTTGATAAAGAAAATATTCAGAGTATTTATGAGGAGGTAAGAATTGATGAAGTCATATTTGAAGCTTTTGAGGGGGTAGAGAAAAGCTATCCCGATCTTAAGTTTGATTTTCTCATTACCGAAGATACTTCTGAAAATGCTCTGCTCACGATAGATGGGATACCGTCTTTGTTAGTTATCGTTTTTATTAATCTGTTTAAAAATGCTGCAGTATATTCTGATAATACAGAAGTGAAAGTTTTAATAACTGAAACCAACGACCGCCTTTACGTAGAGGTAATCTCTCATGGGGATATTATTCCTGAAGAAGAGCAATCTAAATTATTTGAAGCCTTTACCAGGGGCAATAATGCCCAGAATATATCCGGATCGGGATTAGGGCTGAGGATTGTCAAACGTATTCTTGAATACCATGACTCTGAAATAGTATATTCTTCACCTGAAGAATACCTGAATAAATTCACTGTAATTTTTAAAAAATAATTCCCGTACCATTTCTTTATTTTTAAAATATCTATTTTAATTAACAGGAATTGGTTTTCATATAAAAATTCAACATATAGAGAAAAAAATAAATTTTCTTCTGTTTAAATACTTTGTGAAATAGCCTGTTTACAAAGATTTTAATTTTATTTTAAGCCTCATTTAAGTTTCTTTTAATCATATGAAAGCAATTTTGTAGTTTAAAAAGAATAATAATGAACAGAATAGCAATGCTGTTTCTAGCCATTTCCTCATTCATGGCAGGACAGCAGCAAATGTCTCTTTTGGATTGTGAAGAAGCTTTCCAAAAGAACAACCTCCAGCTGCTTGCCGAACAGTACAATATTAACATGGCAGATGCTGATATTCTACAGGCCAAAATCTGGGAGCTGCCACAGCTCAGCGGACAGTTCAATGCTTATAACCCCGGGGATAAAAAGCTCTTTGATGTTGGCCATTCAAAAGGAGGAAGCATTACACAGCTCATTTACATGGGAGGAAAAAAGAAAAATGAAATAGCCTTTGCAAAATCCAATAAAGAACTGGCTCAGCTCCAGTTTTCCCAATTACTGGTAGATCTGAGAGCGCAACTTCGTACTGCTTATTTCAACCTCTATTATGAAAAATTAAAACTGGAGAATACTGATAAGCAATTAGGATATATGAATGATCTTCTAAGCGCTTACCGTGTACAGTCAGAGAAAGGAAACGTATCTCTTAAAGATGCTGTAAGATTACAGAGCCTTGTTATTCAGCTGAATCACGATAAACTTGAAATCAATAAGAATATTCTTGATTTTGAACAGAATCTAAAAATTTTAACGGGAATTCCGGAAGATATAGAGCCACAAATGTCAGAACCGGAAGCTAAGGAGGCTCTGGCTGCCCAGCCTTTTGGTGATGCCGAAGAACTGAGAAAAAAGGCCCTTGAAAATAATGCGGATTATCGGTATCATTTAAAATTAATTGATAATAGCAAATTATACGCTCAATGGCAAAAATCCTTGAATATTCCGGACCTGAATGTTGGAGCTGCATGGGATCAGGCAGGAGGCACTTTTAATAATGAAGTGAATCTTACCCTGGGAATTCCCCTGCCACTATGGAAAGCCAATCAGGGAAATGTTGAAAAAGCCAATTATGTCATTCAGCAAAACCAGAAAAATGCAGACTTTCAAAAATTAACGCTTGAAACTAAAATACAGTCTGCTTACAAAACATGGAAAGCACAGTATGATCAGCTGCGGGATATCAAAACAACAGATCTGAAAAATATGGATGTGGTCTATAACGGAATGGTCACCAATTTTAGAAAGGGAAATGTAAATCTTATTGAATTTACAGATTTTATGGACAGCTATAGAGAAGCAGCGCTCCAAATTTATGATATGAAGAATGAAATCATGCAGTCGGCGGAACAACTTAATCAATTAATACAAACGAAAATCTTCTATTAACTATGAAAATATATATTATCCCTGTATTGATGGTCTTATCATTACTGGCCTGTTCAAAAAAAGAGGAAGAAAAAACAAATCAGCCTAAGAAAGGCTTCGAGCTTAGCAATACGATGCTGGGTTCTATTTCTTTAGCTAAAGCGGAGAAAAAGAATATAGAAGATGTGTATAGCTTTTACGGAAAGATTTCTGCAGATAAAAACAGTTATATAGATGTATATCCGCTTGTAGGCGGAAATGTAATGAGTGTAAATGTAGAGTTGGGGGATTACGTTAAAAAAGGACAGGTGCTGGCCACCATCAGGAGTACGGAACTCGCGGAAGTTCAAAAAGATGTAAGCGATTCAAAAACTGATTTGGTAGTGGCTACGAATAATCTTCGGGTTGCTAAGGAGCTGTACGAAGGAAAACTTAATACAGAAAGAGATGTACTGGAAGCTAAAAGCCAGTTGCAGAAAGCTCAGGATCAATTACAGAGAGCCTCTGCTATAAGTACGGTATATAATGTAAAGTCGGGTAATATTTACAGTGTGATAGCCCCAATCAGCGGATATATCGTTCAGAAAAGTATCAATAAGGATATGCAGCTGAGAAGCGATAGAAGTGAAAATATTTTTGATGTAGCCAACACCACGAATGTATGGGCTATCATGAACGTTAATGAATCAGATATTGATAAAATAAGCCTGGGAATGAAAGCGCAGGTTTCTACACTTTCTTATCCGGATAAAGTTTTTGATGGTAAAATTGATAAAATATTCAAAATTATTGATCCGCAAACCAACGCAATGCAGGCCAGAGTTGTTCTGGATAATGCTAACGGGTTGCTGATTCCGGATAGTAAGGCTACGATAAAAGTATCCAGTTTGGAAAATAATACGATGCTGACGGTTCCTTCCAAGGCCGTGATCTTTGATGACAATAAAAGTTTTGTGGTGGTTTATAAATCCAGAACAGATGTGAAGGTGAAAGAAGTTAAGGTTCAGAAACAGGTAGGTGATGTCACTTATATTGCAGATGGGCTGACCGAAGGAGAGGAGGTGATTACCAACAATCAGCTGTTGATTTACCGCTCTTTGAATAATTAAATTTTGTTTGAGTTTTAATTTGAAACATTAAGAATATTATTATGCAGAATTAAGAAGGTAAGTTTAATTAGAAAAACATCCAAGATGTTTTTTAAGCATCGCAACTTAGTCAATTCGCCTGCGGGTTACTTAACAATCTCAACTCCTTAAATAAAAAACTTAATGGTTCAAGAACCTTCAGCAATTCAACATTTAGTTATTAGTCTAATATCTAAAGTCTAACATCTAATTTCTACTATGAATAAATTCATTAAAAATATAATCGCTTTTTCATTAAAAAATAAAGCATTTACCTTTATCTGGGTAGCTATTTTAGCGATTGCCGGCTTTATAAGTTTCAAGAACATGCCGATTGAAGCTTTTCCCGATGTTACCAATACCCAGATTGTAATCATTACCCAGTGGAATGGGCGTAGTGCAGAAGAAGTGGAACGTTTTGTTACTACCCCTATCGAATTAGCTATGAGCCCGGTTCAGAAGAAAACCAGCGTGAGAAGTACCACTATGTTTGGACTTTCCATTGTGAAAATTCTGTTTGACGATGGGGTGGATGATACTTTTGCCAGAAACCAGGTGAATAACCAATTAAGAACCATTAGCCTTCCTGATGAGGTAGATCCTGAAGTACAGCCACCCTACGGGCCCACCGGCGAGATTTTCAGATATACGCTGGAAAGTAAAACAAAAGATTCCCGTAAACTGCTTACCCTTCAGAACTGGGTTATTGACCGTGCTTTGAGAGGAGTGCCGGGAGTGGCGGATATTAATGTTTTCGGGGGCCAGGATAAAGTTTTTGAACTGAGTATTGATCCCAGGGCTTTGGATAAATACAATTTAACTCCGCTGCAGGTATACGATGCTGTGACTAAAAGTAACCTGAATGTTGGGGGAGATGTCATTGAAAAAAATGGACAGGCCTATGTCGTAAGAGGAATAGGTTTGGTGAAATCGGTAGCTGATATAGGAAATATCACCATTCAGAATGACAGTGGGAACCCTGTTTTGGTGAAAAATGTAGCCGAAGTACATGAAAGTTCTATGCCCAGGGTAGGGCAGGCGGGTTTGAATACCCATGAAGATACTGTAGAAGGAATTGTGGTAATGAGAAAAGGAGAGAATCCAAGAGAAGTTTTAATAGGTGTAAAAGCCAAGATTAAAGAACTCAACGAAAAGATTCTTCCTAAAGATGTAAAAATGGTAACCTTTTATGACAGGGATAATCTGATGGATTTTACGACCCGTACCGTAATGCATAACCTTATTGAAGGAATTATTCTGGTAACGGTAATCGTTCTTATCTTTATGGCAGACTGGAGAACTACACTGATTGTTTCCATTATTATTCCCTTATCTCTGCTGTTTGCATTTTTATGCTTAAAATTGGCAGGAATGAGCGCCAACCTACTTTCATTGGGAGCTGTTGATTTTGGAATTATCATTGACGGTGCCGTCGTCATGGTGGAAGGACTCTTTGTAATGCTCGATCGTAAAGCCCATAAATATGGAACAGAAAAATTTAATAAACTGGCAAAAGGTGGCTGGATCAAACAAACCGGCACTGGGTTGGGTAAAGCCATTTTTTTCTCAAAGCTGATTATCATCACTTCCCTGATTCCTATTTTCTCATTCCAGAAAGTAGAAGGGAAGATGTTTTCGCCTCTGGCCTTTACTTTAGGATTTGCATTGATAGGAGCATTGATATTTACATTAACCCTTGTTCCTGTTCTTTCTCATATCCTTTTAAATAAAAATGTAAAAGAAAAGAACAATCCTTTTGTCAATTTTTGGGACAGAATTGTTTTAAAAGGCTTTAATATGACCTTCAGGCATAAAAAGACCAGCATGATCGTTGCCATCTCATTCCTCGCATTAACGTTATTCTCAGGTAGGTTTCTCGGAACGGAATTTTTACCCCAGTTGAATGAAGGTTCTTTGTGGATTACCGCGGAAATGCCAATGAGCTCATCATTAAAAGAGTCCCTTAAAACAGCAGACCTTTTAAAGAAAGATATTATGAGCTTTTCTGAAGTAACGGATGTTCTGGCCCAGACGGGTAGAAGCAATGACGGTACAGATCCCAATGGATTTGGATTTGTACAGTTTGCCGTAAATCTCAAACCAAGGGAAGAATGGAAACGTAAGATCACTTATGAAGAACTAATTAATGAAATTGATAAAAAACTTCGGAGCTATCAGGGCATTACGTTCAACTACTCTCAGCCGATTTCAGATAACGTGGCCGAAGCAGTAGCAGGTTTTAAAGCCGAAAACGGGATTAAAATCTATGGAGATAACTTAGAAACTCTGGATAAGCTGGCAGAAGAAATCTTAGTAAAAATTAAAGATGTAAAAGGGGTAAAAGATCCGGGAATCATTAAAAATATCGGTCAGCCGGAAGTAAGTGTTGTTTTAGACCGGGATAAAATGGCAGCATACGGTGTAATGCCCGCAGATGCACAGGCAGTGCTGGAAATGGCCTTTGGTGGCAAAACAGCTTCCGAAATGTTTGACGGGGAAAGGAAATTTCCTATTCGTCTCCGTTATTCCCAGGAATACAGAAAAGATGAAAATGATATAGCCTCTTTGATGGTACCTACCCAGGACGGAGCAAAAATCCCGTTGAAGGAAATAAGTACTATTGTAAAAGACAACGGAGCTGCATTTATTTACAGAGATAATATTAAAAGATATATTGGGGTCAAGTTTTCAATCAGAGACAGGGATCTGGGGAGTACGATTGCCGATGCTCAGAAAAAAGTGGAAAAGATTGAGCTTCCTGATGGATATTCTATAGGATGGACAGGCCAGTTTGAAAACCAGCAACGGGCTTCACACAGATTGGCTCAGGTGGTACCCGTAAGTATTTTGATGATCTTCTTTTTGTTATTTATCCTGTTTGGAAATATTAAAGATTCACTTCTTGTATTGGCCAATGTACCTTTTGCTCTGATAGGAGGAATTATTGCCCTGCATGTGACCGGAATAAACTTTGGTATTTCTGCAGGAGTAGGGATGATAGCTCTTTTGGGAATCTGTATCCAGAATGGGGTAATCCTTATTACGGAGTTTCATCAGAATGTAAAAGAAGGAATGGATATAGATACAGCCATATTAAGTGGTGTTAAATCCAGAACCAGACCGGTGATTATGACAGCACTTATGGCATCTATCGGATTAATGCCGGCTGCTTTATCTACAGGAATTGGATCAGAATCTCAAAAACCCCTGGCAATTGTCATCATTGGAGGCCTTATTACGGCTACCGTCCTTACCTTACTTATTTTCCCGATAATTTTCTGGATTTTCAACAGAACCCAAAAATTACGGCCCATTTAATCTTGTTTTTATATAACTTCTTCGCCCCGGTTTTCCCGGGGCGAAGTCTTTTTTAGCTTTCTCTTGTATGATTTCAAATAAAATAATTAAATTGGCGAATTAATTATAAACAAATGACCACTACAAAAATAATATGTTCCCAACCTTTACAACATTTGTAGAAAAGCTTTCCCTCTTATTCTCAAACCCAGGCTTACAAAAGCCCTTGATAAGTATGTCTTAATTTACAACTGTTAAAACACAATATGAAACACTACAAGAAATCGGTTCTCTTCTTATTTGGATTTTTAATCATCCTGCTCCCACTGCAGCTGATTTTTAAGATGAATATTGAAGAAACCTACCCATCCTTTAATTTTCCGGGATTTTCCTCATATCCTATAAAAGACGGAAAGTATATTAAATTTACAAAAACAACTTCTCATGTCTTTTTTAAAGACGGAGCTGACAGTATTTTAACCAAAAATGATTATCTGGGAGATAAAATACCAAGAACGATACAGATCACCCTTATTCAAAATTTACTTTTTCCTAAGGAATATCCGGTTTTAGACAGCCGGATAAACAGTCTGCCTCTCTATAAAAAGGAACTTTATCTTTTAAAAAAGTCTATCCTTAACCGGAATATTAAAAAAGTTGACCTCAACGAAAGCAAAAAATTCATTGTAGAAAAATTGAGAGAAAGATTTCCGGACAAAGAAGTAACAGGCATGGAGGTGATCAATGAAACTAAAGATTTCGATATCACCACAAGAAAAATGAATGATACAGCCGTCCGGGATACTGTATTGAGTTTCCGATTTTAAATTGACAATGATGAATAAACTAAAAGAACTTCCTTTCACCAGTTACCGTCCAAGCTATGAGTTTCTGGCTTTTTACCGGATATTTTTCTCTCTGTTCCTATTATGGATGGGAGTGTCTGATAACAGCTGGATTCATTCTATTCCTAACAGTGCCATGCATCCGCCTATCAGTGTACTGTCTTTTATAGATTTCATTCCCTCAGAAATTTTCTTTGTGCTATGCAGATACATAATGTACCTTGGGTTGCTGTTGATTCTGATAGGCTATAAACCAAGGATATTTGCAATACTTTATATGGCCGTGTATGTACTGACCAGTAATTATGCCTATTCTTTTGGAAAAGTGAACCATGATTTTGTTTATACTCTGCCGATCTTAATAATGGCATTTTCACCATGGAACAGAACCTACAGTTTCTTTCCGGAGCCCGAAAAAGAAACGGATGGTCCAGCGAAGTCGTGGCCTCTGTTCATGATAAGCCTGATCTTCAGTTTCGGAATGTTTACCGCCGGACTTTCTAAAATTTTAGGAGGTTGGCTAAGTATGGATACCCAGTATACCCAGATCTTTTTTAGTCAGTACAGGTATATTATAGGATGGAATGACTTTCTTTCGGATTTTTATGACGGAATACATTCTAAAGTGTTCTGGGAGTTTCTGGATTATATGACTGTCTTTTTTGAAACCATTTTTATAGTAGCTTTTCTTTATCCGAAGTTTTTCAGGTTGATGCTTCTGCTAACCGTTTTTTTTCACCTTAATGTACTTCTGATGCTGAATATCTCATTTATGTATTCAATAGGGCTCTATAGTCTGTTTATTCCTGCTTATTTGCTTCCTGTAAGTTTCAGAAATAAAGTGAAAAAAATACTTGCCCGTTTATTTAATCCAAATTATAGAGGAATTGCATTCATACTGATCGTTCTGTATTTGTTAATTCTTGGCTTCTTTAATATCAATACCATTGGCTTTATTTGCAATGAATTTTTCTCTTTTGTTGCCTTTGGCCAGAATTCTACATCGCTGATCATGATAGGGGGAGCCTTCTTTTTGGCTTTGTACTTATTTATAAGATCATTCAGAATGTCAACGGATAAATAAAAAGATGAAATGAGGATTACAGAGCAATACTAAAGTAAAGATGAAATAACAAATTTTATTCTTTTATATATTGGGTTTCAGGGTTTTTCGGAAAAGGTTTCTTAAAGTTTTTTTCAATTCAGAAAATTGTGTAAATTTGCAGTCTCAATACATTGAAATATAAGGTTTGTACTTCATTGGATTTGAATATTGAAACTTTTTTCAATAAAAAGGTTTTGGTATTTAAAAATTCATTATATTTGCACACCGAAAATTTGAAAAACAATAAATAAATAATTTTACAATCATGGCAAAGGAAACGTTTAATCGTAACAAACCACACTTGAACATTGGTACTATTGGTCACGTTGACCATGGTAAAACTACTCTTACAGCTGCTATTTCTGCTGTATTAGCTAGCAAAGGTCTTGCTGAGAAAAAAGACTTCTCTGCAATTGACTCTGCTCCAGAAGAAAAAGAAAGAGGTATTACTATCAATACTGCTCACATCGAATACGAAACTGAAAAAAGACACTATGCTCACGTTGACTGTCCAGGTCACGCCGACTATGTTAAGAACATGGTAACTGGTGCTGCTCAAATGGATGGAGCTATCGTAGTATGTGCTGCAACTGACGGTCCAATGCCTCAGACTAGAGAACATATCCTACTTTGCCGTCAGGTAAACGTACCAAGAATCGTTGTTTTCATGAACAAAGTTGACATGGTAGATGATCCTGAGTTATTAGAGCTTGTTGAAATGGAACTTAGAGACTTATTGTCTACTTATGATTTCGACGGAGACAACTCTCCAGTAATTCAAGGTTCTGCATTAGGAGCTCTTACTGCAGCTACTGCTTCTCCTGCTAACACAGAAGATAAGTGGTTCAAGAGCGTTGAAGAATTAATGGATGCTGTTGATACTTGGATCGAACAACCACCAAGAGATACTGAAAAGCCATTCTTGATGCCAATCGAAGACGTATTCTCTATTACAGGTAGAGGTACTGTAGCAACTGGTAGAATCGAGGCTGGTGTTATCAACACTGGAGATCCAGTTGATATCGTAGGTATGGGTGATGAGAAATTAACTTCTACTATTACAGGAGTTGAGATGTTCAGAAAGATCCTAGATAGAGGTGAAGCTGGAGATAACGTAGGTCTATTGTTGAGAGGTATTGAAAAAACTGACATCAAGAGAGGTATGGTTATCGCTAAGAAAGATTCAGTTAAGCCACACAAAAAATTCAAGGCTTCTGTTTATATCCTTTCTAAAGAAGAAGGTGGACGTCACACTCCATTCCACAACAAATACCGTCCTCAGTTCTACGTAAGAACTACTGACGTTACAGGTGAAATCTTCTTACCAGAAGGTGTAGAAATGGTAATGCCAGGAGATAACTTAGAGATCACTGTAGAATTGTTACAGCCAATCGCTCTTAACGTAGGTCTTAGATTTGCGATCAGAGAAGGAGGTAGAACAGTTGGTTCAGGTCAGGTTACTGAAATCTTAGACTAATCATCTTAAAATAAATAAAGCTTCCGAAAGGAAACTCTCGGAAGCTTTTTTAATTACGGGCATCGTCCAATGGTAGGATACCGGTCTCCAAAACCGTTGATCAGGGTTCGAATCCTTGTGCCCGTGCAAATATAAATTATGAGTTCATTTGTTGATTTTTTAAAAGGTTCTTATAACGAATTCAGACATAAAGTTGAATGGCCAAAATGGGCTGACCTACAGTCTTCTACTATTGTAGTGACTATTGCGACAGTTATTCTGGCATTGTTTACCTTTGGAGTTGATGAATTGTTTTCAAAAGCAATCAGCAACATCATAGGAATACTAATCAACTTGTTCAATTAATTAAAAGTATTTTCCATAATGAGCGAACTGAAATGGTATGTGCTGAAAGCAATCAGCGGACAGGAAAATAAAGTGAAAAACTATATTGAGACAGAAATCAAACGCTTAGGGTTTGAGCAGTACGTTACTCAAGTGGTTATCCCTATGGAAAAGGTTATTCAAATTAGAAACGGTAAAAAAGTTCCTAAAGAAAAGCCTTACTATCCTGGTTACTTGATGATTGAAGCTGAGTTGATGGGAGAGATTCCTCACGCTATTAAAAACATTCCCGGAGTAATATCTTTCTTAAGTTTAACAAAAGGAGGAGATCCAGTTCCAATGAGAAAGTCTGAAGTAAACAGAATGCTTGGAAGAATGGACGAACTATCAGAATTTGCCAGCGATGTGGAAATTCCATATATCGTAGGAGAAAATGTGAAAGTAATCGATGGGCCTTTCAATGGATTCAATGGTACTGTTGAAAAAATTCTTGAAGATAAAAAGAAAATTGAAGTTTCTGTATTGATCTTCGGAAGAAAAACTCCAATGGAGCTTAGCTATATGCAAGTAGAAAAAGTATAATAATTACTTATAAATATAAAAAGACTGCTGTAAAGCGGTCTTTTTTGTTTTGTTCTCTGTCACTAATAAGTTTATATTTATTTTCTTTACCTGGTTCTTTTTCTGTTTATTTATGTGCATTTAAGTTTTGCAATGCTGTTTATTAAATCCACAGTTTACAATTCCTTTTTAATGCTTCTATACGGACTTTGCTATTGTTGAAATTATCGCCATATGGTGATAAGTTTGATTTTTTACTGATGTTTAAGGTATTTATGTACATTATTTTCCTTTATATGGCATACTTATTGTAACCAATCAAGCAACTAATCCATAAAACTTTATATTTTTCTTATTTGATACACTGTACAGCAGAAGTATTGAACTTTTATGCCTATATCGGAAATCAAAATTGAAAATTTCAACATGAAGAGGCGATTTCTACAATAAACACACATAATCCAATGATTAAATTTACTTCGATGATCCTTTTAACGGGGGCCGTTGCATTTGTAAACGCGCAGGTTGGTATCAATACTGCAACACCGGAAAAGGAACTTACCGTTAACGGGACTATGAAAACATCAGGAATGGTTTTCAAAAAACCTATGGAAAAGCTGGGGGCTGATGAAAACTACACTTTTGTGATCAAATCTCCAGCTCCGGAAAACAAAATTACGGCCTATAATGATTCTTTTGTGCCCAATTCTCCGGCGCCCATTAATATTATCCAGTTTAAAATCACATGTGATCCCTCAGATAAAGACTGGGTTAACCAGTTCGATACCAAGATCAATTCTAAGAAATTCCTTGTTGTCATTTCTTCTTTTGGGTTTACTCAGCCCACCAGAACTTATTCTGCAGATTGGCTGACTCCGGTACCTCAGATTTTCGCCTATTCTTCAGGAGATACCTGGAAACTGAAAGCAGATTATCAGGGGTTCTCGCCATCTTCCACATTGCCTACGGGAGAATGGACTCTCAATTTATTGGTATATGACAGATCATACGCTAAAGAATTTAATACCACCCAGGATCTTAAAACTTCTACTACCGGTGCAGCTGCAGCTCCATTAATTCAATAAAAAAACATACATAATGAAAAAAATTATCGCAATAGTCTTTGTAGCTTTTGCAGCTTTGGGCATGAACGCCCAGGTTGGAATTAATACAGTAAATCCTAAAGGAACTTTGGATGTAGAAGGTGAAACATTGGTTGAATCCTATTTGGTAGATACTGAAAATGCAACGGCAAGAGGAAACTATCTTCTTCTTACCCGTTCAAAAGACACTTCGCCTGTGGGTAAAGTAAAACTGCTGGACATTACACTTCGTAACGTAGCACCTGTTAATATTTATAATGTCGTTCTGAAAAATGTAAAACAGGATGAAGTGGTAAATCTGAATACAGGATTAGATGCCGATAAATATGTTGTGGCTGTTACAGGTGCTGTTTTTACAGATGCCGTATCAGCAGCTAACACTTCTACTAATCCCAAATCTTACGGTTCTTATTCTACAGAAGTAAGCCAGATCGTAAAAGCAGGAAAGAAATATCATGCTGTGAATTTAAGTTTTAAAGGTGCCGGCACTGCTTCTTCGGTCAACGGAACATGGTCTCTTACCCTTAATGTTTTTGAAAAGTCATTGGTTAAAGACTGGGGAACTTTTAACGGTTCGGTTTCAGCTTCTTCATCGCCGATTTATTCGGGAGTTTCAACTAATACGCCTTTAGGCCTTCAATAAAAAAGATATGATAAGAAAAATTTATATTACAATAATAATGGGCCTGGGACTATTTTTGAATGCTCAGACCGGTAAAGTAGGAATCAAGACAGATAAACCCACAGAGACTCTTGATGTCAATGGGAAAACATATACCAACTCTTTATATCTTAGAAATCCCGGGGAGCCTACCATGACGGGAGGTAGCTTTTTGGCGACATCCGAAAACGCCCTTCAGCTGTATGATCCAAACCTGGAAAGCAGCGGATTATTCAATTATCTTAAACTTACCCTTACAGGTGTATCCGGTAACGGAATTGCAGATTATGATACCAAAATAGATGCTAATAACTTCCTTGTTGTTCTTCATAACTATTCATTTAAATTAAATGATGGCAGTACCAATGTGATGCTTGACTATGGTGATAATGGAATTAACGATAATAAACAGGGGTCACCTGATGTTACCGCTTTCAAAAGCAACGGAACATGGCATATAAAAGCAAAATTTTCAGACAGTAGAATAATTGCAACCAATACTTCCACTCCATCACGAACCTACAATAACTTTACGGTAGACCTTTACCTGATGGCTTATAGAAGATTGATCACAAAGCATAATATCAATGAGGTAAACGCTAATCTGGGAGGAACAGATGGTTCTGCACAAACAATTAACAAGCCGTCCGGTTTTTAATTGACATTACTATATATAAAAAGACTGCAGACAGCGGTCTTTTTATGTATGCAAAATACTTAATTGATATGTTGAGACCTAAGCCTTATATTATGGTAATAGCTGATAGGGGGGATGGAATAAAGGGAAAAGATATTGAAAGAGAAATATAAATTATAAAGATAAAATAGAGAGATAGGGATAAGATTGATCAGAAAGTAAAAGTTCTTAACAGCAACAAATGAGAAAAATAAGGATCTTGTTTTTATTTTAAAATGTGATGAATTGTTTTGAGTTTCTCCAATATAAAATATATCCTGAAGATAGTCAGTGAAAAAGCGGAATGAACTGATACTGTGAACTTCTATATATCAATTAATTTCTTAAAACTTTTTAAAAATCAGCAATTTCGGTTTGTAGTTTCAAAAATATTTTATACTTTTGCAATCCGAAAAGTAGGTTTATTGTTATGTGAGTGCATAACCTACTGAATAATAAATGCTTCCAAACTCATTAATTATTCAAACTAAAAAAAATTAAAATGGCTAAGAAAGTCTTTAAAATGGTAAAGCTTCAGGTGAAAGGTGGCGCAGCTAACCCTTCTCCACCAGTAGGTCCAGCTTTGGGTTCTGCAGGTGTGAACATCATGGAGTTTTGTAAGCAATTTAACGGAAGAACCCAAGACAAGCCAGGGCAAGTTTTACCTGTAGTAATTACAGTATACGAAGACAAATCTTTTGAATTCGTAATTAAAACTCCACCTGCAGCAATTCAATTAATGGATGCAGCTAAGATCAAAGGAGGTTCCGGTGAACCAAACAGAAACAAAGTAGGTTCTGTATCTTGGGATCAGGTAAAGAAAATCGCTGAAGATAAAATGGCAGATCTTAACTGCTTTACAATTGACTCTGCACTTTCTATGGTAGCTGGTACTGCTAGATCTATGGGATTAAAAGTAACAGGAACTAAACCAACTAACGCTTAAAACTTATTGAAATGGCAAAATTAACAAAAAAGCAAAAAGAAGCTTTAAGCAAAGTAGAGAAAGGTAGAATCTATAACCTTGAAGAAGGTTCGGCTCTTGTAAAGGAAGTAAACACTACAAAGTTTGATGCTTCTGTAGATATCGCTGTAAGATTGGGTGTAGATCCAAGAAAAGCAAACCAAATGGTAAGAGGTGTAGTATCTCTTCCTCACGGAACTGGTAAAGATGTTAAAGTATTAGCTCTTGTAACACCAGATAAAGAAGCTGAAGCTAAAGAAGCTGGAGCTGATTATGTAGGTCTTGACGAATATTTACAAAAAATAAAAGATGGTTGGACAGATGTTGACGTTATCGTTACTATGCCAGCTGTTATGGGTAAATTAGGTCCATTAGGTAGAGTATTAGGTCCAAGAGGTTTAATGCCTAACCCTAAATCAGGAACTGTAACTATGGAAATTGGTAAAGCAGTAACTGAAGTGAAAGCTGGTAAAATTGATTTCAAAGTAGATAAGTATGGTATTATCCATGCTGGTATTGGTAAAGTGTCTTTTGATGCTGCTAAGATCAAAGAAAATGCTCAGGAATTAATCCAGACTTTGGTGAAAATGAAGCCTACAGCTGCTAAAGGAACTTATGTGAAAAGCATCTACTTGTCTTCTACCATGAGCCCGGGTATTGCAATTGATACAAAATCTGTTAACTAATATTAAATCCTTAAGACGATGACAAAAGACCAAAAAGTTGTAGCAATACAAGAGATCAAAGACTTGCTTCAGGATGCAAAAGTAGTATACGTAGCAGATCTAGAAGGATTGAACGCTGCTAAGTCTTCAGATTTCAGAAGACAGGCTTTCAAACAAAATATCAAAGTAAAAGTAGTAAAAAATACACTTTTACAAAAAGCAATGGAGCAAATTGATGGGGTAGATTTCTCTGAAATGTTCCCAACATTCAAAGGTAACTCTGCAATCATGATTGCTGATACTGCGAATGCTCCTGCAAAATTAATCCAAGGGTTCAGAAAAAAAGAAGATAAGCCTGCTTTAAAGTCTGCTTACCTTCAGGAAACTTTCTATGTTGGAGACGAAAACTTAACTTCACTTGCTAACATCAAGTCTAGAGAAGAAATGATCGGAGAAATCATCGGATTACTTCAATCTCCAATTCAAAGAGTTGTTTCTGCTCTTCAAAACAAACCTGAAACAGTAGAAGCTAAAGCTGAAGAAGCTGCTCCGGCTGTAGAAGGAACTCCTGCTGAAGCTCCAGAAGCTGCTGCAGAAAGCACTGAAGAAACAAGTGCTGAATAATTATACTCAAAAAATTAAATAAATAATCAACAAAAACATTACAACAATGTCAGATTTAAAAAATTTAGCTGAAACGCTAGTAAACTTAACAGTAAAAGACGTAAATGAATTAGCTACTATCCTTAAGGATGAGTACGGAATTGAGCCAGCTGCTGCTGCTGTAGTAGTTGCTGCAGGTGGTGGAGAAGCTGCTGAAGAAAAAACTGAATTCGACGTAATTCTTAAGTCTGCAGGTGCTTCTAAATTAGCTATCGTTAAATTGGTAAAAGATTTAACTGGTGCTGGTCTTAAAGAAGCTAAAGATATCGTAGATGGTGCTCCAGCTGCAATTAAGCAAGGAGTTTCTAAAGACGAAGCTGAAGCTCTTAAGAAGCAATTAGAAGAAGCTGGTGCTGAAGTAGAATTGAAATAATTTTCAATTGTATTATAAATATAGAAGCCCGGGCATTTGCCCGGGCTTTTTTGTTGCCTGATAATCACCTGTTTAACCATTTAGTTTATAAATGTATTGAGATTTTATTATCTTAAATTCTATAATATTTAATTATTATTATCAATTTAATAATAATTAACATAATGTATTAATATTAATCTTTAATTAATGATAATTTTTATATAATTTTATCATTAAAAGATTGTTTTTATTGAAAAAATACTATATTTGCATCAAGGAAAAAACACAACACTATTGGATCGAAATTATTTTCTTTCATATAGTCACATCGCATTTCTTTTGCTGCTGTCGACTATAGGAAAATTAAATACCGGCTTTATATCTGCCGCAGTAAGCAATTCTGAATTGCTGCATTATACAGGTGTAAATACTACTGATTTACATTCTCGTATAGCCGTTACCTATTTACAGAAATCAATTGAGGATACAAATATCCTGCAGGCTGATAAGGGTAGATTTTATAACCATACTTTACAATGTAATTTTCCCATTCCCAGGGATAAAGATTCTATTTCTTTTGCTATAAATGGTTTTGAGCTTATTTCTGTCTGGAAAACAAGGATACAGTATGTAGAGTATTTTGAAAGTACCCTACTTATATTTGAAAAGATTAAAAGATTTTACGTCAATTCTTTTAAACTGATCGATGGTTTTAAGTTTATTATTAAAATTCCGGATAAACTGGCCACTCTTTTTGTACAATAATATTTCATAAAAATTTTTACGGTCCTTAGGGAATTATAATACTGTTTCATTTGCACTTTTAAATGAGAAAGCTAAAGAAGTGCCTTTATAATAAAAAACGAACACAAAAAAACAACAAAGATTAACAAAGAATGAAAAACAAATTACTTACACTAGCACTCTTATCGGCAGGATGTTATCTTTCTGCTCAGGTAGGGATTAATACGAGTGGACCTCAGGCTACACTTGATGTGGTGGGCTTTCCATCAAATACAAATAAACTGGACGGCGTTATTGCTCCAAGGCTTACAGGAACACAGCTGAGCGCCAAAAATTATACAGCAGCCCAAACCGGAGCTATTGTATACGTTACAGTTTCTGAAGCTGCTCCTACCGGACAGACTGCAGAGGTTGTATCCCCTGGTTATTATTATTTTGACGGAACAAAATGGGGGAACTTAGGTACTGACTGGCGTACGGTTGGAAATGCCGGGACTACACCTGCCACAGCTGCTTTAGGAACAGATATTTCTACCGGAAGCTATTTAGGGACAAGCGATGGGAAGAATTTGGTACTGGCAACCCAGAAAAATGTCAAAGGAATTCTGGACCTGAATGGAACTCTACGCGGTGGAAATTCTAATACTGCCACAGGACCATTTGCCTCTTTTACATGGGGGTCCAATAATACACTGACAAACAGTACGTCTTCCAATATAGCTTTAGGTAAGGATAATACTGTTTCTGCACAAGGGAATTTTCCTGCTGTTGCCATTGGATTAGGGAATACAGCTAGTAATGGTGCCAAAATAATAGGGAATACCAATAATGCAGCCGGAGCCAATAATTTAGTCTTTGGAAATGGAAATACAGTAACAGGAATTATAGGATTGACACTTGGAAATAATAACACCAATGATGGAGGAATTGCTATAGGTGGTGGAAATACGGCAGCGTCCAACACTGTTGCCATAGGATCAGCAAATAATGTTTCGGGTGGTCAATCGATGGCTATAGGATTTACAGGAAAGGCATTGGCAGGACAATCGGTATATGCTAATAAAGTGCATGCCTTTTTTAATATCGGAAATGCTACGAATGCAATCGTAGGGATTAACATGATTCCTACTGCTGATACGGCTTCCGGTGCTGCTATTCAGATAAAGGGAATTGCTGGAGCTACTGCTTCATGTACGGCTGCTGAAGAAGGGGCAATCCGCTATAATGCCACGGCTAAAGTACACGAAGGCTGTAATGGAACTACATGGAAAGCTTTCTATTAAATAAAAATAAACACAAAATCTTTAAAAAATTAAAAAATGACCAAAAAATTATTCGAGAAATTAGCTGCAATGCTTATGACGCTGGTGCTGTCTGTAGCAGTATTTGCGCAGCAAGGCTATGAACCTATCCGAGGGATGGGAGTTGAAGCAAAACCTGTAAACAATTCAGGGATTTGCCTGGCATGTTACAACGGAAGCATGAACCCTGTGGTGGATGCCAGTCTGGATAACAGTGTAAATATGGGAAATTTCGCTTCTTTACTAAGTGGAAATGGGATATCTGTTAAAAACAAGAATACATCATATCCGGCAGGATATATTACTGGTTTTAATGTAGACCTTGGAACAAGCTTTATTACGATTGATCTGTTAAGCTCGTTAAGAATCAGTACCTATAAAAATGGTGTTATTCAGGAAACGACTACAAACAATACGCTTTTATCAGTGCCTGCATTCGGGGGCAGCAAGAACAGAATATTCTTACACTTTAAGACTTCAAAAGAATTTGATGAAGTAAGATTGTATCAGACCAATGTTCTTTCCGTATTCAGTGCGATGAATGTGTATTATGCATTTGCATTTGATCCGGCCAAGGTACCAACAGATAACAATGGTATTTGTGATGATATTATTGCAGGAAGTGGTGTTGATGGAAACATATCCGGAAGCAGCAGTTTCCTTGCTCCGCTTTCTTACGTTCAGAATAAAGAAAATATTGGAGACGGAAATAAAAACTCTTTCGGGAAAGTAGTTCTTCCGATAGGATTGTTAGGATCCTATTCAGTAGGGGTTTTGGATAAAAATCAGGTGTATCCTGCAGGCAACAGGACCGGATTTGTAATAGAGCCCGACGATCAGGGTAAACTGTTGAGTGCTGAGTTTTTGAAAAATATTACCATAGAAACTTATTTATTTGGCCAGCTTCAGGATTCAAAACAGTTATCAGACGGAGGCGGGCTAATCAATATTAAAGTGCTGGGCTATGGTTCCGGTAAGCAAAAGGTAACTCTTACCACTACCAAACCTTTCAATGAAGTTCGTTTGAAAATTACCCAGACTGTAGGGTTTAACCTGGGAGCACTTAAAGTATATTACGCATTCGAAGAACCAATGTCTTGTGAATGTGATGATAAAATTCAGACAAGCGGCTCTGCAATACCGGGAAATCTGGTGACAGGAGGAAGCTGGACTTCCGGACCTGGTTTTCTAGGTCTTATTCTGGCCAAAATGACAAATCCTGAAGCGATTGTAGATAATAATCCTGCCAATTATGCTACGGCAACAGTGCCTGCTGCATCTATCTTCAGTATTTTCTCTGCATTTGCCACAGTAAGCAGTAATGCGATGCTTCCTGCCAATACGGTAGCTGGATTTACAGTAGAAAAAGCAGGAAACCTTCTGGGAGTAAGTGTACTTGAAAGCATTACAGTGACCCTCTATAACGGAAATACGGTAACCAATACTTTTACAAGTTCAGGAAGCCTTATCAGTGGAAACTTCTTTACTACAAACTCTAACAAGTTCTATGTGGGAGGCAAGGCTACGAAACCTTTCAACCGTATGAAGATTACCTTTAATAGCGGAACAGCTGTTCGTATTCCTCAGAGCTATTATATCTATAATGCTTTTGCCAGCAAAGATGATGATAATGACGGAATTCCAAACTGTTTTGACAGATGTCCCGGAGGAGATGACAGTATAGATAACAATGGTAACGGTATTCCTGATTGTGCAGAAGGATGTACAGTGGTTAATGATAAGTCTCCAACATTGGATGCTGATGATGACGGTATTGTTGATGCTTGTGATTTTGATTCTGACAATGACGGTATTCCTGACTCAACAGAAAACTTTGATGCCAACGGTAAATTTGAAGATGATGATGCGGAAGGTGATATTTTAATTACATCTATATTGGGAGACAGTGTTCCGAATTATCGTGATCTGGATTCTGATAATGACGGAGTGTTGGATTTATTTGAATCAGGTATTCCAACATCAGTAATCAATCAGATTGATGCAGATCATAATGGTGTTATTGATAGTGGTGTTGCAGTAGGAAATAATGGTTTGGCAGATGTATTGGAAACTTATCCTGATTCAGGAACTTTAAAATATCCTCTTAGGAATACCGATGGAGATGGCTTGCCGGACTTCCTGGACCTTATTTCCAACGGTTCGGATCTCGATCTGTACCAGATAGGAAAAGGAAATCTTGATACCCTGGGTGGTGGATTCATTTCTACAATTGATGATAAAGACAGAGACGGTATTCAGGCTGTTGTAGATACAGACCTTGTAAAGAGAGGTGCACCTGATTCTCCACTTTCTCCATATGCTTCATTGTTGAAAGATGCATCAATGAACGCAAAAAGTACAGGAGCTTCAGATGTAGCAGAGGTTGCCCATGATATTAAAGTATACCCTAACCCGGTAAAAGCTGGTGAAAGCCTTATGGTTACAGCGGCAGAAGAAGGAACTTACACTTTATTCTCAGCAGAAGGAAAGGCTGTGAAATCCGGTAAATTCTCTGCCCGTAACGGTATTGATACTGCTGCATTACCTACGGGAATTTATATTATTAAGATAGAAACTAAATCAACGGTAAAATCTTATAAAGTTATTGTGAAATAACGATAAGAAATCTTAGTGTTATGAAGGGCTGCTCAGAAATGGGCAGCCTTTTTATTTTAATGTCCTCAAAATGAGGTAGATTATTTGTAATTGTGGATAAGTTTTTGTATCTTTGCCCCTCTTTTGGCGCTAAAAATTGATTGTAAATTTATAAAATACTAAAAATCAGCTCTTTCAATGTATAATCATGGAAGGGATTTCGTATTTGTAGATACTGCGGTAATACAGCCTCAAAAGTAATAAAAATATTTTGCATTACGCTGTGAAAAGATATACCAGCGTTGCAGTTAGAAGTCAGATTGAAGACTTTAAGATAAAGAATAAAGAACAAAGACCGATGATTGCGCCAAAATTTTCTTACTTTTTCTTTTCTCTTACTTCTTTTCTCTTTACTCTCTTCTGATATTTTTTAATAAATCAAAATATTTTTTAACCCTTTCTTAAAAGTTTTATGAGTAAAACAAAATCAACAACTCAAGGAAATCCGAGAATTAACTTCTCATCAGCGAAAGGAAAAATCATCACTCCAGACTTTTTGGATATCCAAATCGAGTCTTTCAGAGAATTTTTCCAGCTTGATACACTTCCTGAAGCCAGAAAGACTGAAGCTCTTTACAAGACCTTCCAGGAGAATTTTCCAATTACCGATTCTAGAAATCAATTCGTATTGGAATTCCTTGACTATCTGGTAGATTCTCCACGTTATTCAATTGATGAGTGTGTGGAAAGAGGTCTGACCTATTCAGTTCCTCTAAAAGCAAGACTTAAACTATATTGTACTGACCCGGAACACGAAGATTTCCAAACAGTGGTTCAGGATGTATATTTAGGTCCGGTTCCTTATATGACGCCTAGTGGATCTTTCATCATCAATGGTGCTGAGAGAGTTATTGTTACGCAGCTTCACCGTTCACCTGGTGTATTCTTCGGACAGACTTACCACGCTAACGGAACCAAACTATACTATTCAAGAATTATCCCTTTCAAAGGATCTTGGATGGAATTTACAACAGATATCAACAGCGTAATGTACGCGTATATCGATCGTAAGAAAAAGTTACCATTAACAACTTTATTAAGAGCTATCGGTTACGAATCTGATAAGGATATCCTTCAGATCTTTGACCTTGCTGAAGAAGTGAAAGTTTCTAAAGCTGCCCTTAAAAAAGTAGAAGGGAGAACATTGGCTGCGAGAGTATTGAACACCTGGTTCGAAGATTTCGTAGACGAAGATACAGGTGAAGTAGTTTCTATTGAAAGAAACGAAATCATCTTGGATAGAGAAACTATCCTTGAAAAAGAACATTTAGATCTTATCCTGGATGCTGGTGTGAAATCTATTCTGATCCACAAAGAAAACAGCAATGAATTCTCTATTATCCAGAATACATTACAGAAAGACCCTACTAACTCTGAAAAAGAAGCAGTAGAGTACATCTATCGTCAGTTAAGAAATGCAGATCCACCAGATGAGGAAACAGCAAGAGGAATTATTGAAAAATTATTCTTCTCTGAGCAGAGATACTCTCTTGGTGAAGTAGGACGTTACAGATTGAATAAAAAATTAAGTCTGAACATCCCAACTACCACTGAAGTTCTTACAAAAGAAGATATTATTGCGATTGTAAGACACTTAATTGAGTTAGTAAACTCAAAAACTGATGTGGATGATATTGACCACTTATCAAACAGAAGAATTAAAACTGTTGGTGAGCAGTTAGCAGGACAGTTCGGTGTAGGTCTTTCAAGAATTGCAAGAACAATCAAGGAAAGAATGAACGTTAGAGATAACGAAATCTTTACTCCACTTGATCTTGTAAATGCTAAGACATTAACATCAGTAATCAACTCGTTCTTTGGTACCAACCAGCTTTCTCAGTTCATGGACCAAACCAACCCGCTATCAGAAATCACGCACAAGCGTAGACTTTCTGCACTAGGGCCTGGTGGTTTATCAAGAGAAAGAGCAGGTTTCGAGGTTCGTGACGTTCACCATACGCACTACGGAAGAATTTGTCCGATTGAAACTCCGGAAGGACCAAACATCGGTTTGATTTCATCTTTAGGTATTTATGCGAAAATCAACAGACTAGGTTTCATCGAAACTCCATACAGAAAAGTAGAAGACAGTAAGATTAATCTTACTGCTGATCCTATCTATCTTAATGCAGAAGACGAAGAAGACAAAGTAATTGCTCAGGCAAACGTTGAATTGAATGATAACGGAGAATTCTTAACAGACAGAATTATTGCCAGACTTGATGGTGATTATCCTGTAGTAGAGCCAGCTCAGGTAAACCTTATTGACGTTGCACCAAACCAGATCTCTGGTATTTCTGCTTCATTAATTCCATTCCTGGAGCATGATGATGCGAACCGTGCGCTGATGGGATCCAACATGATGCGTCAGGCAGTTCCTCTATTGAAGCCACAAGCACCAATCGTAGGTACAGGTCTGGAACAACAAGTTGCGAAAGATTCAAGAATTTTGATCAATGCAGAAGGTACAGGTACTGTAGAGTATGTGGATGCTGATAAGATCACTATTAAATATGAAAGAAGCGATGACGAAGATTTAGTACAATTCGAGTCTGCTACTAAAACATACAACCTTACTAAGTTTAGAAAAACCAACCAGAGTACAACAATTACCCTAAGACCAAACGTAAGAGTAGGTGATGTAGTAGAAAAAGGACAGGTACTTTGTGACGGTTATGCTACTGAAAAAGGAGAATTAGCTCTTGGTAGAAACTTAGTGGTAGCGTTCATGCCTTGGAAAGGGTACAACTTTGAGGATGCAATTGTAATCAACGAAAAAGTGGTACGTGAAGACTGGTTTACGTCAATCCACGTAGATGAATATTCTCTTGAAGTTCGTGATACCAAATTAGGTATGGAAGAGCTTACGGCAGATATTCCAAACGTTTCTGAAGAAGCTACTAAAGATCTTGACGAGAACGGTATGATCAGAATCGGTGCTGAAGTGAAGCCTGGAGATATCATGATTGGTAAAATTACTCCAAAAGGTGAATCTGACCCGACTCCTGAAGAAAAACTTCTTAGAGCAATCTTTGGTGATAAAGCTGGTGATGTAAAAGATGCATCATTAAAAGCCGATTCTTCATTAAGAGGGGTGGTGATCAACAAGAAATTGTTCTCAAGAAACATTAAAGACAAAAAGAAAAGAACTGAAGAAAAACTTAAACTTGAAGAGATTGAAAACACTTACAAGGCTAAGTTTGACGAGCTGAGAAATACTTTAATTGAAAAATTAAATACACTGGTAAGCGGTAAAACTTCTCAAGGGGTACAAAATGACCTTGATGAAGAAATTATCGGTAAAGGTGTGAAATTTACTCACAAATTATTGACTTCAGTTGAAGATTATGTAAACGTTAGCGGTTCAGACTGGACAGTAGACGCTGATAAAAATGAATTGATCAAACAATTGATTCACAATTACAAAATCAAATTTAACGACATTCAGGGAGTTAAAAACCGTGAGAAATTTGCTATTTCAATCGGAGATGAGCTTCCGGCAGGGATCATGAAGTTGGCTAAAGTTTACATCGCTAAGAAACGTAAACTGAATGTAGGAGATAAAATGGCAGGACGTCACGGTAACAAAGGTATCGTTTCAAGAATCGTTCGTGAAGAAGATATGCCATTCCTTGAAGACGGAACACCGGTAGATATCGTATTGAATCCACTAGGGGTACCTTCTCGTATGAACATCGGTCAGATCTATGAAACAGTTCTTGGATGGGCAGGTCAGAAATTAGGAATGAAGTTCGCTACACCAATCTTTGATGGAGCAACTCTTGACCAGATTACTGAATATACAGAAAAGGCAGGTCTTCCTAAATTTGGTAACACTCACCTTTATGATGGGGGTACCGGAGAAAGATTTACTCAGCCGGCTACTGTAGGTATTATCTACATGCTGAAACTAGGACACATGGTTGATGATAAGATGCACGCACGTTCTATTGGTCCTTACTCATTGATTACTCAGCAGCCGTTAGGAGGTAAAGCTCAGTTCGGTGGACAGAGATTTGGAGAGATGGAGGTTTGGGCTCTTGAAGCATTCGGAGCATCAAATATTCTAAGAGAAATCTTAACTGTGAAGTCGGATGACGTGATTGGTAGAGCAAAAACTTATGAAGCAATTGCAAAAGGTGAATCTATGCCTGAACCAGGTATTCCGGAATCATTCAATGTATTACTTCACGAGTTACAAGGACTTGGACTTGATGTAAGATTGGAGGAGTAATTAAAAGATTTAATTATTAAAAAATTAAAACATTAATTAACTCTGAGATGATAAGAGCGAAAGTAATTTTAAATCTTTCAATCTTTAAATCTTTTAATCAAAAATTAAATTATGTCAAATAAAAATAAAACAAGTAGATTTAATAAAATAACCATTGGTTTAGCTTCACCGGAGTCTATTTTACAAGACTCAAGAGGAGAGGTTTTAAAGCCAGAAACTATTAACTACAGAACTCACAAACCTGAAAGAGACGGATTATTCTGTGAGAAAATCTTTGGTCCTGTAAAGGATTACGAATGTGCTTGTGGTAAATATAAGAGAATTCGTTACAAAGGGATCGTTTGTGACCGTTGTGGTGTAGAAGTTACCGAGAAAAAAGTAAGAAGAGAAAGAATCGGACATATCGGTTTGGTTGTTCCTATTGCTCACATCTGGTACTTCCGTTCATTACCAAACAAAATAGGATACCTTCTGGGAATCCCTTCTAAGAAATTAGATATGATCATCTACTACGAAAGATATGTAGTGATCCAACAGGGTATTGCCAAAAAATTAGATGGTTCTGATTTTGAAAATATGGAATTCTTAACAGAAGAAGAGTACCTTGACATCATGGAAACTCTTCCTGTAGAAAACCAGTATCTTGATGATTCTGATCCAAACAAATTCATCGCCAGAATGGGTGCTGAAGCTGTGGAAGATCTATTAAAGAGAATTGATCTTGATGCATTATCTTTTGACTTAAGACACAAAGCTCACAACGAAGGTTCTAAGCAAAGAAGAACTGAAGCCCTGAAAAGATTGAACGTTGTAGAAGCATTGAGAGGTGCCAATACAAGAATGATCAACAGACCAGAGTGGATGATTATGCGTGTGCTTCCTGTTATACCACCAGAACTAAGACCATTAGTTCCGTTGGATGGAGGACGTTTCGCTACTTCTGACCTTAATGACCTTTATAGAAGAGTTATTATCAGAAATAATCGTTTGAAGAGATTATTGGAGATTAAAGCTCCTGAAGTAATCTTGAGAAACGAGAAGCGTATGCTTCAGGAATCAGTAGATTCATTATTCGATAACACAAGAAAATCTTCTGCCGTAAAATCTGAATCAAACAGACCATTGAAATCACTTTCTGATTCATTGAAAGGTAAACAAGGTCGTTTCCGTCAGAACTTACTAGGGAAAAGGGTTGACTACTCTGCGCGTTCGGTAATTGTTGTAGGTCCAAACTTACAGCTTCACGAATGTGGTATTCCTAAAGATATGGCAGCTGAACTTTACAAACCGTTTATCATTAGAAAACTAATTGAAAGAGGAATTGTAAAAACTGTAAAATCTGCAAAGAGAATTATCGACAGAAAAGAACCTGTAGTGTATGATATCCTTGAAAACGTGATGAAAGGTCACCCTGTTCTACTGAACAGAGCACCTACGCTTCACAGACTGGGTATTCAGGCTTTCCAACCTAAGATGATCGAAGGTAAGGCAATCCAGCTACACCCGTTAGTAACAACAGCATTCAACGCCGATTTCGATGGTGACCAGATGGCGGTACACTTACCGTTAGGACCAGAAGCGATCCTTGAAGCTCAGTTATTAATGTTAGGTTCTCAGAATATCTTGAACCCTGCAAACGGTTCTCCAATTACAGTACCTTCTCAGGACATGGTTCTTGGTCTTTATTTCATGACTAAAGAATTGAGCTCTACGGAAGATATGAAAGTAAAAGGGGAAGGTCTTGCATTCTATTCTCCTGAGGAAGCAGAAATTGCTTATGCTGAAGGTAGAGTTTCTTTAAATGCTAAGGTAAGATGTAGACTACCTGTTAAAGAAGACGGAGTAATAGTAACAAGATTGATCGAGACTTCTGTAGGTAGAATTTTATTCAACCAGATTGTACCTAAACAATCAGGATATATCAATGAACTTCTTACTAAGAAATCATTGAGAAACGTTATTGGTAAGATCCTTGCTGATACCGATTTCCCAACTACGGTGAAGTTCCTTGATGCCATGAAAGACTTAGGGTATTCAAATGCATTCAAAGGAGGTCTTTCTTTCTCACTAGGGGATATTGTAGTTCCTGTTGAGAAAAAGCAGATGATTGCTACTTCAATTGAAACTGTAGATGAAATTAGAGCCAACTATAACATGGGTCTTATTACAGATACAGAACGTTATAACCAGGTAATTGACGTTTGGACTAACACCAATGCGGGATTAACTGAAATGATCATGAGCAGAATGAAAACCGATCAAGGTGGTTTCAACTCTGTGTATATGATGCTTGACTCTGGGGCGAGGGGTTCTAAAGAACAGATCCGTCAGTTATCAGGGATGAGAGGTTTGATGGCGAAACCGCAAAAAGCTGGTTCTACCGGTGCGGAGATCATCGAAAACCCGATCCTTGCCAACTTTAAGGAAGGTCTTTCGATCTTAGAGTACTTTATCTCTACTCACGGTGCCCGTAAGGGTCTTGCGGATACCGCTCTTAAGACAGCCGATGCTGGTTACTTAACGAGAAGATTGGTAGACGTTGCACAGGACGTTATCGTTACAGAAGACGACTGTGGAACACTTAGAGGAACAGAAGTTACTGCACTTAAGAAAAATGACGAGATCGTTGAAAGAATCTCTGAAAGAATCTTAGGTAGAGTATCTCTTCATAATATCTATGACCCTGAAACGGATGAGCTTATTGCTAGTGCAGATCAGGTAATCATTGAAGAATTGGCAAAAAGAATCGAAGAAGCAGGATTAGAAGCTGTTGAGGTTCGTTCGCCATTAACTTGTGAAGCTAAGAAAGGTATCTGTGCGAAATGTTACGGTAGAAACTTGGCAACAGGTAAAGTGATCCATATGGGTGAAGCGGTAGGTGTAATTGCAGCACAGTCAATTGGGGAGCCAGGTACTCAGCTTACGTTGAGAACCTTCCACCAAGGGGGTACTGCAGGAAACGTATCAGAAAACCCATCTATTGTAGCAAGAAGAGATGGTATCGTTGAAATGGATGAAGTAAGAACAATTACTTCTGAAGATGAAAACGGTAATACTGCTGAAGTAGTAGTTTCACGTTCAACGGAATTCAGATTAGTTGCAGCGGAGTCTAAAACTCCATTAATGATTGCTAACGTACCTTACGGATCTATATTATCTGTAAAACCAGGTGATAAAGTGAAGAAAGGAGATACCATCTGTAGATGGGATCCGTATAACGCGGTTATCATTGCTGAAACTTCTGGTAAAGTAGAATATGAAGATATTATCCAGGGTATTTCATTCCAGCTTGAAATTGACGAACAAACAGGATTCGAAGAGAAAGTAATCTCTGAATCTAGAAATAAGAAAGCCGTACCTACATTGAAGGTGGTAGATTCTAAAGGAGTTGAGCAGAGAGCATACAACTTACCGGTAGGAGCCCACTTGATGGTAAATGATGGTGAAAAAATTAAGGCGGGTAAAGTCTTAATCAAAATCCCAAGAAAATCTGCAAAAGCAGGGGATATCACCGGAGGTCTTCCGAGAGTTACCGAATTATTCGAAGCAAGAAACCCTTCAAATCCAGCGGTTGTTACTGAAATCGACGGGGTAGTTTCTTACGGAAAAATTAAGAGAGGTAACCGAGAATTGATCGTAGAAGCTAAAACTGGCGAAAGAAAAATTTACCTGGTAAAACTTTCTAACCAGATCCTGGTTCAGGAGAATGACTTCGTAAGAGCTGGTTCTCCATTATCTGACGGTTCTATCACACCGGATGATATCTTAAGAATCAAGGGCCCAACTGCGGTTCAGGAATACTTAGTAAATGAGATTCAGGAAGTTTACCGTCTTCAGGGGGTAAAAATTGATGATAAGCACTTTGAAATTATCGTAAGACAGATGATGACCAAAGTATCTATCGTAGATGGAGGTGATACTCAATTCCTTGAAGGAGCTCTGGAACATAAGTATGACTTCCTGGAAGAGAACAACAGAGTATTTGGTCTTAAAGTAGTAGTAGAGGCTGGAGATTCTAAAGAATTCAGACCAGGTCAGATGATTACTGCAAGAGAATTAAGAGATGAAAACTCTAAACTAAGACGTGAAGACCAAAAGTTGGTAGAAGTAAGAGAAGCACTTCCTGCTACAGCAACACCTGTATTACAAGGTATTACAAGAGCAGCTCTTCAGACTAAGTCATTCATGTCTGCAGCATCATTCCAGGAAACAACGAAGGTTCTAAATGAAGCGGCTGTTGCTGGTAAAGTAGATGCTCTTAGTGGTCTTAAAGAAAATGTAATTGTAGGGCACAGAATCCCTGCAGGTACAGGTCTTAAAGAATATCAGAATGTTATTGTAGGTTCTAAGAAAGAATTCGAAGACCTTAACTAAAATTAATGATTTGAAATTTGAGGTTTGGATTTATTTTTATATTTTCACAATCTCAAATTTCGAATTTAAAAAACATAATTTATAACAATGGACAACAATCAAAATCCACAAGACGGAAACATCAACATCGAATTAAACGAAATGGTAGCTGCTGGTATCTATGCTAATTTAGCTTTAGTAAACCACTCGCCATCTGAGTTCGTAGTAGATTTCATCCAATTAATGCCGGGGGTACAGCAAGCTAAAGTAAGATCAAGAGTAATTCTTGCTCCACTTCATGCTAAGAGAGTATTAAACGCTCTTCAACAGAACATCGCTAACTATGAGCAGCAGTTCGGAGAAATCAAAGAAGTTGAGCCTTTCGTATTAGGAGGTAACAACGTTCAAGCGTAAGATTTCTTTTACAATAAATAGATGCCCCAATGAAAATTGGGGCATTTTTTATGTTATATTTTTTTTATCCTGGCTGGATATTCAATGTTTATCATGCATCAGTTGTGGTGATTTTTTGTTATCCTATTCCTGCAATACAACAGTAATTCCCGGTAAAAATATACCGTGCTATTTATAACACAACTTTAACGGTAATGAATCATCATATCAATGATCCAATTTTATATATTTGAATATTACATTTTGATATAATTGATATGACAGATAATGTGTTTATTCTTGATAAATTTGGTTTTCTTGGGAAAGTTTTTTTGAGCGAACTCCAGCAGCATGCTGTTATTGTTGATATAAAAGCAAAAACAGAAATTATAAGAGAAGGACAAAAAAACAAATATGTACCCTTTCTGATAAAAGGTTCTATTAAAGTTTTTACCCTTAATGATGGCAGAGAGCTGATCTATTATTTTATTAAGTCTAGTGACAGCTGTCTGATGACTTTTTCTTCGATTTTTACAGACTATGTAAGCCGCGTATTTGCCGTTGCTGAAGAAGAATCAGAAGCCTTACTGATTCCTGTTTCTGTGATGCACGATTGGCTGATCAGGTTTCCGGAGATCAATAAATTATTTTATCGTGAATATGACAGGCGCTTTTCAGAAGTCATGAATATGGTTAATGATGCTGTTTTCCATAGACTTGATAAAAGAGTATTAAATTATATTAAACAGCAGATCATCAGTACAGGGAAAAGTCCCTTGAAAATTACCCACCGTGAAATTGCCAGCAGTCTCGGTACTTCCAGAGAAGTGGTAAGTAGGGTACTAAAAAAAATAGAAAGTGACGGCGAGATTGTGCAGACCAAAGAAGGAATCAAAGTCACTGTAAATGAAAATGTTAGATTAATCTAATTTATAATGTTTCAAAAGTTTTGTTTTATGATTGATAAAAACAATGCCTTTGGTGACTTTTATCACATAATTTTGAATTGAGAACTTGATAAGTTTGTCATATGATAATTTAATTCAAATTGTATATGACAAAAGCTCTCTTATTTTTGTCAATATTTTCATCAGGTTTTGCCTTTGCACAGGAAGATCTGTTGAAAGATATTGATACTATTAAAACCGATACGGAATTTTCACAACCTGCTTTCAAAGCACTACAGATTGTTACAGGACAATCTACAAAGCTTGCCGCCAAAAAAGAATGGTACATTATTGTTGCCCATAGATTTGGTGATGTAAGCACAGGATTTAAAAACTTTTTTGGACTGGATAACGCTTCCACAAAATTAGGCGTAATTTATGGTATTAATGATGCTATTTCTGTCAGTTTATCAAGGGAAACGAATATGAAAACCTTTGAAGGTGCTGTGAAATACAGGCTGATAAGACAGAATGATGACTTTCCGGTAGATATTGTTGGGTATAATGTGATGGGTGTAAATACGGATCTCAGTAAGGACAACTATCCGTTTCTTAAATTCAACGACAGACTTTCTTATCTTACCCAGGCTTTAATTTCAAGACGATTTAACGATAAGCTTTCACTGCAGCTTACTCCTTCATATGTTCATAAGAATCTGTATGAGCCTAAAAATGAAGATAAAAACCAATTTTTAGCAGGATTAGGCGGACGCTATAAAATTTCAAAGAGAGTTTCTGTAAATGCAGAATATTTTGTGAATTTTGACAATCACAGTTTCTACAAAAATCCTCTTTCTTTAGGAGTGGATATAGAAACCGGGGGACATGTGTTCCAGCTTTTATTCTCGAACTCCCAGATTAATTCAGATATAGGATATCTTACCAATGCATCAGGTGAATGGGGGAAAGGACATATTTTCTTTGGGTTTAATCTTTATAGAGTTTTTTAATATGAGAAAGTTAACATACCTCGTGATCCTTTCATCAGTGGGAATACTGAATTCCTGTGATAGCAGGACCTATGAAGAGATTTCAGATAATACCCCTATTACGATGCCGATAAAATATACCGCAGATGTAAAACCGATTATAGACAACAACTGTATTGGTTGTCATTCTGCAGGCAGTTTTAAACCTTTAACAACCTACGATCAGGCAAAGAATAACATAGATGGAATCCTGGACCGGATCCAAAGGCCAAACGGCGACCCTGAAAAAATGCCTAAAGGAGGATCCCTGTCGGCAACACAAATTAATATTTTCATCAAATGGAAAGCTGATGGATTAACTGAAAATTAAAAAATTTGATATGAAAAAAATAATATTAATCAGCGCATCACTGCTTTTTACCGGATACGCTTCAGCACAGAAATACAGCTCTAAAACAGGTAAGGTGACTTTTGAAGCTTCAGTACCGTTATTTGAAGATGTGTATGCCCAGGATGAGAATAACCTGGTTGTCTTAAATGCTGACAGTGGGGAAATGGCATCGGTTTCAGCCGTTAAAAACTTTCATTTTAAAACAAAATTAATGGAAGAGCACTTTAATGAAAGCTATGCAGAAACAGCCAAGTATCCAAAGACCACTTTCAAAGGAAAAATTATCGGTTTTGATAAAACAAAACTGACTGCCAGTCCACAGAAATATACAGTTCAAGGAAGCCTCAATTTTCATGGGGTAGATAAAGCGGTGGCTTCTACAGCTACTATCTATACTAAAGACGGTAAAATCTATATGCAGGGAAATTTTGTAGCCAGACCCGCAGACTATAAAGTGACAATCCCTAAGATGGTGACAAAGAAAATTGCAGAAAGTGTAAATGTTGAATACAACTATATATTGATAAAACAATGAGAAATCTGATCTTATTACTAACGGTCTTCCTGAGCTCATTCCTGGTGGCTCAGGAAAAAGTAAAGTCAATATTTGATATTGCAAGAAGTGGAACTGTCACAGAAGTACAGGAGCTGATGAAACAAAATCCGGATGTGATCAATCAAACCAACGAAAATGGATTTTCGCCACTTATTTTGGCCTGTTACAGAGGAAATGTAGAGGTGGCTAAATTTCTGATTGAGCACGTAAAAGATGTGAATTATAAAAGTGATGAAGGGACAGCCTTATCCGGACTTTCGGTGAAATATAATAAAGAGTTGGTAGAGCGTTTATTAAAGAAAAATGCTGATCCTAATATCGCCGACACCACAGGATATACACCATTATTCTGGGCTGTGAAGTTTGGAAATAAAGAACTGGTAGAGCTGCTGTTGAAGTACAATGCAGATAAAACAAAAAAAGATTCAATGGGAATGACCCCATTTGAATATGCATTAAAAACAGATAAAAAAGATATTATTAACCTCTTAAAAAATTGATATGAAAAAACTTTTACTCACCTTAAGTATGGCTCTTGCCAATTTCGCATGGGCCCAGTTTTCCTCAGGCGTTGTAAGTCTTGGGGCAACAGGAATGACCGTGAAGCTGGAAACTTCACCCACATTGGCAACCTTGACACTTACCGGAAACAGTACTTCCTATCTGGGAATAGGTGCCGGTGATTCCGGAATGGAAGCCGGTGCAGACGGATTTATTTATAACAGCAGCTCAAACCTTGATTATAGTTTTAATGGTATAGGGGCATTCCCTAGTGTAGATGCTGTTCAGGATTGGACTCTTGTTTCCAACACTGTTTCAGGAACTACCCGGACTGTTATTGCGACCAGAAGTTTATCCGGAAGTGCCGGTGATTTTGTAATCCCAAATGCAGCAGGCTCTCTGGATATATTTTTTGCTAGAGGAGGAAGCACAGCAATATCTCAACATAGTTCTTCTAACAGAGGATATGTAACGTTAACAATGACGGCAAGCAATTTATCAACCACTGAGGCAGTTACCGAAACTAAGAAAGTAAGCCTTTATCCGAATCCTGCTAAGCAAACAGTTAGTTTTAAAAACGTTGATCGTATAAAATCTATTGATATTTATGAAGCAGCAGGAAGAAAGATAAAATCTGTACAACCGGATAAAGAAACCATTAGCATTGAAGATCTGAAGTCAGGAATATATTATTTTGAAATTCTATTGAAAGACGGAAGTCTGTCTTATGAAAAATTGATTAAAGAATAGTCCAGAGAAAACACATCTACATATTTTCAATAGTACCTCTGATTTTTCGGAGGTATTATTATGAAGAAAAATAATGAATTTTTTAATTTTTTTAAGATGATTGGATGAATGTATAAAGAATATTTACAAATTAACGATTAATTATTCTAAAAGTGTATTGTATTTTTAATTTTTATCCTACTTTTAAGGCGTAAAAAACTAATAACTTACAATGAAAACACGCACCACATTTAAATTTGGGCAGATATTGCTATTTGCTTTTGGGGCCTTATTACTTTCCTTTCAGTATTCGTGTAAAGATGAATCAACTGAAATGCAAAATGAAGCAGCCTTAGAGCAAAATAACATTAACGTGTATGCCCGTTCATTTTCCGGGGATTCTATCCTTTTGAAAAACCCTTATTCTGTTGAAACCATGAAAATTGCTCTTGAACAGCTAAGAGCTAAAAACCCAAAACAAACCGCAGGATTCGAAGTACGCCCTTCCCATCTTTACCTTAAATTCAACCCTAAAAATGAAGATGAAGTAGGATTGCTGAAGCAGGATTCTACCATTCATTACTTCGATTACAGATTAGATGCTGAATATGCAGATGGATTCCTGGAAAACAGAGCTCCAGACAGAGACTCTATTCCTGTTTATTATACTGCAGTTCCCGTAGGAAAAAACCTTCCTGCAGTTGAGCATGAAGTCCTGAGTGAACTGTATATCCCTGAACAGGATCCTTATTTTTCCGATATTGATGATATAGAAAGATATGAAGTTACCGGAAAATTAGCCAACAAAACAGATCTGTTTAATAACCTTTTATACCTGGCCTATGAACTTACAGGGAATGAAGCAGATCTGCTTACCGATGATTCTACTCCCCAGGCAAAATGGATATTTGGGAAAAAATGGTATCCGAGCGGAAGAATTCAGGTCAAAGATGATATTTTAGATGTAGTACCGGTAACCGGAGCTCAGGTATTGATGAGACAATGGTTTACTGTAGCACAGGGAATTACAGACGGGAACGGCTATTTCTCCACTTCTTCAGTACGTGGAAAAGCAAAATATGTTATCCAGTGGGAAAGATATAATTATAGTGTGAGAAACGGATCTATTTTCCAGGCAGAAATGAAAGGTCCCAATGTAAAGCAGCAGGCATGGTACCCAGTTATTGATGGAGGAGAAGATGAATATCACGCTCTGATACATCAGGCGGCACATGATTTCTATTATGGGTATAGATTTGGACTTACTTCTCCGCCTATGAATAACCATATCTATAATTTCGGAAGACAGAGCCAGATAAAGATTGCAGCCCGTAAATCAGCACCGTGGGGAGTACCTTCTTCTTATTCTCACATCAGAAGTGAACTTACTTTTGGTTTATCAGCCCAGGTCCATATTAAAGCATATGGAAGATTATCCGATATGGTGTACGGAACAACCATCCATGAATTGAGCCACGCCCTGCATTCAATTATAGACAGATCGGCGTATAATGACATTTGCCAGGATTCCTTCCTGTCTTCCAATTCTGCGGTCAAAAACCGAAACCGAAGACTTCTTGAAAGCTGGCCAACTACTGTGGAAACTTTGATGACCTTAGAAAGATATAAAAGGATAAGAGGATATGCGGTTTACAGATCTACAGGTTCCAATAACTTCCAGAACCGTACCATTAGTGCTGAAAATCATTATACATCAGGCGGATATGATATGATTGACGGAAATAATCAGAATGTTATGTTTGGAGTAGGATACCCTGCAGACAGAGTTACCGGATATACGGCTTCACAGCTGGAACAGGCGCTTAAAGGGTCTAGAAACTGGTATCAGTGGAGAGATAAAATAAAGACCAGTTATTCCAATCCTACCAGTATATATATGGACGAACTTTTTGCCAATTGGCCGGATTAATCACATTTTACATATTTTCAATAGTACCTCTGATTTTTCAGAGGTACTATTATTTTATTTACTTCTGGAAATCTTAAAAGGCTTAATTTTAAAGGGATTGTTTGATTTTTTATATATTTGTATATAACCGGATATCCTATGAAAATTACTTTTGAAAAATACAATCCTTTGTGGAAAAAGCAATTTGAAACGATTAAAAATGAATTGAAAAACAGCATCGGTTTTTTGAACCCACACATTGAACATATCGGAAGTACATCAGTGGAAGGTTTATCTGCAAAACCCGTGATAGACATTATGATTGGGGTGAAAAATGAAGAAGAACTGGATAAGGTTCCTCCTTTATTACAGGGACAGGATTATGTTTATTACCGGAAGTATAACGAGGATATGCCATACCGCCGTTTTTTTATAAAGCTTACAGATCAGCCTCAGCATTTAGGATTTCCGGAAATTATTGAAGCAGGAGATGAAATTCCTGAAGGAATTCACGATCATAAGCTTCGTATCGCCCATATTCATGTAATTCCCACTTCTTCTGAACATTGGCTTCGTCATATTGCATTTCGGGATTACTTACGGACTCATTCTGAAGTGAAAAATCAATATCAGCAACTAAAAGAATATTTGAGTGAAAAAGAATGGTATGACGGGAATGATTATAATGAAGGAAAAGATCCGTTTATCAAGAGAGAAGAACGAAAGGCTGTTGAGTGGTATTTGGAACACCGAAAATAAAGAATTAATGCAATGGAAAAAGACCTAAAGGAAATCGCCGGTCAATTGGCAAAAATCAAGAGGCTGAATGATTTTATAGAATATGGAGGAGTTGCCGCAGCTATTGAAACTACAAACGGAAATGTTTACACTGGAATCAGTATAGACACAGCATGCTCTATGGGATTTTGTGCGGAACACAGTGCTGTAGCTGAAATGTTGAAAAATGGAGAGCATAAGATCAAGGCCGCAGTAGCAGTAGGAAATGATGGAAATGCAGTACCACCCTGTGGACGTTGCAGGGAGTTGATGAGCCAGCTATCCAGAGAAAATCTCAATGCCGTGATAGAAGTGAAAAACGGAATATTTGTAACCTTAAAAGAATTAATGCCTTACGACTGGAAAGAAGATCTTGAAAGAGAATGGTAATTTTTTTAACTCATAATTTTTATTAAACCAATGGAATTCAAAACTTTAAAAAATACTAATGTAGAGGAGCTTTTATCTGTATTTAATCTTTCTTTTTCTGATTATATTGTTCCTTTTCATCTGACAAAAGAGGTGCTTATCTCAAAAATTAATTCTGAAAAAATAGATTTAAACTTATCGGTAGGGGCATTTGAGTCCGGGCAGTTGGTAGGGTTTATTCTTAATGCCGAAAAAACAGAAGATCCTCATAGAATAATCTATAATGCCGGAACGGGAGTCGTTCCTGAAAGCAGAGGAAAAGGGCTGGTAAGAAAAATGTATGATTTTATCCTTCCCATATTAAAAGACAGAAAAGTAGACACCTTAATCCTTGAAGTGATTGATGGAAACAAGCCGGCGATCAGGGCCTATGAAAATTTAGGATTTACTGTTGTACGGAGACTGCTTTGTTTCAATGGGAATATTAATGTACAACAAACAGATTCCGATATTGTAATAAAAGAACTGGAAGAGGTTCAATGGGACAATCTCCGTGCTTTCTGGGATATTGAACCGTCATGGCAGGGTTCAGTTTTTGTCCTTGAAGATATGCGCAAAGACTGTATAGTCCTTGGTGCCTATAAAGATGGAAAACTGGCAGGATACGCTTTTTATAATCCGGTAGCAAAGAAAATATACCATATTGCTGTAGATAAAGATCACAGAAGACAAGGAATTGCAACCAGACTTTTCGAAGCTATTAAAGAGAAAAATAATGGAGAAACCGTATCCTTAAATAATGTAGATGAGGTTTCAGAAAGCACCTTTCATTTTCTTAGTGAAAGAATAGGCCTTAAAAACTGGGTATCCCAGTTTGAAATGAAGCGTATTATCTGATAGTCAGTATATTTTTAATCAAAATAAATGGTTTTAATATACTTTTAATCTCTTAAACTTTTCAGAGAGCGGTATAGAATGTAACTTTGCTGAAATTTTTTAAATAATGAAGCGAGGAATACATTTTTTACTGCTGCTTATTTCCTTTACGGTCTTTGCCCAGCAGGCAACTGTTGATACAGCCCAGATAGTCATTCCGGGTCGGCAGAATACAATAGAGGCTCAGTCAAAACCTTATGTGATTATGATCTCAACTGACGGTTTTCGGTATGATTATGCTAAAAGATATAATGCTGAAAATCTCCTGAAATTTTCCAATAATGGTATACAGGCAAAGGCAATGATCCCAAGCTATCCCAGTATTACATTTCCTAACCATTGGAGCCTGATCACCGGACTTTATCCTGCTCATCATGGGTTAATAGATAATTTTTTCTACGATTATAAGAGAAATGAAACCTATGCCATGAGCAATAAGAAAAATGCTGAAGATGGAAGCTGGTATGGCGGAACTCCACTTTGGGGATTGGCTGAAAAACAAGGGTTAGTATCTGCTTCTTTAATGTGGGTGGGCTCTGCCAGCGATGCCGGAGGAATAAGACCAAGCTACTATTATCCTTATCATGAAAAATTTACTCCTTCAGAAAAAGTAGAAAAAGTAGTGAACTGGCTGAAATTACCCGAAGATAAAAGACCTCATTTCATTTCATTGTATTTCCCGGAAGTAGATGGAAGCGGACATCATTATGGACCCGATACGAAAGAAACCGAAAATGCAGTTCATTTAATTGATCATGCTATTGGTGATCTGGTTCAGAAAGTGAATGATTTGGGCTTAAAAAATGTCAATTTTATTTTTGTGTCAGACCATGGAATGATCAAAGTGGATGGAGGAGCTCCACTGGAAATTCCAGCTGTACTTTTTGATAAAAGCAGGTTTGATTTTTATAACTCCCAGACCTTATTGAGGATATATGTTAAAAATCCTGCTGAGATCAAGTCTGTTTATAAAGAATTAAAGGCTCATAAAACGGAAGATTACGAGGTCTATCTGGACAAAAAGCTACCCAGATATCTCCATTTTGCAACAAGAGATGACCAATACCACAGAATAGGGCAGATTCTTCTGATTCCGAAAGCGCCCAAAATATTTCTTGAGAAAGGAAAGAAAACATCTGTGGGAAAACATGGGTACAATCCTAAAGTTGTTCCTGAAATGAAAGCAACATTTTATGCATGGGGACCTAAATTTAAAAATAACTTGGTAGTAGATGAGTTTGCCAATATTAATGTTTATCCTGTGGTCGCTGAAATTTTAGGATTGAAAATTGACCAACCCATTGATGGAAAACTGAAAGTCCTGAAGGAAATATTGAAGGAAGAAAAATAATCGGATAACGAATGATTACGTCAAAAAAGAATCGGCGCACCAAAGGTGCGCCGATTCTTTTTATATCCAAATAACTTAAAACTTAGAAGAAAATTCTTTAGCAAAATCCTCAAGCTTTGTCTTTCCTGTAACAGGAGATCCATGATCCATGAAATCTTTCTGTACAATACCGGTTCTTATCCCTCTTCCCATTTCAGTATACAGTTCTGCCATATCCTGTGGAAGCCCGGCCTGTAGCATTCCGTTGAAAGAATCTTCATCTGAGAATTCTATCCACGGCAGTTCAGGCTTTTCTATGGAAGTTCCTAAGACTTTGGCAAAATCAGAAGCTTTTCTGCTGTCACTTACGATATAACGTATGCTGTTACCATTTCCATTTTTTACAAGCTCTTCAGCGGCTGCGTTAGCAATGTCGTTAGGATGTACCAACGGAACTTCAGTATTTGCGGGATAATTGCCTCCAATAATTCCCGCATTCTGGATTAAGGGAATATCATTGAAAAAATTAGTGTAAAAATATCCGGCTCTTAAAAATGTAAATGAAGTGTTTTCAACCTCCTGATATAGTTTCTCAATCTGGTGAAGGCCTTTGATAGGCCCTGTTTCTACAGGAGATTCTGCACCTACACTACTGAGCATGACAGCTCTTTTTACATTGGCCTTTTTTAATGCTTCAGCATAATTTTTTCCTGCATCAACAGTATTGTCAACAATGTTATTTTCACTGATAGCAGGAGGGGTCATGACGAAAACTGCATCGGCTCCCTCAAATGTTTTGCTAAGGAAATCAATATCTGTAATAGATCCGATAGCCGGAACAGCTCCCAATGATTCTATATTTTGTTTCCTTGCTTCGTTACTGCTGATTACAGTGACGTTATGCCCTTCATTGACTAATTGTTGTGCTAAAGGCTTAGCTACATTTCCTAATGATCCTGTGATGATGATTTTCATATGTAAATTTTTTATTGTTTTTTAATGATCATATGTAATCGCTGCATATTGATTAACTTTTATGAATTGATCAAGTATTGCGATTTCATAATAAATGTTTTTTTATTTCCGAATACAAAGTTATATTTGTACTTACTTTTATACAAGTACTTACCCTAAAGTATGTAACTATGACAGCAATCAAAGAAAGTTCAACCATTCAGGAGAACAGAAAAGTACTGCAGGATTGTCCTGTAATGTATGTTATGGAAAGGATAGGAGGGTTCTGGAAACCTATTATTCTGTTTAATCTTTCCACAGGAGAAAAAAGATACAGTGAACTGAAAAAAGCAATTCCTGCCGTCACAGAAAAAATGCTGATTCAGCATTTAAAACAGCTGGAAGCAGACGGACTGATCATCAGGACCGCAAGACCTGTTGTACCCCCGCATGTTACCTATACACTAAGTGAAGCCGGTCACGGACTTGGTACAGTGATTGACGCTATGGCAGAATGGGCATTCCAGGATATGGATGGGAAGTATAAATGAGAATACATTGTATAAGGTAAAAAGTATAATGTGAACATTAAACACCTTCTACATCAATAGAAACGGGCTTTAGTCCGTTTTGGTTTATATAAAAATACCATTGGCTTTAGCCAAAACCCATAAAAAATAAGCAAAAAGGCTCTTCAATCAGAAGAACCTTTTCATGTTGTATAGTCGATTACAGGGACTGCATATCAATCACAAAACGGTATCTCACATCACTCTTCAGCATTCTTTCATAGGCTTCATTAATTTCCTGCATCTTGATCATTTCAATTTCCGATACAATATTGTGTTTTCCACAGAAATCCAGCATTTCCTGAGTTTCTGCAATACCCCCGATTACAGAACCGGCCACAGATTTTCTTCCCAAAATCATAGGAACAGTATTCAGAATAGGTTCTAAACCTCCCAGATATCCTACAAGTACATGAGTTCCGCTGATATTTAAAGTAGTAACATATGGATTTACATCATGTACATAAGGAACGGTATCAATAATCACATCGAATTTTCCTTTTACAGAATCCATTTGGGCTTCATCTGTAGAAATAATAACGTGGTCAGCGCCCAGTTGCTTTGCGTCTTCAGTCTTTCCCGGAGTTCTTGAAAATAAAGTCACTTCGGCACCTAATCCTTTAGCAAGTTTAATTGCCATATGACCTAAACCACCTAAACCTACTACTGCTACTTTAGAATTCGGACCTACATTCCAGTGTCTTAGTGGTGACCAGGTTGTAATCCCTGCACATAGAAGTGGTGCTACGGCTGCAAGGTCAAGATTTTCAGGTATTTTTAATACATGATCAGAATTAACCACTACTTTCTGAGAATAGCCACCGAAAGTATGACCACCTGAGTGCTTGTCATGACCATTGTAAGTTCCGGTAAATCCATTCAGGCAATACTGTTCAAGATCATGCTGGCAGCTTTCACAGTGGCCGCATGAATCTACAATACATCCTACACCTGCCAGATCACCTACTTTAAACTTGGAAACCTCGCTTCCTACCTTTGTAATCTTTCCTACGATCTCGTGCCCCGGAACGGCAGGGTAGATTGTTCCTCCCCAGTCGTTTCTTGCGGTATGAAGGTCAGAGTGACATACTCCGCAATAGAGAATTTCAATTTCTACATCGGTAGAGGTAATTTCTCTTCTTTCAATATTCATTTCTTTCAGGTCTGCTGTGGTAGATTCCGTACCATAGGCTTTTACTGTAAATGTGTTCATTTGATTAATTAATTTAAAGTTAATAAGTTCAGTTTTATAAATTGTTATATTCGTCGTTTGTTACAGGTTTCAACCATTCTACAATCCCATTTTGGGTATTGACATTAATGGCGATATGTGTCAATTCACTGTCAGGTGCTGCTCCATGCCAGTGGATCACATCTGGAGGAATGTTGACTACATCTCCCGGATGTAAAACCTGGGCATGTTTTCCTTTTTCCTGGTAAAAACCTTTTCCTGAAGTTACGATTAAAATCTGTCCACCTCCATGAGAATGCCAGTTATTTCTGCATCTGGGTTCAAAAGTGACATTTCCGACCTGGCAGTTCAGCCCATCTTCATTCGGTTTTAAAAGATGAATCCAGGCTGTTCCTCCAAAAAAATAATCGGAAGGGGCTTTTTCTCCTTTCGGAAAAATGGTTGTATTAAAAGTTTCCATAACGGTACAAAAGTCGAAACTTTCAGATAAACAAGACTTATACAGATTACCGAATTACTTACCAATTTTACAGACCTTATTTCAATTACAAATGAAAGTGGTAATTTTGAATAGTAATAAAAATATACTTCATGGAAAATCAGGAGGTTGAAATCTATAATACGGTCTCGGAATATAATAAAATGGCAAATCATGAAACCCTGCATCCGCTGGTAAGTATCATTGATTTTTCAAAATCAGATCCTATTTGCCAGCATAAAAGAATGTTTGGGTTTTATACCGTTTTTCTGAAAGATGTAATGTGTGGAGACATGCAGTATGGAAAGCACAGCTACGATTATCAGGAAGGAACTTTGGTTTTTATTGCTCCTGGTCAAACCTATGGAATTTATAATAAAGACAGATCTATTCAGCCTGCAGGTTTTGCCTTAATTTTCCATCCGGATTTGATAAAAGGAACCAACTTAGGAAAAAACATCAAAGACTATTCATTTTTCTCTTATGACGTACATGAAGCACTCCATCTTTCCGAGAAAGAAAGAGAAGTGGTACTGGATTGCTTTAAAAATATTAAACTTGAGCTGGAACAGTCTATTGATAAACACAGCAAGTCACTCATTGTTAATAATATTGAACTGTTTTTAAATTACTGCATGCGTTTTTATGACCGCCAGTTTATTACCAGAGATCATATTAACCAGGGAGTGATCGGAAAATTTGAAGATCTCGTAGATGAATATTTAAAATCTGATGATCCTAAAAATATAGGCTTTCCCATGGTGAACTACTTTGCAGAAAAACTCAATCTCTCAGCTAATTATTTTGGAGATCTTATCAAAAAGGAATTGGGAGTTTCAGCACAGGAATTTATCCACAACAAACTGATTGATGTGGCCAAAGAACAAATCCTGGATCAGGAGAAATCAATCAGTGAAATTTCCTATAATCTGGGGTTCAAATATCCACAGCACTTTACCCGGTTATTTAAAACCAAAGTAGGAATTTCTCCCAGTGAATATAAACTCCTGAACTAAAGTTTTCAACACTCATAACACTAGTTTTTTCACTAATACAATTCTGATTAGTGAATATTTGTGCGTCCATTCGTGAGATTCGTGGTTTAAACTATAAGATTTTTTGTTTAAATAATTTTCTGTTCTCAAAAAACAAAATTAAATTTAAAGAGAAAAGTTTTCACAATCTAATGACGACACCAAATCAGCAAGAAACCTTTATTTTTGAAACTCGTTTTGGAAAAATTATTGCATTAAAACAAAACGGGATCATCAAGGCTAAAAGTATTCGTTATGCCCATTCCGAAAGATTTCAATTACCTGTTCCGGTAGAATCTTCCCTATCAGATAATCTTCCTCCTGATAAAACTCCCGTTTGTCCACAGGCATTAAGCCCACTTGTGGAAAAGATGATCGGTACAATACCTGTTGAAGTCTTCGAGACTGATGAGTCTACTCAGTATCTTTCCGTGACCCGTCCTGAAAACATTATTGAAAATGAAAAACTTCCTGTAGTTGTTTGGATTCATGGAGGTTCTCATGAGATTGGCTGTGGTGATATGGATACTGCAGATCCTGCCGGATGGGTAAAGGAACAACATATCATTGTAGTAAGTGTTTCCTATCGTTTAGGAATCTTTGGTTTTTTAGGTGGCGATGAAAAGAGACCTCCGAATCTTGGACTGTTTGATATTATTGAAGCATTAAAATGGGTCCAGATTAATATTGCTGATTTTGGAGGAGATCCTGAAAATATTACCCTTATGGGGCAGTCTTCAGGAGGTGATGCAATAGCCCATCTGATGATTTCAGAAGGAACAGATGGATTATTTCACCGGGTCATTATCCAGAGTGCTCCTTTAGGGTTACGTCATAAAAGACAAAAGATGTCAGCTGAATTCCTCAGAAAAACAGAAATACTGAAAGATGAAACCGATGTTTTGAAAATAGCGGATGAGTACAGAAAGTTCGTCCCATCAGTGTTTAAATATGGTTTAAAAGCAGCAATGCCATTTGGAACGCAGTATGGATTTCCTCCCTTGTGCAGAGAAGAAGAATCTGAAACAAAATGGAAAGAGAGTGCCGGAAAATATGATGTTCTGATTGGTTTGAATAATGATGAAACAGCATTTTATCTTAAAACTTCAGAATCTTTACATCCTTTTTTCGGGAAGGGTATGGGGTTGAAAATAATGAATAAAATAGTTAGGAAAACCACCGAGTTCATCTATGGCCATCCGGCAAAGTTATTTGCAGATAATTACGCAAAAGCAGGAGGAAATGTTTATTTGTTCAGAATTCATTCCCTGTTGAAAGATAATCATATCGGAGCACCACACTGTATTGATCTGCCGTTGATTTTTGGAAATGAACCAGCGTGGAAATCCTCAGGACTGTTAAAAGATATTCCATGGACATATATTCATAAAAATGGGAAAAGAGTAAGAGCGCTCTGGGCGGAGTTTGTCCGTACCGGAAAAATATCCGATATTGCCGAAAGACCTGAAATCCTGGAACTCCGAAAGATGTAGCTATACATCAATCTTGTAAAATCCCTAATCTTAATAAATATTCCCTTCCTTGGAAGGGTGGCAAAAATTCAAAGAACTTTTTGACGGATGGTCAACTGTATTTTCAATATTTGTTTTCTGTGAATTATATACTAAAACATGCAGTTGGCGTTTATTATTCATTTGTAATTATTATTTTTAATGTATATTTAATAACTAAACCATAAAAAATAATAATCATGAAAACAAAACTTTTTCTTAACGCACGGAGATTCGACAGACAAGAACTTAAAAATATGAAAGGTGGAATCATCATCCGTGACAGAGTTTGCTGTGCTTATAATGAAGAAAATTTCTGCTGCGAGTGGGCTATAGACTTTAGAAACTGCCGGGGTATTCAATGCTAGAAACTATCAATTAAATAATGATAAAGCATACATGACTCATTTGGGCAGGTATGCTTTTTTATTGATATCTGTTCTTATTCACTGATCCATACACTCACATTTCCTGCAGGAACAGGAAAATCTCCCCAGCCGTTTTCATCAATCGTTATTTTTTCTTCATATCTTTTCAATAAGTCCCTGAAACTTTTTCCGGCATATTGTTTTCCTATTTCCATGGGCTTGTTGTAGGCATCTTTATTACTTAAGACAACAGCGCACCCCGGGTGCTGATCATCACCATCCCGTACCCATCCAAGACAGTTGGCATCTTCAAAATAATCCCGCTGATTTCCATATGCATGATCTTTCCTTGCTTTAAGAAGTATTTCAAGGCCATCTATTTTAGGCATGAATATCTCCTGATCGTTCCCTTCTCTGTCTTTATCAACATAATGAGCACCATATAGATCAGGATAAAATACACACGGGTAGCCTTCTTTCCTCAATAAGATCAAAGCATAAGCAATAGGCTTAAACCAAGGCTCTACCGGAGCTTCCAGATCTTGTAAAGGCTGGGTGTCATGATTGGCAACAAGACTTACAGAATGTAATGGATCTGCCTGGGTAAGCGTTTCATCAAAAATTCTTCGCAGGTCATAAGAATCACCTTCCCTTGAAGCATTGTGAAAGTTATTCTGCAGGGAGCTGTCAAAAAGACTCATGCAGCCTTCGGTAACCTCAATATATTTTTGAAGAAGATGGAGATAGCCCGGTGCCCAGTATTCACCTACAGCAAAAATATTTTTTCCTGTATTGGAACGAAGCAGGGAAATCCATTCTTTGTAAAAATCAAAAGAAATATGCTTTAAGGCATCCAGCCTCACTCCATCAAAATCGGTCTGGTCGAAATACCACTTTGCCCAGTTATTAAGCTCTTCCCGTACAAAAGGATTTCTGTGCTCAATGTCATTATACATCAGATAGTCATAATTTCCTTTCTCATCATCTATCATTTCTTCCCAGTCATTTCCATATTCAGACTGTATTTTAAAAATATGAGAATCCATACCTTCTGCATAATCTACACCACTGAAGCAGGTAAAGTTCCACTCAAAATCAGAATATTTTTTTCCTCTTCCCGGAAATGTAAATTTAGTATAAGATTCTATTTCAATGACATCAGAAATAATTTTTTCCCTGTTGTTTTCATCTACTTTTACTGCTTTAAATTTTTCCAGCTCATCACCTCCCGCTTTATGCCCCAGCACGATATCTACAATAACTTCTATATTGTGATTTTTAAGTGCTTTAATCGCTTTTAGATACTCATTTTTACTGCCATATTTCGTAGATACAGTTCCTTTTTGGTCAAATTCGCCAAGATCATAAAGATCATAGGCGTCATATCCTGTGGAATACCCTCCATTGGTTCCTTTGTAAGCAGGAGGGAACCATACGGATGTGATTCCTAATTCTGATAAATATCCGGCCTGTTTTTCGGCTTCTTTCCACAATTTTCCATCACCTTCAGAATACCAGTGGAAAAACTGAATCATTGTTTGGTTCATATATTTGAGGATTTGGTAGATACAAGATAACGAAAAATTTTTATCTATTCATTTTCGAATTCTTTAAACGGAATTTTTAGTTGAACAGAAATCAGCTTTTTTTCCTCAGTATTGAGTTGAGAAAGGGATAGTCCCAGTAAGCGGACTGCTTTATCATAAGGACGAAGTTCCCAAAGTTTTTTTCCAATGCTGAAATACTGTTCCGGAGAACTGAAATAATTTTCCTGAGTAATACTTCTTGTAAAAAGGGAAAAGTCTTTATATTTAATTTTTAATGTGAGGGTTCTTCCAAGAATATTATTTTTTTGTAAGCGCTGATGAAGTTCCTGTCCGAGGCTTTCCAGTTTTTCATTGATCTGCTGTTCATCAAAAAGATCTTCGAAAAAAGTTCTTTCCACTGCTACACTTTTCTGAATCCGGTGAGGTTTTACTTCCGAAGTATGGATTCCCCGTACCACATTGTAATAATGGGCACCCGATTTTCCAAAAAGCCTTACCAGATCTTCCAGCGATCTTTTTTTTAAATCTTTTCCTTTGTAAATTCCTAAACTAAACATTTTGTTAGCCGTAACTTTTCCAACACCGTAAAATTTTTCAACAGGTAATTCTTCAAGGAAACTTTCTACCTTATCAGGATGAATCGTTTTCTGTCCGTTAGGCTTATTGATATCAGAAGCTACTTTTGCCAGAAATTTATTCACTGAGATTCCTGCAGAAGCGGTTAATCCGGTTTCCTCAAATATTTTCTGACGGATTTCCCGGGCTATCAGATTGGCGGAATCCATCCCTTTTTTATTTTCAGTGACATCCAGATAGGCTTCATCCAGAGATAATGGTTCTACAAGATCTGTGTATTCGTGAAAAATTTCCCGGATTTTTTTTGAAATTTCTTTATACCGGGCAAAACGGGGCGGTACAAAAATAAGATCAGGACATCTTTCCTTTGCTGTCTTGCTGGGCATTGCCGAACGGACTCCAAATTTTCTGGCTTCATAGCTGGCCGCAGCCACAACACCTCTGTGCTGACCTCCTACAGCAATGGCCTTGCCTTTCAGTGTTGGATTATCATGCTGCTCCACAGAAGCATAGAATGCATCCATATCCACATGAATAATTTTACGAAGCGGCAAAGAAAAATCCATATCACAAAGATATGGATTCCTTTATTTATGCTGAATTATTCGTTACGGTTTCAATCTCATAGTAAGAAGATGAGGTTCAAAACCTGCTTTTTCATAGGCTTTGACAGCAGATTCATTTTCAGCATATACATCAAGTCTTACTTCTGAAATATCTCTGGCCTTTGCCCAACTGATCAGTTCGTCGGTAATCACTTTATTAACGCCTTTTCCTCTGTATTCAGGTTTTACATACATAAAACCCAGATAAGCATACTTTTCAAATTTGTAATAATAGCTTCCTGCTTTTTTGATGAGGGCATATCCAGATCCTATGATTTCATTATTCTCTTCAGCAACAATTAAGACCGCATCCGGAGATTTTATAAAATGTGTCAAATCGTAATAATGGATCTCGCCATCAATAAGTGTAATGTTGAAAGGTCTTTCTGCCGAAACAATTCCCTGTTCAAATTCTAAAAGAATCTTTAAATCCTCTTCTTTTGCTTCTCTTGTAGTCATGGTGTTCAATTGTTGAATTTTTTAACGTAAAAAATAAATTGAAAGCGCTCAGCTTTTATTCCCCGGTTAAATGAATATTACTATTTTAAAAGATGATCTATGGTCTGTTGAATTTCAGGATCTTCGGGAGAAATAGCATAATATTTTGCGATGGCCGATTTCTGATCAATAACCATATATCTTGGAATCCAATTAAGATCTACATAATTATTGAAGTCATTTTTCCACCCGGAAGCAAACCAATAATTATTTTTGTCTTTCATATTGAACCTGACAAGACTTTTATCAAAACCTTCTTTTGATCTTTCTAATGATAAGAATACAAAATCTACATTCGGATTGTTTTTTTCTAAGACCTCGGCTTTAGGAAGTGCCTTCAAACAATCCCTGCACCATCCGGCCCAAAAGTCAATGACTAAAACTTTTCCTTTATGCTGATCAAGTATCTGCTGAACCGTGATGCTCTTTCCTTCTTCATCTTCCAGTTTCTGCTGTAATGCTTCTTTGGAAAATCCCGTTTTTAGAGCTGTAGGTACCTTTTGTGAATAACTGAGTCCAAAAATACCTGCCATAAAAATTACTAACAACTTTCTCATTCTGACAATTTCATTTATACAAATCTAATGAATGAAAAGCAATTGATAATTCATTTTTTATGAATTAGGAAAAATTTATAATATTGATAATTTCTATAGTTTAAACATAAATGATAGTATTAATAGACCGCCTTGTCAATCTTTAATTTGCCACCCAAGTAGAATTCTCATTCCTTCAGGTGACGTATTGATTAAAATCAGAGGCTTTCCCAAAATGTAGGAGTACTTTTTATATACAGGTTGGCACTTAAAATAACTTAGTGCCCAAAAAAACACCTTTTGGCGTTGAAATAAATACTTGTTATGGGTATGCTTTAATCAAGCCTTTTACCACAGCAATGACATTAGGCATTGCTTTATTGGCCGCATTCAGTACTTCTTCGTGAGAAACGGAAAGGGCAATATCCGGACCGCCAAGATCTGTAATGACGGACATACAGAAAACATCCATTCCCATGTGTCTGGCAACAATAACTTCCGGTACGGTACTCATCCCTACCATATCACCACCAATAGCTTTAATCATACCGTATTCGGCAGGTGTTTCAAAAGTTGGTCCCTGGAGGGCTACATAAATACCCTGGTGGATCTTGATATTATTTTCAGAAGCAGCCTGCTCAGCTACCCTGATCATTTCTTTATTGTAAGGCTCACTCATATCTACAAAACGAGGCCCAAGTTCATCAATATTTTTACCCCGAAGCGGATGTTCGGGCATCATGTTGATATGATCTTTTAAAATAACGATATCTGCAACACTGTAAGCAGGATTTACTCCGCCACAGGCATTGGAAAGAATAAGGTTTTGAATTCCCAACAAATGAAAAACCCGTATAGGGAAAGTCACAGTTTCCATAGAATGTCCTTCATAATAATGAAAACGGCCACTCATCATCAGCACTTTTTTTCCTTCCAGTATTCCATAGATCAGCTTTCCGGTATGCCCTGCTACCGTAGTTTGTGGAAAATTGGGGATGTCTTTATACTCTAAAATATGGATGGGCTCTACTTCATGTTGCAGTTTTCCCAGTCCTGAACCTAAAACAACCGCAAAATCAGGAGTATCCTGAATGATATTTCTAATGAAATCTGCGGTCTCCTTAATATTTTTTAACATAATCCAAGATGATTTGATTGAATTCCTCCTTTTTATCAATGAGAACATTGATAGGCCAGTAGTAAACAATATCTCTAAGATAGTCAAAAGTTTTCAGACGAACATAATCTTTCTCTGTGGTTAATATCAGCTTATATTCACCTAATTTTTTATATTCCGCAACGATTTTTTTTATATCATCATCTGTAAAATTATGATGATCTCTGAATTTCAGATGTTTTACTCTTTTCGAAAATTTTGCAAGATGCTCCAACAGTGGTTTAGGATTAGCAATTCCTGTAATCAGTAAGATGTCGTAATAATTCAGGTTGTTATCAGGAAGCATTTTCTCTTTTCCGTATACATTTTCGTCATACCCAATGGATGAAAAGAATACTTTCTGTTTATAAGAAGGTTTTATTCTTGAAATATAATAGCGTTTTGTTTCTTCAGTAAGTTCATCAGGACATTTGCTGACCATAATAATGTCTGCTCTTTTGACACCCGCTCTGGATTCTCTAAGATCTCCGGCAGGAAGAAGGTAGTCCTTAAAATAAGGATCATTAAAGTCTGTCATCAGAATATTAAACCCGGCTTTGATAGCTCTGTGCTGTAAGGCATCATCCAATACCAGTACATTAAGGTCCATATCTTCGATCACTTTTTTGGCACCGGGAACTCTTTCTTCTGAAACAGCGATTACAAAACGGTTTTTAAAACGCTCAAAAAGCTGCATTGCTTCATCACCCACCATTTTATAATTACTCTCATAATTAGTTACTTCATACCCTTTGGTCAGCCTTCCGTAACCTCTGGAGAGCACTCCGGTTCTGTAATGTTTGGATAAAAACTGGGCAAGATACATCACCATCGGTGACTTTCCACTTCCGCCCACAGAAAGATTTCCGACGTTGATTATCGGTGTCTTGAATTTTGTCGACTTAAAAATCCCTAAATCATACATTGTGTTTCGGATACCCGTTACCAAATGATAACCGAGGGAAAAAGGATAAAGGTACCATCTTTTCATACGATTGCAAAAATAGGAATTTTCATAAGGATTGTTGTCATATTCTCAAAGACTTTTCAACAAATATTTCAGTAAATTAAAGTATTTTTGCGGAGTTATTATACTACATTGAGATACTTTATTGAATTTTCTTACAACGGAAAGAATTATTTCGGCTATCAGATACAGCCGGATGCTATTTCTGTACAGGAAGAACTGGAAAAAGCTCTTTCCACAATTTTAAGGGAAGAAATTAAAACTACGGGAGCCGGAAGAACAGATACAGGAGTTCACGCCAAAAAAATATTTGCTCATTTTGATACGGAACAGGAGCTGAATGATCAGTTTCCGAGGAGACTGAATGGTTTTCTTCCGCCTGATATTTCAATTAAAAAGATTTTTCGGGTGAAGGACGATTTCCATGCCCGTTTTGATGCTACCTACAGAACCTATGAATATTATATTTCGCTGGAAAAAAATCCATTTACACAGGAATCTGCCTGGCAGCACTGGAAAAGATCACTGGATATTGATAAAATGAATGAGGCCTGTAAGATTTTGTTTGAATATGAGGATTTTACGAGTTTTGCAAAATTAAAAACAGATAACAAAACGAATATCTGTAAAATGTATAAAGCAGAATGGGAGCAGGAAGGATCAGAATTGAAATTCACTGTTTCCGCCAATCGTTTTCTAAGAAATATGGTTCGGGCTATTGTGGGAACCATGGTAGAGATTGGGGTCGGGAAACTGAAGCCTGAGGATCTCCGTAAAGTAATTGAAGACAAAAACCGTAATGCTGCGGGTACATCAGCACCTGCTCACGGATTATATCTGGTAGATGTAGGCTACGAATTTTAAATAAAAAAAACTAAAAGAAATAACCATGTTATCAATTTTTATACTTATTGGTGCTTATCGGTATTATGCACAATTAGCCGGGAGATTTGGAAAAACAAAATGGCATTTCGGCCTTTTGGCGATAGGAATTTATTTGGGAAGCCAGATTGTTTTAGGAATGAGCTATGGAGTTTATAAAGGACTCACTGATCCTGCCGCTTTGGAAGATGTGAACTATACCGGATTTTCTTTGGTCAATATGATTGGCTGGGTGATCTCTATTGCAGCAGTATGGGGTATTTACCAGCTTCTTGAGAAAAAATTCCAAAAAGAACATCTTCAAAAACCTTCCATAGAAATAGAAAAAATAGGGGAAGTATCCGAAAGTCAGCAAAGTTAGGTAGCGATACAAAGACTGCTACCACTTAATTCATATAAAACAGACGGAAGATATTCATATTGTAAATGACAGGTATCTGAAATTTTCTATTAGGATTTGTAAAAGTTCTGAAGCCAGTCCAATTATAAAATCTTATTTTTGCATAGAATTTTATTTTAATTCTTTTCTTCTATTTGTACAATGAAAAAACAAGATACCTGGGGAATTATAAAAAGATTGTTCTTTATTGGAATGAAATTTCGTTCTTGGTTCATTCTTACTTTAGTAATTTCTGTCATACTTTCAATTGTTTCTACTTACAGACCATATCTTACCATGGAAGTGGTGGATAATGATATTACAAAATTGCAGGATAAAGCTGTAATGATGAAGCATATCTACATTTTGGTGGGATTGGTATTTGCAGAAACTGTTTTAAACTTTTTCTTAGTCTATTTTTCAAATTTTATCTCGCAAAATGTAATTCGGGATATCAGAGAAAGATTATATGCCAAGCTGATCTATTTCAGAACTTCATTTTTTGATAAAACACCTATCGGACAGCTGGTCACCCGTGCTGTAGGAGATGTTGAAACGATTGCAACAGTGTATACGGACGGCTTTCTGATGGTTTTCGGAGATGTTCTGAGGATTGTCTTTGTATTGATCATGATGTTCAATACCAATGTGCATTTAAGTTATATCACTTTGGCTATTTTACCTTTAATGGTTATCATTACAAGATTTTTCCAGAAAAGACTTAAAAAGGCATTTGGAGACGAGAGAAACTGGACTGCCAATCAAAACTCTTTTGTTCAGGAAAGATTGGCGGGAATGCCTATTATTCAGGTATTCAACAGACAGGAATCTGAATTCAAAAAATTTGATGATATTAATATTACCCTGAAAGGAGCATTATTGAGAACGGTTTTCATCTTCTCATTGTTCTTTCCCGTTGTAGAGCTTATTTCTTCTCTTTTTATAGGATTTATCCTGTTTTACGGAGGTTATATTACGATCAGTGCAGGAGTTGTAATTGCTTTTATTCAATATATTTCAATGCTGATCCGTCCGTTGAGACAGATTGCAGACCGTTTTAATAATATCCAGAGAGGTATTGTAGGAGCTGAAAGAGTATTGGGGCTGATGGATGAGGATAATTCAATGCCAAACAACGGAACTATACAAAAAGACCATTTCGCAGGTAAAATTGAATTTCATGATGTACATTTTGCTTATGATGAAAAACAGGAGGTGCTGAAAGGTATCGACTTTAAAGTAAATCCGGGAGAAACAGTGGCTATTGTAGGGGCAACGGGAGCTGGGAAATCCACCATTATCAGTCTGATCACCAGACTGTATGATATCAATTCCGGAAAAATACTTATTGATGATGTAGATCTTAAAGATTATGAGCTTTATAATTTAAGAAGCCATATCGGAGTTGTATTGCAGGATGTCTTTCTTTTCCATGGAAGTATTTTTGAAAACCTTGCCTTTGGTGATGACAGTATCACGCTGGAAAAAATAAAAGCGGGAGCAAGAGAAATTGAAGTTGACCAATTTATAGAACAGCTGCCTGGCGGTTATGATTATGTAGTAAGTGAAAGAGGTTCCTCTATTTCTTTAGGGCAGAGACAATTATTATCTTTCCTTAGAGCTTATTTATCAGATCCCAAAATTCTGATTCTCGATGAGGCAACATCTTCCATTGACCATGAAAGTGAAAAGCTGATCCAAAGAGCTACGGAAAAGATTACTAAAAACAGAACATCAATTATTATAGCACACCGACTTTCTACTATTGAAAAAGCAGATAAGATTATTGTTATGGAGCATGGCAAAATTGTGGAAGAAGGAACACATCTTGATCTTTTGGATAAAAACGGATATTATGCTACTCTTTACAAGGCTCAGCTGCGTCATGAGGTAGAAGCGGAATCATAAACCCAGTGCAAAGTATAATTGCTGTTTTTAAAACTAATATAGAGTAAGACCCGAGAAAATCAAAGATTTTCTCGGGTCTTACTCATAAAAATAGAACAATGTGTTTTTAAAGCTTTTTAAAACTGCAGAAAACAAAATTCTGAAGGGTATTGAAAGGTGTGATATGATCTTCAGTGATGCATTTTATTTTTTCAAATCCGGATTTAAATGTTTCAGCCAGAGATTCTTCATCATACTGCCGGATATCCAGCCCGCTGCATCGGGTAGGGCCATTTTTAGAAAAAGTTCCAAGGACCATGCATCCGGTTATGTTTTTTTCTGCAATATCTATATATTTTGAAACCTGCTCAGGTGTTGTCAGAAAGTGAAAGGCAGCCCTGTCATGCCAGATATCATAAGTTTCCGTAGGTGTAAATGCTGTGATATCCGCAGCAACCCACTTCACCTGATCAGCGGCATCTCCCAGTCTGTGTTTTGCTTTTTCCAATGCTTTGGCAGAAATGTCGAGCACGGTAATGTTGGTGTATCCTTCTGTAAGGAGAAAATCTACAAGATTACTGTCTCCGCCACCAATATCAATAATTTTGGCGTCTTTTCCCAATCCTGCTGACTTAATAAAATCAAGGGAGATTTGTGGCTTTTCCTGTGTCCAGCTTACCTGCTCAGGATTCTTTGTTTCATATACGTTTTCCCAATAGATTTTATTTTCTGAAAAATTCATAAGTCCTGTAGTTGATTATTAATTTCTTCAAATTTATTAATTAATCCATTAAGTTTAGCCTCTTGTTTTCTGATCGTTTTAGGTCTGATATAAAACCAGTTGAAACCTATCCATGCCAACGTAAGGATATACGCGAATACAGCAGAAGAAGAGGTCATTTGTAAAGTATATTCATACATATAAAGACAGATTCCCAGGAAAAGCATTATGAAATATAGGTTCAGCATGGTAGTCTGCATAAATTTCTGCTTATTTTTCACTGTATACAGACTCTGAAGATATTGGCTGTTGGACTGAGTATGGTCAAGGGTATAAAAAACCATAAACATTTTGTTATAAGCCAATAAGAAGATAACCATTGCTAAAATGACAAGTATGATTCCTGCTTTTGTAGTCATAAGCTGAGGCTGAAATTGATACCAGATGAAGGCAATACCTAGGGAAGTGGCAATCAATAAAACATTCATGATGATGATTTTGCGGAGATTTTCATTCTTAAACTTTTTCAGTTTGTCAAGAAGATCTTCCAGATCAGGTTTTTTGGAAGTTTGTTGCTTCCATATATTCTTGAAATCTATATTAGTATCCATTTTCTTTAAACTTTTGCGTTAATTTTTCTTTTATCCTGTGGATTTTTACCCTGATATTGGATTCTGAAAGACCAACAATATGGGCTATTTCTGCCTGTTTTACTTCTTCCAGTTCCAGAGAAATGATAATACGGTCTGTTTCAGGAAGCTCTGAAATAAACTGATAAAGCAATTGTATTTGAGGCTCCAGCGATTCCTGCTTTTTCTCTTCGAGATTAATAGGAAGGTCTGTTTTGGTAAATCTTTTTTCTTTCTCAATCTGACGCAGGCAATTATTGGAGGCAATTCTAAAGATCCATGTTCCTACACTGGATTCGTTTCTGAATTTTGGTAGTTGTTGCCATACAATAATAAAGGTTTCCTGAGCCAGATCCTGAGCAGAATCAGTATCATTCACATATCCCATACACAAACGGAATATCTTCTGCCAGTATAGTTCATATATTTCTTCAAATACCATTATTTCGCAGACAAAAAGTTGTTCAGCTGATTAAAATACCATTCTTTATCATCATACATAATAAAGTGTAATCCCTTGGAAGCATATTGCATATTGGTGTTTTTTAGATTTTTATATTGATCCTCGATAGCTGGTTTAAAATTAACGAAATAAGATTCCAGCAGAACAAGAGAGGGGCACCGTATACTTTTTATTTTCTCTCTGAGATCTGTATTGGAGAAATCACAGTACATACTGGCAAATGTTTTTCTGTCAGATTTCATACTCCAGTTGATTACGGTTTCCTGCATGGAAGTATCCGCCAGAAGACGGGGGATAGATTGTGTCTGCATTTGGCGGAATTGTTCATCTGTCATGGCGGTTAATTTATTAACAATTGCTGAGCAGTCATTATTTTCTTTAGCTGTAAAATCAGGATTGGATAGTGCAGCCAGGCAAGGCAGCGTATCTACGATAATAATTTTACCCGGAAGGTCAGGATAATCTGCGGCAATAGCCAAAGCCAGGCCTCCTCCCATACTATGCCCGATGATAATAGGTTTTTCGATATTTGTATCCTTTATAAAGGCTGCAATTGCTTTTTCCCAATTTTTAAAACTGGCATCAGTTTCTGGTTTTATCCCTGCAAACCCTGCCATGGTTAAAGTATAACAAGTGTAATTTTTTTCGAATTTTGCTGTAGTTTCATTCCAAACGTCTCCTGATGAGGCAAAACCAGGAATAAAAATTAAAGACTGTTTTCCTTTTCCGGTTTTCTTTACTTCAAATGGATATGATTTTTCCTGACCGAATATATTGCATAATGCTGCAAAAAATAACATGATGATAAGAAGGAATGTGAACTTTTTCATGATCTCTAAGGTTTTAAGGTTTATTTGTCTTTTAGAGACGAGCCTTTTGAAAATGTTACAATATTTTTTAATTATTTTTTTTTAAAAAGCATTTTTTGCTGCAAAGCTCTATATAAGGCTAAAACAAAAGAAAGTTATATACTCTTCATTTTTAAAATAAAGAAATTTTTTCTTCATTGAGAATCTTTTTCAATACAAATGTTTATTCCATTATTTTTTTTGATCTTTTTTAAATTATAGAAATAAATATATCTTTTGCGTTTTTGTTGAATAAAATAAAAAAATAATGACATGAAGGTGTTTATATTGATAAAAATTACTAAATTTATTAAATATTTAAGACGATGCCTTGAATGTCGTAGGGGTATCACGTAAAACTGGAATTTTTAATTAAAACCCAAAACATATAAATGAGTAGTAGTATCCAAGATGAATTTAAAGTCTTTAGAGACGAACTGAAAAAACTTAATATTGAAGTTCAGAAAGTAGTAAAAGTAGGAAACGGAAGTATGGATTTCCATGAAGTTTTCTACAAATCGCCAAGATATGAAGAGGTGAAAAGTGTGTATGTCCAGCGACACAATCTGGACAGTATGATAGAAAAATTCAAACAAGCTTACCATTAAAAATATAACCGGCGCCTCAGATTTTCTGAGGCGCCGGTTTCTTTATGTTGATTCTGTTAATCTTTATCCAGTGTTGAATTTTTTTTAGTATCCTTCATCCTCGCATAGACGATGAGAGAGAAAAAAATACATGCTGTGATATACCAATAAAAAAACTCTTCACTCCCTATTTTTTTAAACCAAAGAGCAATATACTCTGCTGTTCCTCCGAAAATAGCTACTGTAAGCGCATACGGAAGACCTACTCCTAAAGCCCGGATTTCGGAAGGAAAAAGCTCAGCTTTTACCACAGCGTTGATAGAAGTATAACCACTTACAATAATTAATGCTGCCATAATCAGAAAAAATGCTCCCCATATGGAAGTGGTGGTACTCAGTGCTGTAAGAAGAGGAACCGTACATAAAGTTCCTAAAATACCAAAACCCAAAAGAAGAGGACGTCTTCCAATTTTATCTGATAAGGCCCCAAATACAGGCTGTAGACAGGCGAATATGAATAATGATATAAATGAGACTAAGGTAGATTCTTCTTTGGTAAGGTGAACCGTATTCACCAAGAATTTCTGCATATAAGTGGTATAGGTGTAGAAAGCCAGGGTTCCTCCCAAGGTAAGTCCTACTACGGTAAGAAGCGCTTGAGGATGCTTCAAAAGCTCTCCCACACTGCCTTTTTTCTTGTCACTGACCTCTTTTTTGTTTTCAAAAGCTTCCGTTTCATGGAGATTAGCCCTCAGGTATAATGCAATAACGGAAAGTAAAGCTCCAATCACAAAGGGAATTCTCCAACCCCAGTTTTCCAGCTGTGCTTCTGTAAGCAATAACTTTTGCAGGATAAGCTGGATTCCCAGGGCAATAAGCTGTCCTCCGATTAATGTTACATACTGGAAACTTGAGTAAAACCCTCTTCTGTCCTGAGTTGCCATTTCGCTGAGGTAGGTAGCGGAAACTCCATATTCACCTCCCACACTTAATCCCTGGAGCAGTCTTGCCAAAAGCAGTAATAAAGGAGCTAGGATTCCTATGGATTTATAGGTGGGGGTAAGGGCAATAAGCAGTGACCCAAAAGACATCAGCAATACAGAAAGTGTCATTGCTTTTTTTCTTCCTATTTTATCGGCTATACTTCCAAACAGCCATCCTCCGATCGGTCGCATAAGAAAACCGACAGCGAATATCCCTGCTGTATTCATTAACTGTGCATTGAGATCGGAATCCGGAAAGAATGAATGCGAAAAATAGATGGCAAATGCTGCATAAGCATACCAATCGTACCATTCTACAAGATTTCCGACGGAGCCGCCCACAATGGCCTTGATCCTTTGGCCGGTGGTAATTTGTGATGTATTCATATTTTTTATTTTCCCAAAAATCCCGTAATAATGTGAGCAATATACAACTTTCAGGAAAAATTAAATGGTCTTGAAAAAAAGAACGGTTTGTATACTTTTTGTTGTTTTTTTAAAACCGGTATCCTAAAGAAAGTCCGCTTCTAAAACCTGCCCATGGGCCGTCTACTTTTATCATAGCACCATTGGCATTGGTTTCCACGGTATAATCTACGATCGGGATATCCAGTTTTTCTATTTCTTTTTTTAGTTGTGCCTGCATATCGGGAGTCAATAGAAAGTCGCTGGACATGGAGAAGTCACCTTTTCCGTTTCCATAGTGAGCTCCTGCAATCCAAAAATCGAGTACCAGGTTTTGACTTTTTGTAAGGAAAAACTGTACTCCAACCATGAGGCCGCCACTGTTTCCATTGGTTTTTCCCTGGCCCTTAAGCGGAATCTGATATGTATTTCCATCAGGACCATGATAATCGTAATAAAAATCAAAGGTATTGGAGGAAACATCAGAGTACCGGTAATAGGGAGCAATATAAAATCCTTTTCCATATCCCTGTCCAACATAAAATCGGGGTTCTATTGTAAAGTTGGTAGCTTTTACTCTAAGGTTTTGAAATCTTTTTTCGTCTACATCTTTCAGAAAAGCATTGATAAAAGGAATTTTTCCTTCCGGCATGGTTCCAAATCCAATGTTTACTGAGAACCACCGGTTAATGGCTCTTTCATAGGACAGGTTAATATTTCTGAATGCATAAGCTGTAACATTCGTTTTGATCATATTCATTTTTTCTGCCGAACTGTTTTGATCCTGAGCTGCGGCTTCTAAAAACGCCAGACCAAGGATAAGTATACCTGCTTTTTTCATGATCTTATATTTTGTGGTGTAAGATAATACCAGCAAAAAACGGGCTGAATTTAACATAATAATATCGATTATTAGAAAAAAGATAACAGATTGCAATGATTTAGTTAATTATTGGTTCTGATACAGAAGATAAATGTAATAAATGTAATACTTGTGCTGTCTTATCTGTATTATTGCATTTCTGATATGAAAAAAACTATATATACCGTGTTTGTACTTTGTGGGGCTTTTATGTTTTCGCAGGAGAAGGTGAATGATACTGTTAAGGGAGCGAAGACCGAAGAGATTCAGGAAGTTATTGTAAAGGCACAACGTAAAAGACAGTTTGCAGATAAAGCAGTCTATACTTTTGACAAAGAAGCCCTGGAAAAAGCACGGTATGCAAAAGATCTGCTGCGTACGCTCCCGGAGCTGCAGCTTGATCCTGTAGCCAATACAATTACGAGTACAAAAGGAGGTACTGTATTATTTCTTATCAATGGCATTGAAGCTACGGATTTACAGATCCGCAGTGTAGCCCCCAGTGAGGTGGTAAAAGTGGAGTATTATGATATCCCACCAGCAAGATGGGCAACAAGAGCAGATACTGTTGTTAATATTCTGACAAGATCTACGGAAACGGGATATGTTTTTGGAGCTGATGTATCTTCAGCCTTTAATACAGGATTTGTGAATGGTGCTGCCTATGCCAATTATACCAAAGGGAAAAATAATTTCGGACTTGAATATTCCCTGAATTTAAGGGATTACGATGACAGAAGAGTAAACAGTATTTATGATTATCAGCTGAATGGAAAGCATTACCGTTCGGATGAAAACAGAACGGATCATTTTGGATATACTTTTCAGAATGTAGCATTGCGTTACACCAGGCTGGTTCCTGACAATTATGCTTTTCAGGCAAAGCTAAACATGGATATTTTCAGCAGGTTTTCAAAAGGGGTAGGGCAAAGTATCTTTACTGAAGATCAAGCTCATGAAGAACATGCGATGTTTAAAAATAACGGCTCAGATTATGTGATTCCTAAACTGGATTTATATTATTCAAAGAAAATAGGGGAAAAGGATGAGTTGAGTATTAATGTGGTAGGATCTCATTATACAACCAATACCTCGGAAACGGCAAAAGAATGGATCATAGGTTCCGGGCTTTCGGTATATGACAATGATATGACACTGAAAGCCAAGCAGACAAGTATTGTAGGGGAACTTGCCCATACTCATGATTTTGCAGCAGGAAAGCTTTCATCAGGGTATCGTATTTCAAGATCTTCCATCTCCAATGACCTTAATAATCTTGCCGGCTATTCTCAGTATAGTGTTACTTATCTTGAACAGTATTTTTATACCGAGTTTTCCGGGAAAATTGAAAAGTTTACTTACCGCCTTGGCGCCGGAATTACCAATATTCACAATAAAAGTGCTGAAAATACTTTTGATGAATGGACCTTTACTCCCAAAGTGATTTTAGGATATCAGCTGAAAAACAATCAAAGCTTCCGTTTTACAGGGAGCTACAGCCCGGTAAGTCCGTGGAGTAATGCGTTGAGCAGCAATGTGGTACAGCTGGCTCCGAATATTGTACAAAGGGGAAATCCTTTTTTACAATCACAGCAGGTTTTTTCGAATACATTAACGTATTCTTTTAATAATAAGCATTTTGATTTTAATGCTGTTTTATTTTACCGGTATACGGATAGGGTGATTAACCAATATTATGTTCATGATGCAGCATTAGATGGGTATGCACTGACTTATGAGAACGGAAAAAACGGCCAGAGGTACGGCGTACAGCTGACAGGATCTTATAAGCCTTTTGGCAACAGCCTGCTTGTCATAAAAGCGGTGATAACGCCTACTTCTGAAACGGTAAAAACAAATGCGGGAGCTTTGATTAAAAATAATTATTTAGGGAATTATTTTGTGCTGTCTTCTGAATATAAAGCTTTTTCACTTCAATATCAGTTCAATATTCCGGTGTACAGTCTGAGCGGAGCTTTCCTCAATACCAATGAAAATCAGAATAATATTTTTGTAAGCTATAAACATAAGAACTGGACCTTTTCTACAGGAATGTACTGGATGGGAATGCCTTCGGAATACAAAACGAAAAGTCTTCAGGAAAGCCTTGTGGATTACAGAGTTCATACACAGATTATGAATAACAAATCGATGTTTGTTTTGGGACTGAGCTATGATTTCTCAACAGGAAAGAAAACTGAGCTTCAAAGAAAACTTAATAATGAGACAGCTCCGGCTGCTACTTTTTAAATACTATTGACTCTATAAAAAACAGCCGCCTGATACAATCAGCCGGCTGTTTCTGTGCGTTAAATATATTTTATTTTAATTGCTGATGATCATTTTGCGGTAAGCATAAATATCTTCAATGGTTACGACGGTCATCCCTTTTTTGGTGGCAAAATCCACAATTTCGGGGAGTCTTGCCATAGAGCCGTCTTCATTGGTTAGTTCACAAAGGACCGCATCATCCCCAAGATTAGCCATTTTTACAAGATCTACACTGCCTTCCGTATGGCCCCGTCTTTCAAATACTCCGCCTTTTTTGGCGATTAAAGGAAATACATGTCCCGGGCTGGCAATATGGTCAGCCTGAGCATTGGCAGCAACAGCTGTCCTGATAGTGGTGACACGGTCTCTGGCTGAAACACCGGATTCAACACCATCTTTGGCTTCAATGGTAATGGTGAATGCCGTTTGATTTTTTGAATTGTTGTTTTCCACCATGGGACGTAAGTTGAGGTGTTTACTTTTTTCCTCAGAGATACACAGACAGACAATACCGCTGCATTCGCGGATCAGAAGCGCCATGTCTTTTTCTGTAATGGTGGACGCGGGATAGATGATATCGCCTTCATTTTCACGGTTTTCATCATCTACTAAAAGAATACCTTTTCCCTGTTGTAATGTTTGAAGTGCTTTTTCTACACGTTCTTTGGAGGTAGCTCCGAATTGTTCTAATAATTTTTCCATGTTATTTTACTTTTAAAAGTTAAAATAGTCTTCGGTACATGGAAATGAAATACGACACAATAAGAGCCCATAAGGAATCTTACTGATCATCTCATTTTCTTCTCCCATCCAGACTCTAACTGTCGGTTTTGGAATTTCACCAAATCAGTCCCTTCAAAAGAAAGGAGTCGCGGACTGTAACCGCCGGTAGGGAATTGCACCCTGCCCCGAAGAAAACTTATACTAAGTTTTGCTGTATGTTTTAATTTAAATTTTTATTTCATTGAATAGTATTTAACGCATAGACCGCTAATTTCGGGAAGTTTTTTGAATTGGAGAAGAAATTTCCGATACTTTTATCAATCAATTAAATGCATCTGTGAGGATGCTCCTTATTGATTTCTGAAGTTCTCTTTTCTTAATTTTCATATTCTTTTAGATAAGAAACTAATTTTTTTTCAACGAGATCAGATACAGAATTTGCTATTTTGATCGGCTTTGGAGGCTGATGCCCATGAGCGAGAATATAAACTTTCTGACTTTCCCAATGATATAACAACGGATCTCCATCTCCATAGATCCAAAATTCTCCTAAGACCAGATAGATTTTGCTTTGAATAATTTCAGTGTCGAGTTCTTCAAAATCAATGGTTAGCCCCTCAAGTTCAAGCCTTGATATATTCTGATAAAATAAAATCAGGTCCTCCGGGAACTGTATTGAAAGTTCTTTTTCTTTGTTTTGAATGCGCTCCTGGGATGCTCCTTTTTCAATATGATCAGAAGTACTGTAGGATTTTGTAAGTTGTTTAAGGAATCTTGGATAGATGTTTTTTAAATACCCAAACTGATTTTCCACTGTTTTTTGAAGCTGGCGTTCTCTTTCTTTTTCTGCTTTACAAAAGTCATTGAATTCTTTTTCCCAGCCTTTTTTATAAAGATCAGATAAATTAGGGCTTATTTTTTGTGACTGCAGCCAGTCAAAAGCGGCCAGCTGTCCAATATATAGATTTCTGGTGCCGCTGAAACTATCCTTAGGTTTCATACCAAGGAAAGCCCTTCTGCCACATATTTTTTCCACATTTTCTTTATGTTGCGCGAACCAATGTATCCATTCTTCAGCACTAAGTTTTGCTTCGGATAAAAGAATGAGTTTTTCCGTTATTTCTTCCAATATCATCTACGTAACATATTATTGTCTCAATATTTTCTCCATTTTCTTTCCTTTTGCCAATTCATCGATGAGTTTGTCCATATATCTGATATTTCTCATCAGTTCATCTTCAATTTCCTCTACCCGGTATCCACAAATGACCCCTTTGATCAGAGAAACATTAGGATGGATCTGAGGAGCCTTTTCAAAAAATGTTTTAAAATCAGTTTTTTGATCCAGGTGCTCCTGAAGTGCCTGTTCGTCATAGCCGGTCAGCCAGCAGATAATTTCATCGACTTCTGATTTTGTACGGCCTTTTTTTTCTGCTTTTTGAATGTAGTGTGGATAAACACTCGCAACAGATGTGGTAAATATCCGGGTGTTTTGCATGGGTTCTGTAGTTTAGATCAATTTTTTAATTACTTCACCAAGTAGAGCATTAAACTCATCAGGTTTTTCCAGCATAGGGTAGTGGCCAACTTCTGAAATAGTCACATAATCATAATCTTTCAGATATTTGCGGTTGTTTTCAAGATGGGTGGGAGAGGCATCAGAGTTAATGGCAACCACCGGTATCTGAATCTGTTCTGCAATTATTTTAAAATCTGTTTTGTATAATGGTTTGAGTAAATTAACTGCTGTTTCCGCTTCATTTTGAAGGAATTCATAGGAAAGTCTTTCTTTTACTTCAACAGGTGTTTTTTCTGTAAATAAATATTGAGGAAGAATATTTTCCACAGCATTTTTAAAATCATTACGGTAATGGGTAAACAGAAATTGCTCAACCTGTTCTTCTGTAAAAGATTCATCAAGATCTTTTAGGGTATCAATTAAAACAAGAGCCTTCACCTGTGGAATTTTTAATGCTGCTTCAAGCACGTAGGCTCCGGACATAGAGTGCCCCACAAGAATGATATCTGAGGAATGAATTTCATCTGCAACAGCTTTAATATCATTAGCATATTGCTCGCTTGTCCAATCCTGTCTTGATGCATCAGATTTCCCATGGCCGGCTAAATCAAGCTGCACAATATGGTATTGATCTTTAAAATAGATCTGTTGGCTTTCCCACCATTGAGCATTTCCCAACCAGCCATGTACAAAGATGACTGATATTTTTCCGCTTCCGGATTCTTTATAATAAATTTTTTGTCCGTCTGCTGAGACTGCGTATTTTTCCATATAAGTAGTTGTAATGGTTTGTAGTTTATGTTAAATAAAGCTTTAGATGTCATAGGATCTGGATCTAAAACTTACCATTTCCAGATCTGTGGTTCATCTTTCCAGATCAGTAACCTGAATTCTTCATAATGTTTTCCGTTACCTATGGTATGGGTGTCTCTCTGACCTTTATTAAGTCTTAGCTTATGTAAAATCCCGGAATGGGCAGCTACCCAAAGTGTTTCCTCATTGTCTGAAATAGTCATTCCGGAAATTGTTGATCCCAGGAAATACCTCCAAAGCTGGTTTCCGTTTTTGTCAAATGCTTTGATATAGCCATAGGCATCACCAAGAATATAATGGTCATTCATAGCCACTCCTGCATAGATTCTCATCTCTTCATCAATGAAAGTGAAATCATCACTTTCTGTGTATGCCTCGATATCTGCTCCTACATACTGATCTGAATTGATTCCGATGGTGATGCCATTATAGAAGTGACAGGAATTGGTAATCAGTTGGCTGTCATCTTTTGCAAACAGACAAAAATGAGGATAGGAAGATTGTGGCCCGATAGATCCTAACGTATTTCCTTCCGCATCTAATATTCTGTGATCATAGCCCTGATCGCCCACAGCAATATAAGTATTGTCATGAGATAAAGCTGCGTTCTCCATGTCAATTTGCGAAGTCCAGTCTTCATCATTGTCTTCATTGACTGGGTGAATAAGTTTTTTGTCTTCTTTGGATATCAGATGGATTCCGTTTGAAGAAACGATAAGAACTTTACTTCCATCATTGAAGGGTATCATCTCTGTAATTCCGGAATCTTCGGTTTCACTGAGCGTAAACTCATTGATGATTTCTCCGTTCCAATCTTTATAAACAGATATTTTTCCGGGAGTGGCTATGGCAAAAATATTTCCCTGTTTAGATTTTCCAATGGCATGAATAGATTCATCCAGCATTGTGATGTTATCATGATCAAGTACATAAGCCTGTCTTTTTTCATATGAGGTACCGGTAAGGAAAACAATTTTCTGACCACTAATGAAATGTAACTGCTCAATACTTTGAGATTTTTCTTTCATTAATGGAATAATTGGAGTGTGGGCCGGTGGAAACTGTGCTCTGAATAGCTCTGTTTCGCCATTTTGATTGGCTATTGTAAGTAATTCAAATACTTCCGGGGCTAAATGGGCTCTTTTATCCTCCGGTTCATCACCTTTCCAGTTTTCCCAGCCGTTTTTTTCGCCAAACTCAACCATTTCATTAATTTCTTTAGCATAGCGTTCTCCTTCTGAGAACCATTCTTTTTGGATCGTAGTATTGTACATTGAAAAGTATATTTTATGATTTTGCTATTCTGATTGATCATCTGTAGGAGATGTAAAGGTGAATCAGAAAACAACAGATGATCTTACGGTAAGTAAATATAAATATTTTTATTTGAAAGAGGTTCGTTTTTGATGTTCACCCCAGATTTTTATACTGCTTCCTTTTAGCAACAGGGGATTAAGTGTACCCTTTTTCTGTGCAATAAATGTAAAGCTCATGGTACTGAGTTTTTCTTTAGGGTTAAATAATAATTTTTCCCATGCTATCTGATAATCTCCATCAGCATTAATCCTTATAGTGTCTGTAGGTCCTTCTATAAAAGAATGAATGTTAGTATTCTCCTTGTTTTCTATTTCAACACTTTTTGAAATGCAGAGTCTATTTACATCATACAGATTGGACCACTGTATAGAAAAGTCCTGGTTCAGAGAAGCTTCCTTGTTATAGATAATATTGTTGGGACTACTCGTGGTAAGTGCGGTAGCATTTCCGAGAAAGAACTTCTTGCCATTGGCCAATTGTATCTGAAGATCATACTGCCCGTTTTCAGGCTGTATATGTTCAATTCGGTAATAGTGTTTTTTGGTATAATATAAGTTTTGCATGATTTGGTAATCTGTTGCCTTTTGATTGACCCAAATGTTGATAGACTCGTTGCCTATCTCTTTATTTTTTTTATCATATAAAATTACAGTAACGATATTATCATTTTTATCTGTTAAGCTTTGATAAATTTCAATTTCCGCCTTTACCTCAGAAATAGCTGTGATTTTTGACGCAGGTGCCGGACCGGAACAAGAGTACAATAGAAAATAGCTGCAGAATAGCAATACTGGAGACTTTATCATATTCATCGTTTATTTAATTTTTATTCACTATTATATCTTTCAATTCAAAAGGGATTCTCCTGATGGACTGTTCATTTTCTATCATGAGCTCCACATTGGTTTGATCTTTCTCGGAAGAAGACATGTCACGCTTTAATTTAACCAGTTTATAAATAATGCCTGTTTTTTTATCATGTAAGGTTAAGGTATTGTACCCGGGGTCCATATCGTCGTTGATGAAATATATGAGTTTTTGCTTATTGTTATACCTGTACGCATACATAATATCAAAGCTTTCGAAGTCTATTTTTGCATAATCTTTATCATCATCCAATCTATATTGGAAATCAGGAAAAACCTTGTTGATGGCTGTGGAATCCAGGATGCTAAAATAAAGGGATGGACTTTTTTCTGTTATTTTTTTATCAATCAGATTCGTGTTTCGGACTATATTTTTAAGAGGACCTAAATTAAAGTATGAGTTGTTTGCTTCTGATGGCGTAAAATAATTAAGGATTCCGGATATGTCTATTGCTTTGAACTTTTTATCAGGAATGTAATAATGTTTTATTTTATTTGTTCCATTGTTGTAATTATAATTTAAAGGATATTCTTTACTTTCTTTCAGTATGTTCTTTTTATGGTCTGTAACCATCATTGTATCCAGATCTATGAGGTCAAATTTACCGGTTGGTTTATCTATTTCTATACCGATCTCAATAAAATTTTCATGTTGGGAAGCGTGGGATAATGTTATTTTATCCTGTGACAAACACGGAATATAAAAAAGAATGAACAAAATAAAGAGATGATTTTTCATTACTAACTGGATTGGTTTTCTGTAGTAAGGTACAAAAATTCCTGTCTGTTATTTTTTTTAACCCGATTCAAATCTGCTTAAGGGTCATTAATATCTTGTTATAGGTACTGCCAAAAAATAAACACCACATTAATGCAGTGTTTATTTTTTTTTGGATTTAATTTTTATTCTTTGATTTTATATTGATAATAATGACGGCGTATGAATTTCCTGAGGTATCCTTTATTTCGCATTTGAAATAAATAAGATCTTTTAAAAACTTTTGATGGAAAACTTCGATCATAAATCCTTTTCCTGTTGGCATAGCCTTAGAAGCGTAGCCTTCCAAACTGTCTATCTCGTAGGAGTCTTTATTTTCCAGGAAATTGAATATCTCTTTTAATACGCAGTTCGCAACAAATACAAAGGGTACAATAGGATAATTTTCAAAATGGCCCTTACATTGATTGGGAGTAAAAGGCATTATTGAGATCGTGAACTGATGCTTGTCTTCTGTGCGGATGATCTGGCATTCCGGAAGCTTCTCATCATGATATTCTACAGGAGTGTTATTGAAATAATCTTTATAAAAAAGTTTGAATGTATCCTCTGCTATGATATAATAATCCAATTCGAAAGAGTATACGATTTCTCCTGAATGGGTGTCTTTTACATTTAAGTGAGATTTACCTTTTCTATTGGATTCAAGGAAGCTCTCACAGACAACTGATACCGTATCAAGGGCAGTCTTATAAGATAATTTTCTAATCCTCAGTTTTTCGCCTAAAAAATAAATTTTTTCTTTTGAGGTGTTATTTAAAAGTTGGTATAGACTGCAGCTTCCCAAAGATGCCAGTATTTTTAATAAATTGGAAAAATTTTCATTTTTGAAATTGCAGTCTGTTATTTCTGTTTCTATTCTATGGTTATTAACAATGATGTTTTCAGGAATAGAAATGTAAGGAGCTGTCTCCCCTATGTAGGGGATAATGTTTTCTTGAATGTCGGTTGTTTTCATGGGAATAAAAGTGTTGGGTTATTAAATTTATTTTCATTTGTTTATAGAATCTTTTTGTGTTTGATAAGGGGATGTGAACGAAGTTATTATCATTCAGTTTTACAATTTTGATAAGAAATCCGTAAGTACGAAAAACTGATATTAGGTTTTTGAACTTTTTTGCAGTATAAATTTTATTTTATTATTATATTTCTTTATTTGGTGATTTTTTTTGTTATTGCAATTTACAAAAAACAATAATAAATAATTATGAATAAAAATATTTTATATGTGTAATGGTATTGAAGGGATCTTATTTTTAATAGAATCCATGAAGCGATTGTGGATAAGTTATCTACAATGTTTAAAATATATACGTCAATAAAGGATCTCACTGCCTGGATTTTAGAACATTTTTTGTAGGCTGGATTTTAGGTGATAAAAAAGTTATCCACATTTTATTCACAGCAATTGATGTGTTTAGAAAAATACGATTTTAATCTTGCGGAAAAGCTTAGTGTAAGATAAATATATTTTGCAGGTATCGTAGTTGGAGCTGAAACCTCATAGGTTTGTTGTGATGTTTTGGAGACTGTAGAGAAATTATTTTTGATCTTTATAAATATTCCAGAAATTAAAATCTGTCATTGGGGCGTCCGTTATTCCTATATTTCTTCCCATTGTTACAATCTGCCCACGGTGAAAAGTTCCATGGATAATAATATGTTGAATATATTCATATTTTGTAAAATCACATTGGAACCATTGGGATTCAACTTTTATATTTTTTTCCAGATCCTCTTCAGATAAGTTTTCTACATAATCCACAAGCTTTTGTGAGTTGTTTCTTAAGGCGTTAAAAACCTCTTCTTTACTATCTGTAGCTGCCGTCTGTGCAAAATCAAAGTCATTATTTTCAGAAATATAACTCCACCAGTATTCCTGGGTCTGCCAGATATGGTGTAATGTTTTCAGGATGGTCGGAAAACTTGAAATGGTTTCCTGGTTAAGCTGTTCATCGGATTTTGTGGATAACCAGTCAAGATATTTGTTGAATACCCAGGTGTTGTACTGAACGCTTTTGGTGACTAATGTTTTTAAGCTCATAATAGTTTATATTTTGGTTGGTTTATATTCAATTTTATGGGCCAAAGTGCCTATCAAAGTACATCCATGATTTTCAATCATATATACAATTAAAATACTCCCAAATTAATAAAAAAGATAATATGAAAAATACTATCTGTTAAAAAAGGAAAAGGCTTTTATAGTTTTGAACATCGCTGTGAATTTGGATTTCTGCTCTTATTCTTTTAGCTGTTATTTTCAACGAAAAAAAACTACAGTCTATTATTCACAGAGAAGTATTTAGAAACAATTTGTTTTCTATATCCTGAGTATTATATTTTCCATACATTTCCTTTATTTCGTTAAACCATTTTGATTTTTTAAATTTTTCAGGACTAATTGCAGACCGTACAGAATTAGAATAGTAAACCTGTTTATCTAGTAAAAGTTTAAAACGAATCCGAGTTTGAAACTCTCCGGAATATCTCCGAGAAGACAGCCTTATTATTTGTTGAGGAAAAAATAACATTGTTTTATCATAGCTATTACCACAGGTAGAATATCCCCAAAATTCGATGGGTTGCCATTGTTTATCTTTGGTTAAAGCTTCCTGGATAAGGTATAAACTATTGTCTTGAGGAATTAGTTGTATGTTTTTATTTTGGTTGTTTTTTATATAAATAGAATGAATGGAATCATTGTCTGTTTTAATAATGAGCTGAATCAATTTTTTTTCATTTTTAGGAAATAATTTTTTAATCTTTTGATCAGCAACAAAATGAGAGTCAATACTGTTTTGATTGGTAAACATCTCAGTAGATAAATTTTGTGCATTGAAATCTCGATTCACAAGCAAAAGAATAATAATAAAAATCTTCAATATGATTGGGTTGTTTTTCATAAATAGATCAGTTACAAGATGATAATCTAAGTTAATTAATCGATCATTAATAAATTATTTTTTAACCTCTTTTACTCTATAGATTTCCAAGTAGAAGTTATTAACCGATAGGCTAATATATCATTAATTTCAAAAGCTTTTTTAGGGTATACAAAACCACTTTTAATTTTAAAATAAGGCTGTGGGTAGTAAATTTCTTGGCATTTTTTATCACAATTTCCAAGGTTAATTTTCATAGAATCATCTTGATTAAAAGTTCCACCATATTGAAGTAAGCAATCCATTTCTTTTTCAACAGATTGATAGTCTTCCTTATCAGGATTATAAATCTTTGCTGTAGAAAAAGTAATCACAACGAAACAGCAAAGAATAATGATATAAGATATTCCTTCGCTGTCAAAAACAGGATAATTAAAGAAAACGGCAGCCAGAATTATACAGCTAATAATAATTATTTTTTTCATGAGTGAGGAGTATAAATAAGCTGTACCACTCCGGATTTAAAAACATTGGTTTTTATTAATTTTAAATTGAGTCGCTCTTTTAAATCCTTAAACAGAGGCTTTCCACTACCTAAAGCAATTGGATGGACAGAAATTCTGTAAACATCGATCAGGTTGTCCTGGATAAAAGTTGTAATGAGATTTGCCCCTCCATATAACCAGATATTTTTTCCACCTTGTTTTTTGATTTCTGAAACCTGTTCTTTAATGTCAGCATTGATAAAGGTTGCATTTTTATCTTCTCTGTGTTGGCTTGAAAACACAAATTTATTTTTTGAGTGAACAGCTTCCCAAAGTTTTTGCTCTTCCGGAGTAGCATTTTCTTCCGGGTGATAATTTCCCCAGGCATCATAGCTTACTCTTCCATAAAAAATAGTGTCAATACTTGAGAGAAAACCGTCAAAATCCATGTCATCATCCATAATACACCAGTTGGTTTCTCCGTTGGGGCCTTCAATAAACCCGTCTAAAGTGATGGCTAAATCTAATACTACTTGTTTCATTTTAAAATGGGGATTTTATTTTTTTACTTTTTAACTGAAATACATTCCCTTCAGGATCTGTTCCGTCACATAACCAAAAATCATAGTTTTCAAATGTTTTGATTTTTCTCATCTGAACATTTTTTGAAAGAAGTTCATTCCTGGCAGATTCTATATCAAGGTCAACTGTAAAAACTATTTTGGTATTGTTGTCATATAGATATCCTTCATCTATTTTTTCAAGATACTGATCTCCGATTTTATGAAATGCCAGGTTTACACCTCCTGCATCCAGGAGTACCCAAACAGGATCTTCTTCAATGACTTTCACATTAAAGTTTTCAACATAAAAGTTTTTCATCACTTCAATGTTTTTTACATAAAATAGGATGGTATCCAGCTTTGTGTTCATTGTTAAGATCGTATTCTAGTATGTTTTTTAACGAGGAACGTTATTAATTCAGAGATCTAAATTAATAAAAAAATTCACAAAATGAGGCAATGAAGATAAATTGGGACAAGTAGTAATCCTTTGAATTTATGGAAGGAGCCAAAACCGCCAACCACTCCAATATTGGTTGTAATTTTTTTCAAAACCTAAAAGACTGCTACGATCAGGTAATTTATTTTTATAAAGATAAACATCGAATTTTGTTTCATTTTCAAATTCTATTAATTCTTCACTTTTTAAATCAAGGATAAAATATTGGTTTGAATAATCATAGAAATTACTTTGTAGGTTCCCTAAAAGTTTATCACTAACAATTAGAAACTCTGTCGTTTCAAGTGGTGATTGGTTTTCCGTTTGTATATCTTCTATGGATGCGACTGGGACCCAGTCAATATTTTCCAGAGCTAACCCCTTTTTTAACGGAATACGGGCACTATCTCCAAACCCATGATTTCCCCAATGGGTAAACATAAAAATGAATAAAAGAATATAAATCAAAAGATTCATCTTTAACCATAGTTTAAAATCTTTGGTCTGCTTTTTACTGAACATTTTAATAACAATAAACAGTACTAAGGAGTATACGACACTGAGTATTACAATTTTTACGATCTCAAAAAGAAAATGAATCAATACTTCCATGCCGGATAATTAAAAAAGTTACGTTATAAAGTTAAAATATCAATTCACCTTCTCCGTATAACCAGAATTTTCCAATTCTTTCATTGTATGCAAAAGGTCTTTTTTCATAAGGAAATACTTCCTGTTGAGAAGGTAAGGGTAGACATTAATGGCTCTCATCAGAAGCTGCAGATTGGTATCAATATAATGGTCATTGTTGAAGTACATTAAATTGTTGTCAATATAGTAGTGCAGATCTTTTATTTCCTGTTCTTCCAGATAAAATGAGATAGCAGTATTTTCTAAATAAGGCCTGATTTCATTTTTTAATGTATCCTCCAATGGTTTTAGATTCAGGAAATTTCGTTTGATCTGCTCAGGCATCGTTTTCGTGCTCATAAAGGCTGCTGCCTGAGCAATATCTGTATAAACCTTTAATTTTTCCTCATAGCTGTTGTCATATGCTGAAAGAAGCTGATAAGCATTTATAAATTCAGCTTTTTTACCGGAATCATTTGAGGAGGAAAAGAAATAGTGATAAATGTCGGAATCATTCTGCTGAATTTGTTTTTGTATTTCAGAAATAGAATGGTCAATTTCAGGAATCAGTTTTTTAGCTTCCTGAGCAGTATACTTCTTTCCGTCGTAATCAAATGTTTTTAAAACCAATTCTTTATTGACAATAGCTTCAATTGTTTTTTTATCACTTTCAAGAGCGATCAGGGTATAGACTAATTCTACTTTTTCTTTGCTGAAAAGATCATCAAAAAGAAGATCTTTTGTGGTAGTGTTTTCCTGAATGGTAAAATCAGGGTTTTTGTTATCGTAATAACTGTTGAAAATTTTGTCGAAAGAATCCCTGTTGTATTGTTCCTCAAATTCTGTTTTAAAAACGTTCAGTTCCAGTTCAGTTCTTTCTTTTTGGTATTTAACCCTTGAAAAGAGCTTTGCAGTAAGTTTTTCTTCAGTTTTTTCAAAATCCTGGAATAAGTTTTTGGCGTGTCCGTTGTCGGTATCCTTTATAATATTAAGATTTCGAAGTCTTGCGATACGCTCTTCATGAGAAGGGTGCGATGCCCATTGGTTCTCAATCATCAATTTAGACTTGTTAAAAAGGCCAGATTCTGAAAGTTTTACATTAGGAAGATCATGTTTCATTTCCAGTTCATTTTGTGTGGCCAGAAAATTCATCACAAAAGACTGTTCTTTATAAATGTTTTTGCTCGCCTGATTTTTGGAAACCTTGGCATCGTAAAAACTAATCACATTGTTATAGGAGTTGCTTGCCAGTTCTATTCTGAGAAGAGATTCTTCCAATGAAACGGAACCTGCAATATGGGCAGCCACTTCATCGGCATGAAACTCCATTTCTCGGGAAAGCGCCATATGACGGATATTGACAAAAGAATACATTTTCGAAAGAACCCATTGTATTTTATTGGTTATAAAAAGGGAAATCGCTGCAAAAATGGAAAAATAACCACTCATACTTGCCCAGCTTTCTATAGAGTTCCGGTAGGATTGATCATCATTAACAAGATTAAAAATAATCTGGTTCACGTTATACACATAGCTTCCCACCTTCATAGAACGCTGCGAAAAATGTCCGAACTCATGGGCAAGAACAGCTTTTAATTCCTGTTTAGTAGAGGTGTTGATTAATCCAACGCCTATGGTCAGATTTTTTTTTATTGGAAGAAACATACTCCAAAAACTTGAATCATAAAAAACACTGGCATTTACATCATAGGATAGATATACTTTTTTAGGGAAATCCGTTTCAGCTTCTTTTACAATTTCATCAATCATTTTAAAAAGCTCAGGTTCCTGTGTTCTTGTAATTTCTGTAAGATAACTTCTGTCGTTGATATGTTTCTTGAATAAAAATTTGATGATAAAAAAGAAAACACAAACGCCTGTTCCTGCAGCTCCTACTCCCAACATGAGGGTTAAGAACATGGGTTTGGTGATGATAAGTAAGATCCCTCCACCAATACAGGCTACAGCCAAAATAATGGTAAAAAGAAACATAAGGATATATACAAGAACGAAAATGCTAATCGCAAGAATAGCGGATTTACTCTTCTTTTTGAAATCTTCAGAAACCTGAATGTACATGGCAATAATTTTTTACAATAATACATTCATAAAGTTAACAAAACAAAAAACCACTTCAAAAAATTAGAGTGGTTTCTGAGCTTTCCTATCATTTCCTATTCTCCAGGTAAGAAAACTAGCTGTTGATACTGTTTACGTCCTTTTCCGCTGCCCAGCTGTCAAATGCCGTGGCTGCGCTTCCTATTTCTATAATCCGGTCTTTATGAATCATAACTCCCAACCCATGTTCGCTGTCCCAGGAACACGAAAAGCCTAAACCGATGTATGGGTAGTGATCTCTAACTATTGAGGTAATATAAAAATAAGTGGGTGATAAAAGACTGGCAAAACCTTGTATATCTTTTAAATCAGGCATGAAATCAGTTTTATCTTCTTCAGAATAGTTGTAATTTTTTTGTAAATCAGGGTACTGTTTTAAAAGATCAGTCAATATTTTTTCTAGGATGATTTCCTGGTTTTCTTGTAAATATTCTAATCCGTTTTGCTGTTCCTGGGTTGGCTCGTCCATATATTCATCTTCCTCATCCAGGAGTTCATAATAAAATTCAGGATCTTCCTGATCGAAGAAAGTCTGCCAATACTTCAGTTCGATACTAAGATCGAGATAGTCATCATCACTTTCTGCATGATCAGGCAAGTCTCTTGGCTCATCAAGATGTTTATTGAAAAATTCATAGCAAAAAGGGGCCCTTGAAAAAATATAATCCTGATTTTCAGCATAACATAAATTGAAATACTCCAGGGCTTTTTCTTCATTGCCACATTCCAGGCAGCATTCTCCGGTATAATAATTCCGGATATAAGAAGCATCTTTCTGAGCAGCGGAATGGCGGTCTGAAATCTCCAGCCACCTCATCATATTTTCAAAATCTTTTTCCCGGATGTATTCGTTGATCATCCGGCTGCTTATAATGTAAGCCTGATAAATATCATATTTTTTATCATCAGCTTCTTCCCATTTTTCCTCTATAAAACTGATGAATTCTTCTCCGGTGATTGTAGAGGTTTTGAGCATCGACTTTTCTAAAAATGTATCGATTTCGTTAATTACCTTTTCAGCATTTGACATTAGTGTTTTATTTTTTTTTAATAAAAATATCTTAGTTTTTTAGGTTAGCTTTCCATTGCTATATCATCTAGTAGTCCATTTTCGTCGGTATTGATTACCACCAGATAATCTGTAACTTCAAATTTTTCCTGCTGCTTTTGTCTCAGCTCATTTAGGATTTGTTTTCTTCGCTCTTTTTCATTTTTGTCCATACAGTATGTTTTAGTGTTGTTTGTTTCATCGTAGCATTCACACTATTTCAATGTTTTTCTTTTTCAATAACAAACCAGTCGTCTAATACTTCACCATCCAAATCTGTTTCCAGTTCGTAATAACCAATGGGTTCTAAATTGTCAAGATAAATTTCGTTTTCAATATACAACCCTATTCTTGTTCTAATAATAGAGCTACCGAAACGCCTGTCAATAAGATATTGGTATCCGTCAAACATTGTTTTAATTTCCTGTTGTTCGAAGCCACATAAAAAATTCTTATCGGCAGCATTGTTTAAAAATATATAAGTAAGACTCTCAAATGCTGTTTTTTTTAATTCTAATCCCGTAACTCTTTCTTTCAGTAATAATTCAATGTCCTGAGCTTTCATATCATATTGGTTATTACCCAAATCTACGTATAAATGTTAATGTAACCTGCTCAGTGCATCCAGTTTTATAAAATATTCATCCAGCAGGTCATAAATAGCTTTCTGGTCTTTTCCCGAAACTTTTTGATCCCAATCTGTATTGACGATTAAATATCTGCCCATCTTTTGATCTTTAAAAAACCATATCACGGAATTCATTCCCGGATCGCCGCCGGTGTGTCCAAAGTTTCCGGTAGAGCCAAAGCCCATTGTGATGCCCATATTGTATTCGTCGCTGTATTCACTGTTGCTTCTGTCCTTGAAGTTTTCGGCTTTCAGCTGTGGCGTAAAATATTCTTTATAACTTTCTTTGGAAAGAATGCTTCCATTTCCAAAATATCCTTTCATCAGTTCCAGAAGGTATTTGCTCATATCACTGGAAGTGGTCAGCAATCCTCCGTCAGGATAAGTGTTGAGTGAATAATAGGGGTAGGGTGTTTGTTTATTGATAAATGTCTGCGTATACTTTGAAAAATTGACAGCATTAAATTTCCAGCCGGAATGATTCATTTGTAAGGGCCCAAGAATATATTTCGCGGTAAATGTGTCATAGGACATTCCTGTTGCCTTTTCCAGAACCAGTGCTGCCAGGGTGGTTCCAATATTGGAATAATTAAAGATCTCACCGGGCTTATTTTCGGTGAATACATCTTTAGCATACCATTTTCCTTTTTCGCTGAGCACATGAGTTAAAAACTCTTCAATGGAAATTTTTGCAGAAGGTGGATTGAAGTGGGTAGGAGAGATGTCAATATGTAGATGGTTGGCGAGATCGACAGTATCTTTTAAAACAACATTATTATTTAAATAGGCGCTATTGTCATTGATAGAAGAGGTGTGGGTGGTCAATTGCCGGATCGTTACCGGGATTTGCGGATGATAGGGATTGGTCACTTTAAATGGAAGATATTGATTAACGGGATCATCCAGTTTTAATTTTCCCAATTCCTGAGCTTTAAGGACTGCAATACCATTTAATGTTTTTGTAACCGAGGCTATATTTTGAACGGTGTTTTCATCATATTTTTGAAAAGGTTTTAAAGTGGCAATACCAAATCCGTTTTGATACAATATATCACGATCATTCACCAGCGCCACTCCAAATCCATTGAAGCTTGTATTCTTACTGATCTTTGCGAGTTTATCCGTTAATTCTTTTTGGGTTCTTTTGAATTCCGGTGACTGTTTTTTCTGTGCCTGGCAGAAAATAATCAGCAAAACAAAAAGAAGATTGTAGTTTAGGTTTTTCATACTGGCTTTTATATAAAAACAATTTCAGTGGTCTAATTATTACATTTTCAGAGTTTTATTTGTATTTTAGAGATAGTGTAGCTGAAAATTATAGCTGATTCAGAGTTAAAATAAAGGCTCTCCATTGAGGTCTGTTGTCAGTACTTCACTCATATAATCAAAAAAGGGACGCATCGCCAGTAAAGTTAATACAACTTCCTTTTGAAAATTATCGGATAAAACCTCTTTATCGGTGAATTTTCGCATGACTACGAATTGCTTTTTTCTGATTAAATCTATAGCCGGATGATTTTTATCAAAACCTCTCGGAGCCGTTTTTACGGAATCACCTTTGAGCTCTCCGAAATATTTTACAAAGGTTTCGTCAGAAGTAATCTTTTCGATTTCTGTAGTACTGATTTCAAATTCTTTACGGAGACGAAGTAAGTCTTTGGTTTCAGGTCCCCAGAATCCGCCTCCTACAAAACTGTTGCCGGGTTCCAGCTGAATATAATATCCACCTCTTAACATCGGTTTTGAACGGGAATATCCCACTCCGAAATTGGTTTTGTACGGCGTCTGATCTTTAGAAAAACGAACATCCCTGTAAATTCTGAAAATATGAATTCCTTTCGGATTATCATATTCCTGAAGTTCAGTATAGATCTGATTAAAAAAATCTTTGTTTTCTTTCACAATCAAATCATATTCAGGCTTGTGTTGGGCAAACCATTCCCTGTTGTTATTTTCTTTTAAATGGCTGAGGAATTCAAATGCTTTTTTCATGATCTTATCTTTCTTTTTTGTTTTTCAAAATTCCTGCAATAGCATCAGAAATTTCAAATAATTTTCCGTTGTGATTGTTTCCTAGCAGAATAATAGTCAGCTTTTTATTGAGATCAGAAACTAATAAGGCTTCATAGTTTCCGTATCTCCCATCGTGTACATGCTCAATTAGTTTTCTGTTTTTAAATTTTGCCTGTCCTAGAGAAGATTGAGTTTCCGGTAGGTTAAATTGCTGCCCCAGCTCAAATAATGAATCTGCGTTGATGACTTTATTGGAATGAAGACAGCCTGACCATTTCAGTAAATCCAGAGTCGTTAAGTAAGTTCCTCCTGTTAGGGGCAGATCCGCTTTGTCTGCCACTGAATCATTATTAAATCCTTTGGCAATGTTGTTTTCATTTTCAAAAGGAGTCATTACAGAAGATGTCATTTTACAAGGCTTAAAAATGAACTTTTCTGCATACAGGTTAAAAGGCATTCCCGTAATCCGCTCCAAAATAAACTGTCTTAGAAAAACATTATTCATGTTGTAATCGTATTGAGTTCCTGGAACAAAATCTAGTTTGTCAATTAATTTTAAATCATCGAAAATGTCCTTATTATTTTTAATTTTTTTCCAATTTACATTGGGTAGTCCGCTTGTATACTGTAACAAATCTTTTATGGTGACTTCACTGGCCCATTTGGGTAATTCCGGAATATATTGGGAAACATGATCTTCTATTTTTAATTTTCCCTGTTCCTGCAATTGAAGCAATGCGACACCACTAAATTCTTTGGTAATAGAACCAATATTAAACCTGTAATCAGTTGTTAATTTCTTTGTTTTTGTAGCATCAGTGAAGCCGAAAGAAGCATGGTAAATAATTCTACTATTTTCTGACACTAAAACATTTCCGTTAAAGTCACCCATCTGATTTGACCGTTTCATCAGAGAATCAATTTGGTTGATCCTGTTTGTTTGTGCCCATGTATTATTCGTTAGAAGTAACAGAATAATGGAAAGTAAGAGGAGTTGTTTACAAGATTGCATGTTTAGTTTTTTGTTCGTGATTTTGAGAATTTTTTATTTTGCTCAAAGTCGTAAGACTTTGAGGAATTGGGTGTCAATAGTTTTTTATATCCAATTTCTATTATTCACAATTCCTTTCGCAACTTCATCTACTTCTTGAATGATCTCATTTTTTGTTGGAGAAGTAGCAATCCGAATTATTTCATTTTTGATAGTATGACTTTGAGTTATAGGGCCAAAAATAGTAATAATCCAATATTTCCATACTTCATCTTCGTTGCTTCTTAAAATCGAAAGTAAGTCTGTTGTAATTTTATCATTGATGCTTTCTAAGTATTCTGAAACAGGTTTTGCCACTGGCCAGTTAAAGTCTTGCAGCCATTCGAGTAAATTCGGAATAATTTCTTTTACATCGTCGTAGGAATAGTTGGTTAGTTTTTCAGCTGTAGATAAATCATCTTTATTTTTTGGAATTAAATCTTTAATATTTTTAATCATTTTTAGCTGTTTTTATAATTTCTGCTTGCTCTCCGAAGTCTCCAAACTTTGGATTACCTATTTTACTGGCAAAGTCGGAAGACTTTGCGTAGCTCATATCACTAAAGTTTAAATTCATTTTAATCATAGTGTTTTTTAGTGTGCGATTGCCAGTTATTGTTTTTTACTATTAGCAGAAGGAGCTTAAAAAAAAAAATCGGGCAACTATACATTTATCCATACACTATTTGAAATGATTTTTTAAAGTTCTGCATTCTTAAATTCTGAATTTACTTTTCACAATCTTTATGCTTGCTTTTCCAGCATTTCTTCTATTTCTTTCAACATTTTTTCTTTTATAATATAGGTCCTCGCAAATTTGTTATTTAAATACATATTAAAATTCATTACTGTTATCCAAACTCCAGTTCTGTCTTGTTGATCTGTAAATGTGGGAAAGAAATTTATTAAGCAGAGAATATTTCGTTTTAATGATCTTGATAATGATGGTTTATGGGCAAAATCATCGATTACGATTAGATTAAATATTTTTTTTCCTAAAGTTTTTCCAAAGATAGTTTCACTAATTGCTCCATACATCATAACTAGTACAACAGACCACAATAAACTTTGAAGAGCTGTCAGGTTACAAAGAAAAATTAAGATTAAAATAAATGGCAATATATCAATGATTTTTGCAAATAATCTTTGCATTTCACTATTCTTAAAATAGGGATTGTATTTGAAATCATATTCATATTCTTCAAAAATTCTATTGCCATACTTGTCAACTATTTTTGATTGTCTACGAATTATTCTGTGAACTTTTAATTCTGATACTCTCAAGGGGGAAAGGATTATCTTACAATTCTAACCTGTTGTAAAACCCCCTTTTCATTTTTATAACTAAAAAAGTAAATTCCACTTCGGACTTTTGATAAATCTATATTTTTATTATAATAGGCAAACCCTGTGCTGATTGGTTTTCCATCCATTGAGAAAATGGTGTATTCGAATTGATTGCTATTATTTTTATTACTGATTACAAAACCATCTCTGGCTGCATTGGTATAGACCCTTGTTTTAGTTTCATGATCTTCATTGGATGTATTTGCAGAAAGTATACTCTCACTAATATCTGCCACTTGTATGCTTTTAATAGCTGAGCTGGTGAGAGACGTTGTACTTCCACCGATGATGTACAGTTTATTGTTATATACTTCCGCTGCAGCATGTCTTCTGGGAATCATATTGGATGATAACTGATGGAATGTATTGGTTGTCGTATCAAAATAGGCCAGAAAAGTTTGATTATTAAAACCACCTACAATAAAAATCTTATTATCGGATACTGCTAATGCGTGTCCCGATATACCAGCAGGCATTGTATATTGCTTGATCCAAAGATTAGTGTTGAGGTCGTATACATTGATCAGACGGGATGGGGTACCGTTAAAACCACCAATGACATAAAGCTTATCATTAACAATTTTGCCCTTTGTTTCTCTGGCTGTGGGCATATCCGGTAATGAATTCCAGGTATTTGAAGCGATATCGTACACCTGAAATTTATTAGAAAATACGGTGTTTTTGGCTCCGCTTAATCCGCTGCCACCAAACACATATATTTTGCCATTATGGATGGCAGAACCTGCATTTCCTGTATAGGAACGATTAACAGCCCCCTTCGTTATTGTATTGGTGGCAAGGTCTACAATTTCAAGATGGCTATTTCCCCAACCATTAAAAATATATATTTTATTATTATAAGTCTCAGAATTAGCAAATTTTTTGGTAAATAGAGTAGAATTGAGAATACTCCAGCTGTTATCAGTAATATTATATTTCTCAATATAATTGGCGATACCTCCTTTTTCCTGATATCCATTGCTCACATATATATTGTCATTTACAATTACACTGGTTATGGCACCCCTACCTGCAGACATATTAGCGAGATTTTTAAAATAAAGTGTTTGTGCATGGGCTGACAATGAGCCCAAAAATAAAAGGAATAATAATTTTGTTTTCAATGGCTTTATGATTTAGTGTTTGTTTTAATTAGTATTACTTAACCCTTCTCAATGTTACTACATTTTGATGACCTCCAATTGCTTCAAAAGCTTCATTTTGATGTTGTATATCCGACCATCCCTTTTTAGCAAGCTCGGATCTGACTTCCTCCTCTGACTTATCTTTTAACAGATGATAAAATGTAAAGTCAACTACTTCTGGCGGTACTCTTTCAATAACATATTTTGTAAGCGCATTAGCTAGTTTGAAATATACAAAAATACCGGTTAACCCAAGCTGTATAATCCAGCTAACAATCCATCCAATCCATCCGGTGTTTATCTTGTTTATTATAAAACCTTGTAAAAATCTTATGTGTAAAAAATTCAAAAATCCAATTCTCTCAAGATTATTTGTATTCAAAATAACTTCATATTGGAAATATTGGTTTGAAATGTAGGTTAAAAGTATCATTGCACCAAACAGATACTGTAACTTATTAAAATCAGTATAGTTTGAGAATCTAAGTACATACTTCATTACAAAGACAAGAGCTGTTGCCACAAGGAATTCAAATAATCCAATAAAGTATACCCCTTTTATCGAAAGCAGCGCGACCAAAAAACCGGTTATCAAGGAAATGCATATGCCACCAATAATTGGTAATGTTATATTTGGAGTTTTTGTTGGCCTGGGTTGTGGTAGGGTTTCAGGAATGATATAATCATCCCAATTGTTTTTCTTTTCTATTTCCTTTTCGAGATCCTTAAGTGCTTGTATATTAAAAGTCTTTAAGGTTTCCTGATAAGCGTAAATAAATAGTTTAACCCTTTTAGAATTTTTCCCATTATCCCATATTTCGTTTCCTAAGGATTCACTTTTTACTGAAACATTACCATTCTTATAGTTCGCTGTAATAATTTCAGTCCAACGCCCGTTTATCCAACCTGTAACTTTATATTTTGCTTCTACATTATAATCGTCTTTATACACCAGATCCCAACCTAGTTTTTCAAATGTTTTTTCTGCAATAGCGATGAAAAGAGCTTCGTTCACAAATGTTCTGAATTCTTCTTTATATTTAGGTGTAAAGCCAATGCTGTGTTTTCGGGATATTGTTTTTTCGTAGTTTCTAAAAATATCTTCCATTTGTAATTTTGAGACCAAGGTTATTGGGTTAATTTTTGTTTCAACTCTTCAGATATCAGATTATTTTCTATCAGATAATCACTTATCATTTTCAAAAATTTCTTTGACTCCTTTAAATAAACTTCATCAAGTGAGGGGGAATCTGTTTCTAAAAAGAGTTGTGCTCTGTGAATAAAGATTCCTGCTCCCTGAAATTCTTTGCTTATGAATAATGTTCCTACTAAGGAAATGTAGGAATAAATTTATACTGAACATGATTTCTTTTCAAATACTGAAGCGGCATCTTTTGATGCATGTGTTGAAAATGTGAAATGATATCAATGTCTTTTATATACTTTTCACTTTCTATGATAAACCAATCGTCAATAATTTCGCCATCCAAATCTGTTTCAAGCTCGTAATAACCGATAGGTTCCAAATCACTAAGATAAATTTCGTTTTTCACATATAGGCCTATGCGTGTTCTGATAATTGGACCACTATATCTTTTGTTGACCAGATATTGATATCCGTCAAACTGTAAGGTGATTTCATTGAGTTCAAAACCACCAACTGCATCTTCAGGATTTTCTGAGAGTATTTTATGAAGAGTCTCGAATGCTGTCTTTTTCAGATCAAATGTTTGAACTCTTGCAGATAATAATAATTCAAGTTCCTGAGCAGTCATAGTGTAGTTATAAGTTTTCAAATCTAAGAATTTAAAGATGATTTTATTACTCAAAATTTGTTTCCAGATCACAATTTATCATCAATAGCATTTAGGGGTATTATCTGAAAATTTTAACCTGCTGCAAAATCCCTTTCTCATTTTTAAAACTAAAAATATAATTTCCAGGCTGTACTCTGGACAGATCTATCATTTTATTGTAATAGGCAAAACCTTTACTGACCTGCTTCCCATCTGTGGAGTAAACCGTGTATGCAAACTGATTGCTGTTATTTTTATTGCTGATGATAAAACCGTCTCTATGTGCATTGGTATAAACTTTTGTTTCCAATACGCGGTTTTCACTGGTTGTATTGGCAAGTGTACTATCACTGATATCTGCTACCTGTATTTTTAATAGCTGATTTGGTTAAAAGACGTCAGAGTGTCTTCTGGGAATCATATTGGAGGATAACTGCTGTACCTTATTGGTTGTGGTATCAAAATAGGCCAGAAAAGTCTGATTACCAAAATTTTCACCAAGCTTTTTCTTCTGTTGCCTGTTAAAAAGGTTGTATTTCATCTTGCTCGATTTTTCAATACTGGTATCCTGTTAAAGTTGTTTTAAAGAGCAAATCGTGTGCACTGTCAAGCTTTTGATCAAAATATCTTTTACAAATTAAAAAAACAAAGTTTTCTCCAACCTGATCTTCACTAAATGTTTCGTCAGGAAATTCGTCTAATACATAAACTTTATTTCCGTTTTCATCTAATTTAGATTTACTTAAAAGTTCTTTTTCTTCGTCAAGCGGCTCACCAATCTCCACAAATGTTCCATCATCTGAATTGCCTGCTCTTGCTCTTATTTTTTTTCCATTCTTTGTCACTGAATATCCCCACAAGTTAATTGCACTATGTAATACTATTGAACAAATTTCAGAATTTGGAAAAATCCGGTTGAATGTTTTTTCGATTGGGGTTTCATTCTCGTCAAAAAATTGCGTTGGAATGCCGGATGCACAAACCAATAAGTTGTTTTTATATGAACCGATATAAACCTTGTTGTCATCAGGATTAATAGCAACTTCAAAAGGCTCATCCTCAATTCTTGTCAGATTATTAAATCCTAGCTCTGTTAGTAGCGTTTCGTTGTCTACCTGTGTCGGTTTATTAATTATTATAGCTGATGCTTTCCAACCCATATCTTATTTTTTTGTCAGTTTGTATGTTCTGCAAAATGGCAGATAATATCCAAATTTACACATTGCTCTAATATAAAACAGATCCAATTGTGTTAATATTTTTAGATTGTTTTCATCAATGACGTAGAATTAAATGTAAAACAACGATCACACTAGACTTTGAGCAGCTTAACGCTCTTTATTTCTTTCTTCGACTTTCAAGAATAAGGTGTGCAGCATCCAGCATTTTAGTCAGATGAATGTATGAATTGACGATATTATTTCAGGTATATTGCGGTAAGCTCCCCGCTGCCCCCTCGCTACCGCACGAATCCTTTCATGTGGTTCAAGTATTATAAATTAAACATTCTAATAATATAATCTAAAAGCCAAAACCATATGATACAATCGTGCGGTAGCGAGGGTCTGTTAATAGATAGATTGTAATGTTAATAATTGATCTCGGTTATTCATATTTTTTTCGTCAAGAATATATCTGAGACTGTATTCACCTTTTTTAGATCGTTGTTATTCAGTCTTCTTTACTTAGATGCAGTTGAAGGAAACCGTCTTTAAGGTTATATTCTTTATGTTTAAATTTTGAGTTCAGTTCACTGTTGTTTCCTAAAACACCGCCAACTCCTGTGATGAGTGGATGAATATTAAAATAAATGTCTGTCACCAAATCTTTGTCTATAAAAGCATTAAAAGCACGTGTTCCACCGCCAACTGCCATTTCGTGCAACCCCTTTTCTGACATATATTCAATAGCTTCTTCGGGACTCTCAACGGTTTTGTAGCCTTTTGATGTATAGGGTTTTTCAGAAAGTATTACGATTTCTATTCCGCTGAAATGTCCTTTGACTTCCTGTGGGAAGGTTAAAAAATTTTCAAAGGTTTTTACACCTATGACAAGGTTCCCAACTTTTTTTGCGAATTCTACATAAAAATCCATTGCTTCTGGTGGCAACTGATGATGTGGATGATCGGATAATAATACTTTACCATTAGCCGAAATGTTGGCAATTACTGTTACTTTCATTTTTATTTTTTTTTTACAGTGTAAAATTATGTGAAAGAAACTTTACCTTTACTATCCATTACCTTTTGGAAAGTAACTATACTATGAGTGCCAAAAAAAATGACATCAGTAAAGAAAAAATATTGGCGCTTAAAGATGCCATTGAATTATTGGGTGGCAAGTGGAAATTCTGTATTCTCCATAATTTGTATCATTACGAAACAATGCGGTTCAAAGATCTGCAGGAGACAGCTCTGGGAATAAGTCCAAAAGTTCTATCCAGAGAGCTGCAGGAACTGGAAGATAATTTACTGATTACCCGAACGGTTAATAACACCAAACCTGTTACCGTGTCGTATGCACTTACCACACACGCCAAAGAAACTGAAGATGTTGTCAATGCCTTAATTAATTTTGGTTTGAAACATAGAAAGAAAATAAAGGAGAAGTGATTGTATATAATTAAAAAGTTATGGTATTATAAATTTTAATAATGTAATCTAAAAGCCAGAGTCACACGATATAATCGTGCGGTAGCGACGATAGTATTTTCAAGTGTCAATTATTTACCTGCCAGTTGTTTTATGCCTCCAAACTGCAATTACATTTGTATCTGCATGGTGTTCATCAGGGTTATTTTCCAGAAGTCGTTTTTTGATGTCATATGCTTTTTCAAATTCGTCAATAAGTCCTTTGTTGTTTAGGTCTGTTGGTAAAAATGTTTCTAAGAAGCCACCACAATTAGTCAAAGCACTAATGTTGAAATCTTGATCAAGCAGTTCATACCCTATAAATTCAAACCCGTCCATATTAATTTGGCTGCATTCCTGATCTGGTGCTACAACAACTGCCAGAAGATTGAACTTTTCTTTCGAACTTAATCTTTTAAATACAAAATCAAGGGTTGTAAAAAAGCCTGTTTGGTATTGTTCAATAACGTGAATATAATCCCAATCGTTGGCATTATCATAGTCTGGCTCAACTAAAATTTCATTTAGCATTCCATCCAGCGAAACAAGTTCTTTGAGATGACTTAGTTTAGACCATTCAATATACTTATCCCAAGACGTTCCGTCTTCATAGTTCTTATCGTATATTCCTCTTGCAGTAAATAAAAATGTCATTGTTTTTTCTGTTATTGTTTTGCTAATGCTTGTTTTTAGAAGCTTTCCTGATTTTGGATAATTATTTTATTTGCGCAAAGTTGGGAGAATTGTGTGAAACTGGATGATCTGGGAAATTTACTTAACATAATCCCCTGCAACAATAGATTTTTCCATTTGCCCGACAATTTCAGAAACGGGAATGGTAAATATCCCGGCATTTCCTTTGTCAAAATCTTTTCTCCAGTAAGAATAGCCGTCCATTTCAAGGGAATCTGGTTTTTTGCCTGTCTTATTTTTCAGGCTAGTGACACTTTTGTCTAAAGCTTCTTCTGAAATAGGAAGATGGCTGATGTATTCTGCAAAACCTTTGGGACTGGCAGGGTTTCTCATTTTTAAACCACTGATGGAAATATGAATTACTTTTCCGGTTTTAGGATATTCCTCAATCTTTAAAATTTTAAGAATTGAGCTTTTTTCCGTAGGACGGGTTTTGTACTGCCATTCCTGGCCGACAATGTATTTGCCTTTCTCAGTACAACTGAAGAATAGCAAAAATAGTACTGCTATTAAAGTATAGAGTTTCATGAACGGCCGGTTATTAGTTTTGCATATTTGCTCGTTATAGAAACAAATATAGGTAAAATCTGGGGAATAGGAAATGGGGAGTGGGTATTTTAGCAGGGGTAATGATAAAGAATCTGAAATGGGGAGACCTAGGATTTTATTGTGGATTCATATTGAAAGGTTGTGTGAAAATGGGTTATGATTTTCCTTCGTTGATATACTCCTGGTAATCTTGTTCTAAATTATTAATTTCCTTAATTAAGAAGACATAAATATTTCCCTCAAATACTTCGTAATCCTCCTCGTCATATTTGTCATACTCAACTTTTATCATCCCGCTGTCGGTATATGCCCGATAGAGGTTTTCCGCTGCGCAAAGTCTCCCGACTTTGAGCACTTATTTTCATTCATCATAATTATTATATTTCCAAAATTCATTTTTCTTAGTAGGATCTATGACTGGATTTTCAGCAATCTCAACCTCAAGTAATCCTTTTCCAAAAACATAATTACCAGCTGAAGAATAAAGATAATGATATCCTTTTTCAACAAATCCAGCCCTTACAGGATTGAGATGGATATAATTTAACTTATCCCACATAAAATGTGATGTAAATATTTCCTCAGCATGATTCCCATATTGCCAAAATTGATAGCACTTATTTCTATTATGCATTTCGATTGCTTTTGAGAATCTCTCTAACATCCACGCTTTTCTACTTTCAGGTTCACTTTTGATTTTTTCCAGGATATTTTTGGCGGTAAATTTTTTAAAGTCTCTTAATAAATCTGATAAATTATGACTTTTTGATTGTACTATTAAATGAATGTGATTAGTCATGATGACATAGCCGTACACTATCATTCCTTTATTTTTGATACAATATTTTAGCGCTTCTATAACGATATCTCTATAGGTTTTTCGGGAAAAAACATCAATCCAATCTATAACTGTACAAGTAATAAAATGAGGTTTATCCTGATCTCTTATAATATAACCTTCTTTCATTGTGTTTGTTTTATTCTAAATATATAAATTTTAGAATAACTATTGAAGGTCTTACTATACAAATAAAGTCAACCTTTAAAGATTGACTTTGTTATATTGCTAGCTCAAAGTCGGGAGACTTTGCGCAGCGGGGGGAGTTTTTTAATTATTTTCAGGATTTTTAAATTTTGGTTCGGTTAGAATACTCTCTCGAAAGCAGCTTATAATAAATTTTTCTCCATCTTCAATATAATAGTATGTATCTTCATTATTCTATTCTTTGATGGAAGCTCAAAAATATTCCATAGGTTTACTGCTTCTTTTAATATTGCTTTTCCAATTCCTAATCCTTTAAAACCCTCATATACGTACATGTGCGCTAACTGAATTTTATCCTCGTCTTCATGCTCTATTTGAGTGAATTCAAAGCATCCACAAACTAAATTTGATTCATCTATTGCGATTAAAAATAAGAGGTCATTTGTATATAAATATATTTTATACTCTTCTTTATATGTACTTAGAAAATTTGAATTGTCTAATAGAGCTTTTGATAATATCGTCCCTAGTTGTGGATCCATATGATTTAAAATTTAATTATGTTATACCTATTCTCGCTAAATTAAGACCATTTATAAGAAGTTTTTATTTGTCCTTTGTTAGTTTTTCCAGTTCTTCTTTATATATCAACTTATTCAGAGATTGGCTTAATGTAAAAATATTTACAATGTTATATACAATTAATATAAAGCTATAATTAGTTAAAAGTATAAGGATTAGTAAATTTATAGCATTAAATACTTCTACTAATTTGGATTCGATTTCAAATTGAATTTCAGTAGTGAATTTTACAATTAGAAAATAACAAACAGTAATTAACAATACTAAAATTGCCAAAGCAAATAATGCTATTGCTTGTTGATAAACTGAAAACTTAGGAAGTTTATTATCATTTCCCAATTGTTCAGTACGAATTTTTAAACTATAAAATTTTTCAATTGTAGATTTGAAGACTCCATAATTTAAAAAACCTACAACTAAAGAATATGCGGTCATTGTAAATCCACAAAATGTTACAAATGCAGGTAAGAATGTAGTAACATAAATTTTTAATAGATCAAAGTACTCTCTGTCTGTTATAAAATTTTTGACAAAAAAGAATAAAACATTAATACAAATGATTAATAATCCAGAAACTATGTATACAGGTTTTTTGTATAATTTTCTATTCCAAATTATACTGAATAAACCTTTAAAAGAATTTTCAAATTCTTCTTTTTTATTTAAAGTCTCCATTTCCTTAATGAATCTCGTAAAATAGAAATTAGTGGATTAATTTCTTTTTTAACTTTAATTTTAAAATTTTCAAATTCATTTTTTGTATTTATAATCACTTTGTTATCAAATGAGTTTGTTCCAGTTGCTTTTAGAGTGCCATTTTCTTTACTTAATTCAATTCCTCCTTTTATTAACTTAGAATCTAAATTTAATGATTCCTTTTTTTCAGAATCGAATTCAGCTTTGTATTTATTGACATTTGATTCTTTTAATAAAGTATCCATAAATAATTTTTCATCATCTCCCAAATCATCATTAGTATAACTAATTTCTAATTGTAGTTTGTCCAAGGTTTTGAAATTGAATATTTTTTCAACTTCATCTACACTTTTTGCGATATCTATATTGAAGTAGCTTTCAGTTTCATAAATTTTAAGTAATGCTTCCTTAAAAAATAATTCAACTTGTTTCGGAGTGACTTTTGATTTTATTGGAAGTAATAGTCTATGAACTGCTGGTATAAAATAAAAAGGTATTTCGTATGCGTTTGGTTTTACAACAGCATTTGGGTTACCTGGTTTTATTTCTTTACGTTTAGTATCATAATGTTTATCTTTTTCATCTTCAATTTTATACTTAATAAATTCACATTCATAAATTTCATAACTTTTATATTGAAGTTCATAAAATTCACTGCCTAGTAATGACTTATTAATTGGGTTTTTATCAATTTTTTTTAAAACTAACCCATTCTTATTTCCAATTTTAACATTGAAATCTGTAAAATTAAAAATTTGATTAATCATTTGAGAATACAAAGCCTGTTTATTATCCTCTTTTGAGTGAATTTTAATATTAATAATATTGAACTGTTCTTCAGTGTAATCTTTTTTAATTAGTGACATGGTATTAATTAATTTATTGAAAATAATAAAATTTCATTATATGTATATTTTTGGAAAACTGTTTATAACAACCAAATTTACGCATTGACCCAATATATAATTATGTTAATGTTGTTTTGGTTTTAGCTATCTATTTTTAATTTTTAAATATAAAATATAAATATAGTATTTCCTTACGGGAAACCATATTTCAAACAAAAACCGCCCCACAAAAGCAGAGCGGTTCATATATAAATTTGTCTTAGCAACTTGCTACTACATCATTCCTGGCATTCCACCACCCATTGGCATAGCTGGTTCGTCTTTTTTCACTTCAGTGATTACACACTCAGTAGTAAGAAGCATTCCAGATACAGAAGCTGCATTTTCAAGGGCAACTCTTGTTACTTTAGTTGGGTCAATGATACCTGCTTCAAGCATGTGAACATACTCGTCAGTTTTAGCATTGTATCCGAAGTCTCCAGAACCTTCTGCTACTTTAGCAACGATTACAGAACCTTCACCACCTGCGTTAGCAACGATTTGTCTTAATGGCTCCTCGATAGCTCTCTTAACGATTTTAATCCCTGTAGTTTCGTCAGCATTGATTCCGGTAAGGTTTTCCAAAGCAGAGATTGCTCTTACTAAAGCAACACCACCACCTGCAACGATACCTTCTTCTACAGCTGCTCTTGTAGCGTGTAATGCATCGTCTACTCTGTCTTTTTTCTCTTTCATTTCCACTTCAGAAGCTGCTCCTACATAAAGTACAGCAACACCACCAGCTAACTTAGCTAATCTTTCCTGAAGTTTCTCTCTGTCGTAGTCAGAAGTTGTAGTTTCCATCTGAGCTTTGATCTGAGCTACTCTTCCTTTGATTTTCGCTTCATCACCACCACCGTTTACGATTGTTGTGTTGTCTTTATCGATTGTTACTTTCTCAGCTGTTCCAAGCATATCTAAAGAGATGTTTTCCATCGTAAAACCTTGCTCTTCAGAAATTACCTGTCCACCAGTAAGGATCGCGATATCTTCTAACATTGCTTTTCTTCTGTCTCCAAATCCTGGAGCTTTTACAGCAGCAATTTTAAGAGAACCTCTTAATTTGTTTACCACTAAAGTAGCTAAAGCTTCACCTTCCACTTCTTCAGAGATAATCAATAGAGACTTACCACCTTGTGCAATTGGCTCAAGAACCGGAAGCAATTCTTTCATTGAAGAAATTTTCTTCTCTACTAAAAGGATATATGGGTTTTCTACTTCAGCTACCATTTTCTCAGGGTTAGTCACGAAGTATGGAGACTGGTATCCTCTGTCAAACTGCATACCTTCTACAACATCTACAGTTGTATCGATACCTTTAGCTTCTTCTACCGTGATTACCCCTTCTTTACCTACTTTTCCGAAAGCTTCAGCGATCAAAGATCCGATAGTTTCGTCGTTGTTCGCAGAAACTGAAGCTACCTGCTTCACCATTTCTGTAGAATCTCCAACTGTTTTAGATTGAGATTTAAGGTTTTCAACAACAGCAGTTACTGCTTTGTCGATTCCTCTTTTAAGATCCATTGGGTTAGCACCAGCAGCTACATTCTTAAGACCTTCTCTTACGATAGCCTGTGCCAAAACAGTAGCGGTAGTAGTACCGTCTCCTGCGATATCATTAGTTTTGGACGCAACTTCTTTTACCATTTGCGCTCCCATATTTTCTACTCTGTCTTCAAGTTCGATTTCTTTTGCTACAGAAACACCATCCTTAGTTACGTGAGGAGCACCGAAAGATTTTTCGATTACTACGTTTCTACCTTTAGGACCTAAAGTTACTTTTACTGCATTAGCCAATGCATCAACACCTCTCTTTAACGCGTCTCTTGATTCAATATCGAATTTTATTTCTTTTGCCATATTGTTTAGCTTTTGGCGACTGGCTGTTAGCTTTTGGCTTTATGCAAGTCGCAATTTGATTTTTAATTTTAGTTTACTTTTAGCTTATTCCACAATGTTATAAGCTTCTTTTTCAGTATTGTTAATTCTTCCAAAATATTTTGATAATCATTTTCATGAATGTATCCCAAATCTTTAGCAAGAATTAATTGGTTTTCGGCTTCATTGGATGATCCTAATGCAATATTGATGAAATGGGCGAATTCCTTATCTGAATTTCTGCCGCTTCCTTCTGAAATATTATATCCAATTGACGCAAATGATCTTCTTATTTGAGAAGTAAGTCCAAAAACTTCTTCTTTCGGAAAGTTTTTGGTTGAAGTATATACTTTTAAAGTCAATTGATGACTTAATTGCCAAACTTCAAATTTTTTAAAATCTCTCATGAATTAAATTCTATGTAGAAGGCCATTTGCCAGAAGCCAATAGCTAGAAGCTTACCCGATAATTCCCAATAAATCAGCTTCTTTTACAATTAAGTAATCTTTTCCTTCCAATTTCAATTCAGAACCTGAATATTTTCCATAAAGAACTTTGTCACCTACCTGAACAGTTGTAGGTTCATCTTTTTTACCAGGACCTACTGCCACTACAGTACCTTCTTGCGGCTTTTCCTTTGCAGTGTCCGGGATAATAATACCTGATGCTGTTTTAGTTTCTGCAGCAATTGGCTCTACTAGAACTCTGTCTGCTAATGGTTTAAAGTTTACTGACATAATATATTTATTTTTTAAGTATTTCTGTAGTATAATTCTCTAAATGTATGCCATCAGGGGTCAGTGGATGAAATGGCAGATTTTTGTCGGGGGATGTGAAAATTTGGCAGAAAAATAAAAACAGAAAGCCGGAAAATCTTCCGGCTTTTATTGAACACTATGAGTTGGTTTTTACTATGGGCAATATTGTCCGGGTCCAATCCATAGGATACATTGTCCTTTGTAATTGTATTCACAGCAAAAGCGTCCTATAGCGCCGCCGTTGATTGATTTCTGAGCATCTCTGCTTAATAATTTAGCATTTTTCATAGTTAATAATATATAAGGTGTACAATTCCTGAACATTTAACGTCAATCAGGTTTTTGACATTTGGTGTTTAGTGGATCAAATATAAATATTTTTCCTTAATGTGTGATATGTTTTTGTGTTTTTTTTGAAAATAATGATTTGGTTATCAGGTGTTAAATGATATTTTTTTATTTATTGTATTGTTTCTATTGACATTTTTCTTGTTCCCGATTCAATGTCCTGTTTGAGGATTTTCCGTGTTTCAGAATCAATATAATAGGTTACAGTCGTTGTTTTTTCTGTAATGTCGTCAGCGGTTTTTACGATCCATACTTTTTTATGCTGATAGTCCCCTTTTTCTACACTTTGGATGTAGGCTTTCATTATTCCTTTCTTTACCGCATTGGGATTATAATCAAAAATGGAAATTTCTGCGGTGTAGTGTTCTTTCAAGGGTAGAAACCTGATCAGTGTCGGATAACTGCTGCTGTCAAAATAATGGGTAGCAGGCATGTCAATATCATCTTTTTTCTGAGTTTTCTTATCAAGATAATACCCGGTTACTTTGTTTTTGTGGTAGGTAAAAACCATATCGCGGTTCATATTAAAGGATGAATGGCGTATCGGCTGAAGATTGGCGGTTTTCACAAGGGTGGAATCTACCCAAGGGGTATTGGGCATCTGCTTCATTTTTACGGTGGTCTCTATGAGCAGATCTGTTGTGTTTAATTTTTTAATCTGGGTAGTAATGTTACCGATTTTTATTTTTTGACCGGCATTTTCAGCATACCATACTGCTTCAGATGTTTCGTCCTGTATGAGCTGGAGATCAATACTGGTATTGGATGGGGTAAGCAGTTGTTGTGAAAATACATGAGTACTGCCTATGAGCAAAAGGATCAGAAATGTTTTCATAGCTTTTTTGCTGATAAGTAGTTTTGGCTTTCAAAAAGTTACATTTTGATTAAGCTTTTAAATCTATGATAGGTTAATCTGTTGAAACTATGGTAGAACTTTTTTCTGCTGCTGGTTGAATTTTGAAATAATGGCTCCGGCTACTGCAATGCCTATAAAGTTGGTGACTGATCTGGCTTCATTCATAAAACGGTCTACGCTGTAAAGCAGAGCTAAATCTGTAAGGGGTATTTTTCCAAATCTGTTCAGGGTAAATATAAGAGCTAAAAATCCGGAACCGGGAACTCCTGACGCTGTTTTTGAGGTAAAAGAAATAATGATAAACAGCCAGATATAATCATTAATCGTCAGTGAGATATTATAAAACTGAACAAGGAAACAACAGGTTACCGAAATATAAATACAGGCTCCTGCCAGATTGAAGTTATAGCCTAAAGGAATAATAAATCTTAAAATCTTCCTGCTGTAGCCCTCAGACTCCATTTTTTCAAAAATTAATGGGAATGCTGTTTTGGAAGTAGAGGTAGTAATGACCAGGATAATTTCCTCCTTGATATTAAGCAGGAATTTGAGCAGGTTGAATTTGAAAAGGTAGGAGATCAATCCTAATATTCCGAAAATAAAGACAATGTCTGCCAGATATACCGTAGCCACCACTTTACTAAGCGGCAACAGGGTATTGATCCCATAGATAGCTACTCCGTAAGCAATATTACAAAAGATGATGATGGGAAGAACAAGATAGAGATATTTAATAAAAATATAAAAAATGCTTAACCCCTTATCCAGCAGTTTCAAAAACTTCTTCCTTCCTTTTGAAAGATTCATGGATATTCCCAGGACTATGGACAGAATAAGAAATAGGCCGTGTCTGTTCAGGTATAAAATGGTAGAAATTTTTCCATCTTTTATTTCGAAAGTTTTGGGAAGAGACGTATTGATTTTGCTGGTATTAATGCCTGTGTCAGCGCCCGGCTGTATGATGGAGCCAAAGATAAATCCCAGTACAATAGCTATTGAGCTGATGATAAGAAAATATAAAATCGTTTGCCATACGATGCGTGTTGCATTTTTAATATCAGAAAGCTGGCATATCCCGTACATAATTGCCATAAAAATAATGGGTAGGATAATAGACTCCAGAATGATGAAGAAATACCGGCTTACCACGCCCAGCTTTATGCTTGCTTCCGGAGCATAATGACCTGTCAGTACTCCGCCTATAATGGCTGTGAATACATATAAGGTAAGATTTTTCAGGTACCTGCCGGTAAATGTTTTCTGAGACTGTAAGAGATTCATTCGTGGAAGATATGCGGTCTTTATACAACAAATATATAAACTAGGGCATCATTATAACGTTGAAACTTAATAATTATGAAAAAAAACAGATCAGATGGTCCCGAGAAGGAGAGCGCCCAGCAACATGATCACCGATGACCCGATAGCCCATTTCAACGTATATTTCAGGTGGTCTGAATATTCTACCCCGGCCAATGACACCAATAAATAGGTGGAAGGAACCAACGGACTGAGCAGATGGGAAGCCTGCCCCACAAGACTTGCCCTCCCAAGAATATCAGGAGCAATTCCCAGCTGATGGCCTGTGGCTTCAACAATAGGTAATATTCCAAAATAATAGGCATCATTGGTAAGGAAAAAGGTAAGAGGAACACTGAATACAGCCGTGATAATATTCAAATAACCTCCCCAGCTTTTAGGAACGATTTCTATCATGCTGTTACCCATTGCCTGCATAATACCTGATCCGTTAAGAATTCCGGTGAAAATTCCTGCACCAAAGATCATTCCTGCTACCGATAAAGCATTTCCTGCATGTTTAGACATGATTTTCTGCTGGTCTTTCAGTTTAGGATAATTGATAACAGAAGCTATACAGAAAGCAATCATAAAGGCAATTCCCAGCGGAACAATATCTAAAATCATAACGGTAAGAAGAACAATGGTAAGGCAGAGATTCACCCAAATCAGTTTGGGACGCAGGAGCCTAGGATCCGACTCACCGGTAATATCACTGGCTGCATAACGGGTATACTTCCCATGTTTTGCAATTCTTTTCTTTTCCTTTCTTCCCAGAATATAGGCTACAAATATAACCCAGGCAATTCCCAGTACCATAATAGGAATCATAGGTACAAAAATTTCTGTGTGCCCCAGTTTCAGGGAGCTCATTACTCTGGCTGTAGGGCCGCCCCATGGAAGAATATTCATAATTCCTCCGGCCAGCATGATAATACAGGTTAATACGAGTGGGTTTATTCCTTGTTTTTTGTAAAGAGGTAACATGGCAGCCACTACAATAATATAAGTAGAAGAACCGTCACCGTCCAATGAAACCAGTGTGGTAAGAATAGCTGTTCCAATCGTTGTTTTGATAGGATTATCTCCAACGGCTTTTAAAATAAGATTCACGAGAGGCTCAAAAAGCCCGGTGTCTATCATTAAGCTGAAATAAAGTATAGCAAAGATCAGCATAACACCGGTAAGGGCTATTTCCTTAACTCCGTTTTTCATCATCTCCCCCAAGTGAGGGCCAAAACCAGCAAATAATGCCACTGTGACAGGGATAATCACCAGGGCGGTAAGCGGAGTCATTTTTTTATTCATGATAAGCACCATAAAGATGATGATCATCAGAAACCCAAGGAATGTAAGCATAATAATGAGTGTATTTAGATTATTTGTTTTTGTTTTTTCTCCAGTCGAAGCTGTTTCTATAGCCGATATAGGCATAGTTACTGGTAGACCCGGTTTCCAGCTGGTTGATAAATGCAACTTCTATTGCGGAATTTTTTCCGGTTTTTATACCTATTCCTGCTGTCAGACGATTGCTGTCAAATGGGTCTTCTTTCACGACATTCATCCTGATTTCATTTTTCAGAATACCGTACAGCTTTTCTTTTTCTCCGGCTCTGTTGAAAGGAATTCTCAGAGAAATAAGATAACGCAGTCTTACAATAAATTCGTCCGGATTGCTTATAAAACGTTCTTCCACACGGAAACGGTGAGAAATAGATGTTCTTCCTATATTACCTCCCAGTGATACCTGCTGGAAAGGCCTTTTTTCATACCTTTCTTTTTTAGAGCTGTCTGAGCGGTAAGAGTCCAGAACCAAAAACATAGCTCCCACCGCAGGGCGTACCTCATTGGCAACTTCATAATCTACATAGGCAGAGACCAGGAAAAGCCTTGTATCATAAGCCATATCAAAAGAACGGTATTGAGAAAGTGCTGTCAAAGTATTTTTATCAGTCAGTTTTGCTGACATTAAGTACTGAAACCACATATTGTAGTTATCACGGCTTTGTGCATCAACAAGCCTGCTGAATCCCAATACTATGATTATAATTAATTGTAATTTAATTTTCATGTAAGATTTGATTAATATCCCGATGTCTCAAATATATTTATAAGAAGAAGCCGGGAATTTATTTTTCAATCAATGGCTGTTTTTATCAGTGAACTGCAATCTGGCGTAAAAAGATGCTATATTTGAAAAATGGGAAAATTCATTTAACCGGATGTTTTTACTGATAAATATCATATTTATATTATTGGTTTTCAGGATCTTATTTAATGCGAAGGTTTTGGAAACGCTCATGAAATACCACTGGGGATTTTTGCTGAGGTTTCAGCATATTTTTTTCTTTTTGGTGTTCCTGGCTATTATTTTTTTCACCGAAAACTACTTTTTAGATGTTCCGGAATTGATATGGAGTGTATTGTTTGCATTTATTCTGAATATAGGAATCTATTATCTGGTCTATTTTTATCTGGTTCCCCAGTTTTACCTTTCCAATAAATACCCGGAATTTATTCTGTATGCTTTGATATGTTTTCTGGTTTCAAGTCTTTTCAGAATTTTACTGGAACCTGCTGTATTTAATATGAAGTTTAATGAAATCCTCTCCAATACTAAATTTCTGTACAATGTATATACTGTCCAGGGGATTGTGATTCTTGTTGCTTCATTTTTGGGAATAACAAAAGATAAATTTCTTATTGAGCAGGATTTTAAAAATCTGGGTGAAGAAAAAGATCAGCTGTATCTTGATCTCCTGAAATCCAAACTGAATCCTCATTTTTTATTGAATACACTTAATAATATTTATTCCAAGAGTATTACCCCATCCGAAAATACTTCAGAATCTATTTTGCACCTGAGTAAATTACTTCAATATGTTATTTATGACACCAATAAAGAATATATTACGATCTCACAGGAATTTTCTTCGATCCAGTCTCTCAAAGGACTCTATCAGCTGAAATATAATAACCTGCAGGATATCAGTTTTGATATTGAAGATGAAGAAATCCTGGACCTGATTGAAATACCACCGTCTGTTTGTCTTACCTTATTTGAAAATGCATTAAAACATTCTGCGATGGGTATAGAAGCGGGAAGCTTTATAAAACTAAGCTATACAATAGAGAATCATGAATTTTTATTCGATATCAGAAATTCCGTTGCCCAAAACAGGACTCTGGTCAGTAATCTTAATGATAGTGGGCTGGGAAATGAAGCGGTGATCAGTATTTTGAAAAAATATTATCCTGAGAGATTTACTTTTATATCCGAAAGTATGGAAAACAATATGTATCAGACTATATTAAAAATTAAACTGTAATGGCCAACCTGACGATTGTAAGTGTAGATGATGAATATCCGGCATTAGAACTGATCCGGCATTATTGTGAGCGGATGGAAGATGTCGATCTGCTGGAAGTATTTCAGAATCCTCAGGATGCCCTTGAATACCTGAAGGAAAATAGAGTAGACCTCGTAATTCTGGACATTAATATGCCTTATATCAACGGAATTGAACTTTTACTTCAGCTTCCCTATAAACCCCTGTGTATATTTCTTACACTGGAAACCCAGTATGCTGTAAAAGCTTTTGAACTTGATGTCGTTCATTACCTGGTAAAACCGGTAGACTTTGAAACTTTTAGAAAAGCAGTGACCAAAGCAAAGGATTTTCTTCAGTTTAAAAAATCTACGAAAGATCAAAAGAAGGAAGACTTTATTATGTTCAAATCCAATTATATCATGAATAAAGTTTTACTGGAAGATATCAAATGGATTCAGGGATTTGGAGAATATATCATCCTGATTACCCATTTGAAAAAATATATGATCCTTGAGCGAATGTCTAATTTCGAAGAAAAGTTTCAAAACTTAGGCTTTATAAGGATTCACAAATCCTATATAGTATTGTCCTCTCACATCAGTTCTTATGATACCGCGAATGTATACCTTAAAGACGGGGAGAAACTTCCGCTTGGGAGAACATATAAAAATTCTTTAAAAGCTTATCTGAATTAATTTTTCCTAGTAAAGTTTCCCACAGATTATACAGCTCCCGCAGATTTTGGGCTTTAACCGAAAATGATGAAGCTGTTTTATAAGAAAAAAGGTTGCCTCCTGTTTAAGACAACCTTTTATTTTTTTATGATTTTTTTCCTGAGGCCTGCATCGGATTTACTTTTCCGTTTGCACCTCCTCTTACGGAGCCTGCTTCCTGTTTTTGTTTAAATAACTGGAATTTGGAAGTTCCGCTGCTGGATCCGGTACTACTCCAGAAGTTATTGGAAGTATCAATATCAGCTGTTTCTTTCATAGGATCAAGCTGTATAGATACTAATTTCTTATCAAAATAATACGTCTTGGAAACCTTCTGTTCATTAAGCCTCCAGATTTGAGCCGATGATTTATCGTAAGATTTTGAGCCGTCTTCAAAAGTAAACTCAAGGATGATAGGCATGATCAGCCCACCTTTATTAGTAAAATCTATCTGATAAGCCGTAAGGTTTTTGAATTTCTCTTTATCCTTAGCATCCAAAGGAGTGGAGGCTTCAGTTTTGGCAGTGTATTCCTTATGGGTATCTATTTTTTCCTGACCTCTGTCATATCTGTAATAGAAGTCCTGAAGATCTTTGTCTTTATCCACATAAAAAGTAATATTCTTATCCTCTCTGTTTCTTATTTTAGAAATATCTTCGAAGCTGTTTACCAAAGGACTTTCTACCTGGTATTTTTTCTCGGAAGCTGCTTTTAGTGTTTCCAGATCAGGAGTAGCAACAGTAACTTTATCAATGGCAATATCTACCGGATCCGTTCCGTAGAACCAGCCTCTCCAGAACCAGTCAAGATCCTCACCGCTGGCATCTTCCATGGTACGGAAAAGATCGGCAGGTTCAGGGTGTTTGAATGCCCATCTTTTAGCATAGGTTTTGAATGCTTTATCAAAAAGTTCTCTTCCCATGATGGTTTCACGAAGGATGTTCAGCCCAGTCGCCGGTTTTGAATAAGCATTGGGTCCATACTGAACGATGTTTTCAGAATTACTCATGATGGGTTCCAGCTGATCTTTCGGAAGTTTCATATAATCTACGATCGTCCATGCCGGTCCTCTTTTAGATGGGAATTTATTATCCCATTTTTCTTCCGTAAGATATTCTGTGAAGGTATTGAGGCCTTCATCCATCCAGGCCCACTGTCTTTCATCAGAATTGATGATCATGGGGAAGAAGTTGTGGCCTACCTCATGGATGATCACTCCGATCATTCCATTTTTGGTTCCTTCAGAATAGGTTCCGTCTTTTTCGGTTCTTCCGAAATTGAAACAGATCATCGGGTATTCCATACCGTTGGCTGCTTCCACAGATTGTGCTACAGGATAAGGATAGGGAATGGTAAATTCCGAATAGGTTTTAATGGTATGGGCTACTGCTTTTGTGGAAAACTTTCTGTAAAGTCCGTAAGATTCTTTAGGATAGAAACTCATAGCCATTACCTTATTATTGTTTTCAGGAATGGTTACCTGCATTCCGTCCCACACAAATTTTCTTGAAGAAGTCCATGCGAAATCTCTTACATTATTCGCTTCAAAAACCCATGTTTTTCTCTGTTTTGAATGGTTTTTCTCTGCTTTTTTAGCTTCATCCAAAGTGACAATCTCTATAGGTTCATTTGCCGCTTCAGCTTTTCTATATCTTGATAACTGATCAGAAGTTAAAACCTGATCATAATTTTTACATTCCCCGGTTCCGCCCACAATATGATCTGCCGGAACATTCACGGAAACTTTAAAATCTCCAAAAACGAGTGCAAATTCACCTCTTCCCGTAAACTGATGGTTTTGCCATCCCTGGAAATCACTGTATACACACATTCTGGGATACCATTGTGTCATGGTAAAAAGATCATTGCCGTCTTCGGGAAAGTTTTCATAACCGCCACGGCCACCCATTTTTATTCTGTTGGAAATATTATAATTCCAGTCTATTGTAAAGATGAGCTTTTCTCCTTTTTTCAATGCTTTTGGAAGATCTATACGCATCATCGTTTTGTTGACAGTATATTTCAGAGGATTTCCGGAAGCATCCGTTACTTTTTCAAGGTTTACTCCATACCCGTTGTCTTTTACAGGGAGCTCAGTTGCTTTAAGCTGCTGATCGTTTGTAGAAGCAGGAAGTACAGATGAGGCTCCATATCCTGCATTTCTGATATTGGAATGTTCATTTTCGTCTAGCTGAAGCCAGATATAATCCAAATCATCAGGAGAATTATTGTAATAGGTAATCGTTTCAGAACCCTTCAGGTTTTTTTTGTCTTCATCTAGGTAAGCCGTGATATTGTAATCCGCTCTGTTCTGCCAGTATCCGTGTCCCGGAGCTCCTGAAGCTGTTCTGTAAATATTAGGTGTAGGAAGTATGGTCCCGAGCTGCTCGAATTTATTTCCGTGGTTGCTGCCAGGATTATTCTGAATATTTTGTGCGGTGAAACCTGTATATGCAAATACAGAAAGTGAAAGTATAACAACTTTTAGCTTCATAACCGAAATGATTTAATAATGATCAAAGATAATAATAAGCTGTTGAAATAATGAAAATATTTCAAGGTTAAAAAGGAATTCTTTCCAATGCCATTTTTAGAGATAATGCAAATACTCCCGAAGAAACAAACAATACCCAATCCTTTTTATTGACCTTGAAAATTTTAAGCAAAATAAAAAGAATGATTAAAATTGCAAAAACAATGATGATTTGTCCTAGCTCCAGGCCGATATTGAAACCAAGAAGCGGAATAGCAATACCCTGGCTTTTTGCAATCATTACTCTCGCCGTATTCGCAAAACCCATACCATGGATCAGACCAAAGATCAAGGCAAGATAGTAATTGGCACGCATTAAAGTTTGCTTTTGATTTTTCATCACAATATTATCCAGCGAGGTTACAACAATAGTCAATGGAATTAAAAATTCAACCCAGTCGGAAGGAACCCTGAAAACATCCAGAATACTTAAAGCCAGTGTGATAGAGTGTCCAATGGTAAATGCTGTTACAAGAATCAGAATTTTTTTCCAGTCAGTATAAGAATATACAGCAATCAATGCCAGAACAAAAAGCTGATGGTCTAATGCATCAAGGGAAATAATATGCTCCCATCCAAGGTTTAAATAGAATAGAAAATCCTGCATTTTTACAATAGATTATTTAGTTTTTATTATTATGTTAAATTGATTTAATTGTTGAATTTTTAATACTATACGATTTGTTGAGTTATTAATATTATACATTAATATTTAATTAGATAAAAATTGTATAATTGTAGTGTTAAATAAATGAAAATGGATTTTAAAAAATTACTCTTTGCAAAAGTAAACATTTCACGCGGAGGAGCGAAGCTTCTTAGAAATGCTACAGCTGCTTTTTTAGGATTGTATTCTTATGCTTTTTACGGGCAGGTACAAAAATTAGACTCTCGCTTTGATATTTTGTTAAAAAATAAAGAGAGCCTATTAAAAGGAAATCCTATAAAAGGATTGGAACATGCTGATATGAAATTGGATCAGCATCTGGTGGTGACCTCTAAAGGAGCTCAGACCATGTATTCATGTATTATTTATACTAAAAATCCGGAAAAATTGAAAGCAGATGGCTTTTTAGTACAGACCCAGCTTCCTACTTTTTCTACGGCATTGGTAAGTCTTGAGGACATTGATAAACTTACAAAACTTCCTTATGTAACTTCTGTAATGGCTCCTACCTTTGACGAGCTTCATAATGATGTTAGCAGAGCACAGTCGGGGGCAAGCCTTTTACAGGATGGAGCTTTCAACAATACAGCTTATAATGGAACGGGGGTTTTAGTAGGAATTTATGATACCGGGATTGACTGGAAGCATCCTGATTTCAGAAAAGCTGATGATCAGACAAAAAGTAGAATTGTTTCTATTTGGGATCAGACTCTAACGGCACAGGGAAGTGAGGTCTCTCCGACAGGATTTGCAACAGGAGTGGAGTATACCAGAGCTCAGATTGAAGATGAACTGGACGGTACTCCGGCAGGTTTTGTTCGTGAAAATGATATTAACGGACACGGAACTCACGTAGCCGGTACTGCTGCAGGAAACGGTGCTGCTTTTGCTGATAAAAGACATAAAGGATTCTCATCCGATGCCGATATTGTATTTGTAAAAGGAGGAAACGGATCCTTTCCTACTACGAATACCATTAATGCTTTAACGTATTTCAAGAATGTAGCCACCGCATTAAACAAACCTATCGTTGTCAATATGAGTATCGGTGGGCAGGGAAGTGCTCATGACGGAACATCTTCCCATGAAGTTGCTGTTGACAATTTTACATCTTCAGGACCAGGAAGAGTAGTTGTTATTTCAGCAGGCAATGATTATGGTGCCAATCTTCACAGAAAAGTTGATATAGAAGCAAGTGCTGCACAGTCTTATACTTTTACAGTAGCAAGTAATACTTCTGCTGCCTCAGTATTCAGCTTTATCATGTATGCTAATGATAATACAGCAGTTACTGCAAAATTAACAGCTCCTGATGGCCAGCAGTATACACAGAATATAAGTACAAATACCACGCATAGTATTCTGGGGGGTGGATTTACGGCTACTATGTATAACTATTGGGGATCAGATAATAACAAACGTTATGTTCAGTTAGTTGTCAACAGGGTTACCGGATCTACGGCTAATTGCCAGGGAACGTATACGCTGGAAATTACCAATAACGGAACCCAAACGATTAGTACCCATGGATGGCTTAGCAGCCAGGGAGTTGCTACCACACTACAAAACGGAGATAATGAATATATTGTTGGTTCTCCGGGAAATGCATCAAGTGCCATCACAGTGGCTTCTTATTTGGGAAGAGTAACATGGTATACCACAGGAGGAGGATTTGGATACGGTAATACTCCTCAGGAATTAATATCGTCGTTTAGTGCACAGGGGCCAAGAGTTGATAATTTTCAAAAACCTGATATTACAGGTTCAGGGCAGGCTGTAATTTCTTCAAGATCTAGTAGTTCTGTACCCGATGCTTCGACTATTATTGCAAATACCAACTACTATGTGATGAATCAAGGGACCAGTATGTCATCTCCGGGAATTGCGGGAGCTGTAGGGTTATTGCTTCAGGCGAACCCAACATTGACGGCTGCACAGGTTAAATCACGTCTTACTTCCAATGCTAGAAAAGACGGAGCAACAGGGAACGTCCCAAATGCAAGATGGGGATATGGAAAGTTAGATATTTATAAAGCAGTTACAGATGAAGTAGGATGTGTAAAGTCTAATTTTGAGACTGTTGCATATGATGAACCTTATATTACAGTTAATGCAGAAGCTAATACTACTTTTACCAATGCAGCTTTGGCTGTTCGATATACACCAACGTTAACGGGTAAATTGGGAGGCTTTTCTTTTACAACAGGGTCAGGAGCAATTCCTGCTAATCTTGCGGTTGATATTCAAGTAAGAAAAGTGAATGCTAATGGAGATCCTGGAGATATTATTGCTACAAAAACTATTTCATCATGGGATACCAATATACAAAGATTTACCTGGAATTATGTTGATTTATCTAGCTTAAACGTTCAAATGGTGACGGGGAAAGATTTCTATATTGTCATCAACGGCTTAGGCGGAACTGTGGCTATCAAAAATGAAGCTACTGCAGTAAGCGGACGCAGCAAAACTTCAACGGACGGAACAAGCTGGACAGCAAGAACTTTTGATCTTAAAATGAGAGCGACCATTTATGAAAATGTAGCAGAAGTGAAAACTCTGGCTACTGCTAATCAGACAAAAGCAAGTGCTGTAGCTGCAGGATATAATTATTTTACGAATGCCTGCCAGCTGATTGCCAGAGTTGAAAAAGAAACCGCAAGTACAGTGACAGGAAATGTAACATCAAAAGTATGGGCTGATAATGTACAGCCTAATTATGTTTCAAGAAGATATGAGATTAATCCTGCTACAGATGCAGCAACAGCAACAGGAAAAGTAACATTATATTTTAAACAGGCGGATTTTGATGCCTATAATGCAACAAACGTACTGAAATTGCCAACTTCACCTACAGATGTCGCCAATAAAGCGAATGTAATAGTGGAAAAATATACAGGAACTAGTGCCGGAAACACAGGTACTGTAGCTTCTTTTGGAAGTGCAGCAACAATTATTACTCCTAATGCGGCTGATGTGGTGTGGAATGATACTTACCAATATTGGGAAGTAAGCTTTCAGTCTGCAGGTTTTGGTGGATACTTTGTGAGAACAAACTCTGCATTGGGAACAGTAGATGTTAAACTGAATTCTACAGTGAATATCACTCCAAACCCGGCTAAGGATGTTGTGAGTGTTATGTTAGGAAATTACTCTAAAGCTTTGTTAACTATTCATGATGCATCCGGAAAGTTGGTTAAGACGGCAAATGTTACAAAAGATTCAAATAAAATTGATGTCTCAGCATTGGTAAAAGGAGTCTATATGTTTACAATTGCATTGAATGACAATACAACAATAACTAAAAAAGTGGTTAAGCAGTAAATGTCAGTCAGATTATAATAATAACGGGGCAGCAGTTTTATAACTGCTGCTTTTTTTATATTTGTCAAAAAAACAGAAGTAATGCCGGGTAAATTTTTTTTAATATTTTTTTTATCGCTAACAGTTATTTGTCAGAGTTTCAGAGCTGAAAATGTACATCCTTATCATGTAGGTTCGGTAGAAATAAATTATAACTCAAAATCAAAAACATTTGAGGTAGCCGGAAGGTTTTTCTTAGATGACCTGGAAAACGGGTTGAGTAAGAAGTATGGGAACTCATTTCATTTTAATGATGAAAAATACAAAGCAAGGCTGAACGAAGCCTTACAAAAATATTGCCTGGAGTATTTTAAACTAAAAGCCGATGGCATGTTTCTGAAAATCAGTTATATTGGCTATGAAGAAGATCAGGAATCCGTCAATGTCTTCCTGGAATCAGAGCCGGTAACGAATCCTAAAAAGATAGAAACGGCTGTCAGTTTTCTGTATAATCTGTTTGATGATCAGATTAATATTGTTCATATTATAATGGATGGTCAGCGGAAGAGTGAAAAGTTGTCATATCCTAACCGCTATCTGTATAAACAGTTTTAAATTCCGATAGCGCTATAAAAGATAAAAATTATAAACAGGTACAGCAGGATGTAGCTTTTTTTTATAAATTAACCTTCAAGCTGAAGCAAGGTATTAATTCCTTTTGCATGAGCAAGCAGGTCCGGAAAAAAATCATCATAACATTGCTGCAGGGTATTTTTATTCTCTAAAAAAGCTTCAAAAACAGGAATGTCTTTTTCCAGATATTTAGCTTTATTAAGAACATTCTGAATGCTGAATTTTATCCCCCAGTCTTCACGGTAATTATAAAGCCAGTCGTCATGCTCCATTTTTACCAGCATTTTTTTGAAATTCTCAGGCAGCCATTCCTGATGCTCATTCAGTACCCTGTAAACCTTCAGTGAATGGGCTTTCCATTCTGCTAAAGAATTTAGGGAAAGATCTGTGGCTACAAAATAATCCATGGAAACATCTACAAAGGCTCCTGCATACAACCTTACCAGGGGAGCAAATACCTTTTTTGCTTCATGAATGGCCGGGTGGGAGTCTGTAAAGGTATCAATGGCTCTGTGCAAAGTAATTCCGTCCTGGATATTTTTAGGGAAAGAAAAGCGGTCTTTATTCCGGATAAAATCTTCAAGAAATTGTCCTACGATCTGTCCGTCAGTAAAGGATAGAAAAGAATGAGCCAGATAATTCATATTTTAAAGGTAGGAATTAAATGTGAATGGAAAATATTTCACAGGTAAATACTTTTAAATTTAAACCCCTTCCTGCTTTTTTCTAAATTCAGTAGGCGTCATTCCGGTCATTTTTTTAAAAATAGTATTAAAGGCTGTTTTAGAATTAAACCCGGATTCAAATGCAATCCCCAAGACGGAAAGCTTTTTAAAAGACTCATTTGTTAATAATTTTTTAGCATGTTCTATTCTGTATTTATTAACAAAATGAAAGAAATTTTCATTAAAACCATTGTTCAGAAGATAAGAAAGCTGATGGGCATTCACCTGGGCCAGATCAGAAAGTTTCAGCAGGTTAAGATCGCCATCCAGATAAGGTTTTTCCGTTTCCATTAAAACATTTAGCTTCAGTTTCAGAGTTTCAAATTCATGGTCGGAAATTAATTTCTTCCTTTCTGTCACTTCCTGTTCATTTTCTATTTCAATGGCTAATAACTCATCCCGTTGTTCCTTATTTATGGGATAAATTTCCTGTTGGCGAAGCACATAATAGAGCGTGCTGTAGACAATGAATAAAAATAACAGGTCCATAACCAGATGCTGATGCATTTTGTACACGAAAGTATTAAACAACTCGTAACCAACCGTGATGATGATCATTATAAAAAGCAGAAAACTTAATTTAATAAGCCATTGCAGATCAATATTCTCTGTGTTGGAAGAAATTGTTTTAATTCTTCTCTGATGTTTCCTTATTTTAAAATAAATGATAGCGATATAGGGCAGGTTATGAGAAACATCTATCAATAGTACTGTAATGCGGATGATCGGATTGTTATCTAAATAGAATAATAATATCCAATAGATAACAGGAATGATAAAACAAACCAGGTCCCTCGCTTTAAATGTATAGTTAGGATTAATAAAATAGATAACGCTGAAAAATAAAAGTATAGGAGTAAATATCTGTACAGTATACAGTGAATAGATAAAAAACGGTTCAGCGGGAATTCCGCAAAAACTTAAAATATCCTGGACCCAATAGCTGGACCACAACAATAAAAACATTCCAAAAAAGAAATTGGCTTTCCTGTTGACCCGCATAGGATTTATCAATACCGTAAATGAGAGCAAGGTTAGTCCACCATAAAGCAATACCAGGACAAACTTCTGAATGTTTTCGAGCTGCATTTTTTATTTTATTCTAAAAAAGTCTTTCATGGAAATCTTCAATTTTACTCACTTCCTCAATTTTTATCCCAAATTTTCTTTTCGGTATTTTATTAAGATTGGAAACAAATATTTTTTCATAGCCCAGTTTTTCGGCTTCAGTGATTCTCTGTTCTATCTGAGCTACCGGACGGATCTCTCCACTTAACCCAATTTCTCCGGCAAAACAGAAGTGTTCAGAAATGGCAATGTCTTCATTGGATGAAAGAACGGAGGCTATCACCGCCAGGTCAAGAGCCGGATCATCCGTCTTTATACCTCCGGTAATATTAAGGAAAACATCCTTAGCTCCAAGTTGAAAACCTGCTCTTTTTTCTAATACGGCCAACAGCATATTCAGCCTTTTTGAATCAAAGCCTGTGGAACTTCTCTGTGGTGTTCCATATACAGCAGTGCTTACCAAAGCCTGGATCTCCAATAGCATCGGGCGGTTTCCTTCCAGCGTTACAGCTACCGAGTTACCGGAAAGCTCTTCAAACTTCTTGGTAATCAGAATTTCAGAAGGATTTTTAATTTCCTTTAATCCCTGAGAGATCATCTCGTAAATGCCAATTTCAGAAGTGGAACCAAAACGGTTTTTATTGGCCCTCAGTAACCTGAAAAGATGATTCCTGTCCCCATCGAAGTTCAAAACTACATCTACCATATGTTCCAGCACCTTAGGACCGGCAATTTGCCCGTCTTTGGTGATGTGCCCTACCAGGAATACAGGCGTACTGTTTTCCTTGGCATATTTAATAATTTCATTGGAACATTCCCTGATCTGAGAAACTGTTCCGGGTGAGCTTTCAATCAATTGAGACTGCAGCGTCTGAATAGAATCAATAATGATAAAATCAGGTTCCAGTTTTTTAGCTTCATGAAGAATTTTTTCCAATGATGTTTCGGTGTAAAGAAAACAGTTGGGGTTCTGAACATCCGTAAGCCTGTCTGCCCTCATTTTAATTTGAGAAGCACTTTCCTCACCAGAAACATAGAAGACTTTTTTCTTCATTTTTAAGGCAAGCTGAAGAAGAAGCGTAGATTTTCCAATTCCGGGTTCCCCGCCAATAAGAGTAACCGATCCTAAAACGATCCCACCTCCCAGTACACGATTCAGTTCCTCGGAAGGGGTTTTTATTCTCGGTTCTTCACTGGTTTCCACTTCAATGATATTGATCACATGCTGTTTGGTCTTGGAAAATGGAGGCGTCTTATGAGAGGGTTTTTCCACCACCTCTTCCACTAATGTATTCCATTCTCCACAGTTTTTGCATTGTCCCATCCACTGAGAGTATTGAGAACCACAGTTTTGACAGAAATATGCTGTTTTCAGTTTTGCCATACTGCGAAGTTATAAAAAAATGCATTTTTCTTTCGAAGTTTTACGGGATTTAATAATAAAAACTAACATACATCAATGTCAAGAATATCTTTTATATATTAGCTTTGTTTAAATTAAAATAGTAATATAAAATATAATTACAATGAAAAAAGTTTTTTTATCCTTCGTATTCGCTTTATTAAGTGTATCAGGTTTTGCACAAGGGAGCTGGGCTATTGATCCTATGCATTCTTCTGTAAATTTTACGATTAAGCATATGGGAATCAGTTTTGTTCAGGGCAGATTCGATAAATTCAGCGGAACGGTAACTACAAAAAATGCCAATCTTGAAAATGCAGCCTTCGATATCAGTGTGGAGGCTGAAACCATCAATACTGGTGTGGAGATGAGAGACAAACATCTTAAAAGTGATGATTTCTTTGGAGCAGGTAAGTATCCTTCAATATTATTGGAAGGAACCTCTGTAGTAAAAGATAAAAACGGTCCCTATACTTTGAAGGCAAAATTGACCATTAAAGATGTACAGAAGGAAATTGCCATCCCTGTAACATTTGGCGGAATAACAAAAAATAAGAATGGAAAAGAAGTGATGGGACTGCAGGGGAAATTCACCATTAACCGTTTGGATTATAATATCAAATATGATCCTACCGGAACGGGAGTAGCAAAAGATGTTGATATCAACGTTTACCTTGAATTGGTAAAACAATAATTGTATATCATTTTAAATAAAAGGGTTTCCAATTCCATGGAAACCCTTTTTTGTTTTTATTATTCTAAAAGTTCTCAGCCTGAGAAATTTACTTTCCTAAATAATAGATAATACAGTTACTAAAATCATCAATCGGTATATTTTAACACCTTGTAATTTGATTTTAATTTGCATACCGAAATTATGGTGGTTACTGCTTTTGGCCATTTGTTTATACCTGATATAAATATTTTTTTAATCAGGTTTTATTATTGTTTGAAGGTTATTTTAGTATTTTCAAAATCTAAAAGATTGCTTTGTGTTTCTTTTTCCCCTAACTTTGCACAAACCTAATCTAATGAGTAAAAAGAATACAAAGTACATCTTTGTGACAGGAGGTGTAACTTCATCTTTGGGAAAAGGAATCGTGTCTGCTTCTCTGGGACTATTGCTAAAATCACGCGGTTTTAATGTAACGATCCAAAAGCTTGATCCTTATATCAATATCGACCCGGGAACATTGAATCCTTATGAGCACGGAGAGTGCTACGTAACCGAAGATGGTGCAGAGACGGATCTGGATTTAGGCCACTATGAGCGTTATCTTGATGCTCCTACCTCTCAAAACAACAACGTTACTACAGGAAAAATCTACCAGACTGTAATTGAAAAAGAAAGAAAAGGAGATTTCCTTGGAAAAACAGTGCAGGTGATTCCTCATATCACTAACGAAATTAAACGCAGAATTAAAATCCTTTCAAAACAGAACTACGATATCATTATTACAGAGATCGGGGGAACAGTAGGGGATATTGAATCTTTACCATACATTGAAACTGTTCGTCAGCTGAAGTGGGAATTGGGAGAGAGTAATTCTATGGTGATCCACTTAACATTATTGCCATACCTGGCTTCAAGTGGAGAGTTAAAAACAAAACCTTCTCAGCATTCCGTGCGCCAATTGATGGAGAGCGGAATTATGGCTGATGTTTTGGTTTGCAGAACAGAGCATAAAATTCCTAAAGATCAAAGAGCAAAACTGGCACAATTCTGTAACGTTGCTTTGGAAAACGTTATTGAATGTAAAGATTTGGAAACGATCTATGAAGTTCCAATGTATCTTCAGAAGCAGAATTTTGACGATGTAGTGTTGAAAGAACTGGATCTGAAAAGTGATAAAACAGCTGACCTTAAAGACTGGAAGAACTTCTTAAAGAAATTCCAGAACCCTAAGAAAAAAGTGGAAATTGCGTTGGTAGGAAAATATGTTTCCCTTCAGGATTCATATATTTCTATTGCTGAGGCATTTAAACATGCCGGTGCCGATCTTGAAACTGAAGTGAAGGTAAGATGGGTATACAGTGGAGATATCACAGAAGATAATATTAAGGATGTTCTGAAAGGAGTGAACGGTATTCTTGTAGCTCCCGGATTTGGAGACAGAGGAATAGAAGGGAAAGTACTTACTGCAAAATATGCAAGAGAAAACAAAATTCCTATGTTGGGAATCTGTTTGGGAATGCAGATCATGACCATTGAATTTGCAAGAAATGTTCTTGGACATACCAAAGCGAATTCAGTAGAATTTGATACAGCAACGCCTGATCCTGTGATCTCGTTAATGGAAGAACAGAAAAATGTAGTAGATAAAGGAGGAACAATGCGTCTTGGAGCATGGAAATGTTCTTTGAAAAACGGATCCAGATTATTTGATGTTTACGGAAGTAAAAATATTTCCGAGAGACACCGTCACCGTTATGAGTTCAACAGTGAATATCTGCAGGAATTTGAAAAAAATGGCTTCCTGGCTACAGGTACAAACCCTGAAACTGGATTGGTAGAAGCTCTTGAACTTCCTGGTCACCCATTCTATGTAGGGGTTCAGTATCACCCTGAATATAAGAGTACGGTAGCAACGCCACATCCTTTATTCAGAGCTTTCATTAAGGCTTGCGAAACATCTAAGTAGATATTTTAGTATTTGAAAAGAATGTAAGTATGTTACATTGTTCCCAATAAAGAATACTAAATGTCCTTATAAAAAGAAATAAGGTAAAATTTTATCATAAACGTCTTACTATAAACTCAGGCTGATTATTCTCAGCTTGAGTTTATTATATAGTAACGTAGTAAAGCATAGAGTTTTGATAAAAAAACAGTATTTTTGTCAGCTCAAAATTATGTACATATAAAGGTACATCCTAAGTTTAAAATTTTAATATAAAATAAAATGCAACAAAACAACGGAATCGATAAGAAGCAAATGATTAGTTTCGCGGTTTTATGCCTGGTTCTCTTCGGCTTTATGTTCTATTTTCAGAACAAGCAGGCGAAAGAAGAGCAGTTAAAAGCTGAGCAGCAGAAAACTGAACAGGTTAAAAACCCGGTAAAACAAACTCAGGCAAGTAATATCAATCCAAATGTAACTCCTGGTTCCATCCAAACAGCAAGTCTGTCTAACAAAGAATTGAATGTAGAATTCTCAAGTTTAGGAGGACAGGTTTCCAAAGTACAGCTTTCAGAATACAAAGCATATGACCACAAAACAGATCAGGCGGATCTTCCTCTATATCTGATCAATAAAAATAATTCAACCTACGGATTTCAGTTTAAAGATAAAACAGGAAAGGTTGTCAACACTAAAGATTTAGTTTTTGCCCCTTCTGTTAATGGGAATGCTGTAACACTAACAGCTGATTATAACGGCGCTGTTATTCAGTTTATTTATACATTACTTCCAAAATATACTTTAGATTTTAAAGTAAGAACACAAGGACTTTCTAAAATTACTTCAGATAATAAAGCAGATTTTATCTGGGATTATAGTGTAAGAAACTTAGAAAAAGGTAGAGCTCAGGAGCAGTCTCATTCAGAATTCTCCTATGCTTTTAATAATTATAAAGATTATGATTATGATGGAAGAACTACCATGGAAGAGGAAAAAGAAACCCTTAACTGGATTGGTGTAAAGCAACAGTTCTTTACTTCTGTTATTGAGGCTAAGAATGGTTTCACACAAAGTAAAGGAAACCAGGAGTCGGTGGAAGAAGGCGAGTATCTGAAAAAATTAAACTATGAAGGTTTCGTTCAGATGACCGGAAGTGAACTGAATCAGGACTTTACCTGGTACTTTATGCCACTGGATCTGAAATTATTGAAATCTTACGATAAAAATTTTGATGAGATTCTTCCATTAGGATGGTCTTTTATCGGATGGATGAACCGTGGGTTCTTTATGCCGATGTATAACCTTATTGCTGATTGGGGATTAACTGCAGGTTGGGTAATCTTCCTGATGACTATTATTGTAAAATTGATCTTGTCACCCATTATGTATAAGCAGCATAAGTTGAGTGCGATGATGAAAGTAATCCGTCCGGAAATTGATGAGGTAAATGCCAAACTGAAAGATGCAGACCCAATGAAGAAGCAACAGGCTACTATGGAGGTTTACAGAAAGGCCGGAGTTAACCAGATGGCAGGATGTTTACCCGCATTGGTTCAGATTCCAATTTTCTACGCATTATTCCGTTTCTTCCCGAACTTTATTGATTTAAGAGGTCAGGGGTTCTGGTTTGCAAAAGATTTGACAGCTTATGACGATTTGATTAAATTGCCATTTAAAATTCCTTTCCTGGGAGATCACTTGAGTATTTTTGCATTGGCGTGTACTATTGTTATCTTAATTTATACGGTGATGACTTCAGGAAATATGCAGCAGCCTCAGCAGGAAGGAATGCCAAATATGAAAGTATTGATGTATATTTTCCCGATTACATTCCTATTCTTCCTTAACACTTCAGCGTCCGGTCTTTCATGGTACTATTTCGTATCGAATGCGATCAATATCTTAATTATCTTAGTTATTAAGTATGTGATTCTGGATGAGAAGAAAATTCATGCTCAGATTCAGGCTAATAAAGAAAAGCCTAAAACGGAAGGTAAATTCCAAAAAAGAATGAGAGAAATGATGGAGAAAGCTCAGGATCAGCAAAAAGCTCAGGAGCAACAAAGAAATAAAAAGAAATAGTCTAAAATATATATGACATAAAAAAAGAGAAGCTGTTTAACTGCTTCTCTTTTTTTATGTTGTATCTGATGGTATTCAAGGGTATTGCTTTTAATCATACTTTAATCTGAATGACTGTCTGTGGTGTTTTGTGGGGCCATGCTTTATCAAAGCTTCCTGATGCTTTTTTGTAGCATACCCAAAGTTGGTATCCCAGCCATATTCCGGATGTTCTTCATGCAGCTCGATCATTAATCTGTCTCTGTAGTTTTTTGCAAGAATAGAAGCTGCAGCAATAGACAGTACTTTTGAATCTCCTTTGATAATACATTGATGAGGAATAAAATTATAGGGATGGAATTTGTTGCCATCTACTAAAATAAGTTCAGGAGTGATTGCTAATTTATCCAGAGCGCGGTGCATAGCATGGATGCTGGCATTGAGGATGTTGTGTTCATCGATGAATGAAGGAGGCAGTTCAGCGATGGCATAAGTCTTTACATTGTCCTTGATATAATCATCCAATTCCATTCTTGTTTTAAAAGTTAATTTTTTTGAATCATTAACTAAATTTTGCTTAAAACTGTCATCCAAAATTACAGCAGCAGCAACCACTGGTCCGCTTAAACAGCCTCTTCCTACTTCGTCACATCCTGCTTCAATATAAGCGTCTGACCATCTATGTAATAGTTGTGTATCTATATCTTGCATAAGACTGTAAAATTAGTAAAAACAAACCTATTAAAAAGACGTTTCGTTTGTTTTTTGAAATTCTGAAAATAAATCGTTTTTAAGCTAATGAATTAAAATAAATGAACGATAATAGTATGATTTTTATGATTTGTCAAGAGGTTTTAAAATTGCTTTTTTTTAACCTAAAAACAATTTTACTTAATGGTACCATATTGGTGCTTTTGTTACATTAATTTATTTACGTTTTTTGTGATTTTTTATTGCGTTTGTAGTGCGTTGCTCGCTGTTTGTAGAATGTTTTTTCGAATTTTAAGATAAAAAAAATAAATATGCATTGCATTGCAATTGTGAAATTATTAATGGTTTTAAAAGTTGAAAATTATTGTATTTATCTCATTTACAGTATTTTATTGTTTGATTTTATTTGATACTTATATGAATATTATCAATAATAATAATCGTTAGTATTTTTAGAAGAAAAATGTTTAATTTTTTTTTAATTTTTGTTAAAAAAAATAATTTTAACTTATTTTAATAATTTTTATGCTTATTTGATTGAAAATTATTAAATAGTTAATAATTTTTTAAGAATTTATTTTGTGTTGTTAATAAAGTTTTACAAATTTGTACGGATACAAAATTAAATTTGATATGAAGAAACTAACAACGAGTCTACTTGTAGTGGTATTGTCTTCATCTGTTGCTATTGTAAGTGCTCAACAGAAGAAAAATGATACCGCCACACAGACTAAAGAGATTGAGGGTGTAGTGGTGACTGCATTAGGTATTAAGAGAGAGAAAAAAGCTCTTGGATATGCCTCTCAAGAAATCAAAGGGGACCTTATTTCTGATGCAGGGCAAACGAACGCTGTAAGTGCATTGTCGGGAAATGTTGCAGGGGTACAGGTTACAGCACCTTCTTCCATGGGAGGTTCTACCAGAATTACCATGAGAGGTATTAGTTCGGTTACCGGAGAAAACCGACCTTTAATTGTTATTGATGGAATTCCTTTAGATAACTCAAATGTTAACAGTGTAGATACTCAAAGAGGAGCTGGAGGAAGAGATTACGGAGATGCAACTTTTGACATCAACCCGGATGATATTGAAAGTGTAACGGTATTGAAGGGAGGTCCTGCGGCAGCACTATACGGATATAGAGCAGGTAACGGAGCAATTATCTATACCACAAAATCAGCTAAAAAAGGGAGAACAGAAGTTACGCTTAATACAGGTGTATCTTTTGAATCCATCTACATCAGACCCAAATTACAAAATCAATATGGAGGTGGATTAGAGTCAGAACTTCCTACAGAAGATATTAACGGCCAGACCTATAATATTACAGAGTTTGGAACCGATGAAAGCTGGGGACCAAGATACAATCCTAATTTATTATATTTAGGTTGGAACTCATTTGACCCTGAGTTCAGTAATGATTATATGAAACTGAAGAAGTGGGTAGCTCCTAATAAAGATGTTGATGACTTCTTTAGAGTAGGAACTACATATACCAATAACGTCTCAGTTTCTAAATCATTCGAAAATACGAATGTAAGATTATCTTATACCAATACTAAGATTAATGGTATTGTACCTAATTCAGAAATTAAGAAAGATAACTTCAGTTTAAATGTTAGCTCAAAATTATCAGATAAATTAAAAGCAGATGCTGTTTTCAATTATGTCCATACAGCAGGTTTTAACAGACCGGAGCAGGGATATGGAGATAATTCAGTAGCACAGAAGTTTTATCAATGGGGACAAAGACAGCTAGATTTTTCAGAACTGAAAGATTATAAACTGGCTAACGGAATGCAGAGATCCTGGAACAGGACTGCTTGGAATGACGGTACTCCTAACTTCTCAGATAACCCGTACTGGACTATTTATGAGAATACTTCTGATGATAACAGACACCGATTCTTTGGAAACGCAGGGTTAACCTATAATTTTTCTAAGAAGGTATATGTTTCAGGAAAGGTATACGGAGATACTTACTCTCAGCAAATCAGATCAAGAGTAGCTGTTGGTTCAGCAGCACAATCAGGATATGTTATTCAAAAAAGGAATAATTCTGAATTCAACTACGAAGGTAGAATTCACTATAATGATAACTTCGGTGATTTCAGTTTAAATACATTTGCAGGATTCAATATTATGGATCGTAAATGGGATGTTTTGGAAGGCAGATCTGTAGGAGGATTAATTATTCCGGGATTGTATAATCTTGCGAATAGTAAAGAGGCTCCACGTTCATCTAATGCATCTTACCATTTAGGAGTACGCAGTGTATTTGCATCCGTTTCATTAGGATATAAAGACTTTTTATTCTTAGAAGGAACCGGAAGAAATGACTGGTTCTCAATGCTTAATGATGATCAGTTTTATCCTTCAGTAACTGGTAGCTTTGTGTTCTCCAAGATTGCTAATGTAGACTGGATCTCTTTTGGTAAATTAAGAGCAGGATGGTCAAGAATTGCAGGAGGCTCTGATCCTTATATCAGAGGAACGTTTGCATCGATAGAAACTCCATTTGGAGGAAGTCCGGTATACTCTATGCCTAATACTAAAGGAGAGCCAATGATCAAACCTGAGATCAAGACAACGAAAGAGATCGGTTTGGAAATGAACTTCTTTAAAAACAGATTTGGATTTGACGTTACATATTATGACGTAAAATCTACAGATTTGATTATTCCATTGCCAATTGATCCGGCTACAGGATATGGATTCAAGAGAATTAACGCCGGGGAAATGACCAACAAAGGTATTGAAGCCATGGTGAATATTACGCCTATCAGAAGCAGTGATTTCTCATGGGATTTTACCTGGAATTTCACAAGAAACAGAAACAAGCTTGTTGATCTACAAGGAAATCTTCAAAATTATATTTTGACCAATGCACCGTTCAGAGTACAGCTTGCTGCTCAGGTAGGATATTCATATGGGGTAATCTTAGGAACTGATTATGTATATGATGCTGCCGGTAATAAGGTAGTAGATGCTACAGGTCGTTATAAAGCTTCAGAGATCAAGCCTTTAGGTTCTGTACTTCCTGATTACAATATGGGATTCAGAAACTCATTTAAATATAAGAGCTTCGGATTGTCATTCTTAATTGATGTTCAGCAGGGAGGTAAATACTTCTCAACAACCAATATGTGGGGGATGTCTTCGGGTATGCTTGAAGAATCTGCACTTGGAGGAAACAGAGAAGCAGGAATTACCCTACCGGGAGTTAAAGAAGACGGTACTCCAAATGATATTCATTTAGATGCAACAACATGGGGAAAATCATTTTATAACACTGTGGATGCGCAAAACGTTTTTGATGCCAGCTACATTAAGTTAAGAGATGTTACTTTATCTTATGATTTACCAAAATCTTTCATTGGAAACTCTATTCAGGGAATCAGAGTATCTGCTTTTGCAAGAAACCTGTTTGCTTGGAATTTAGCTAATAAAGGCATCGATCCTGAGAATACATCATACGGATCAGGAAACATTCAGGGAATAGAAGGAGGTTCGTTACCATCTACAAGGGTATTCGGAGTTAATGTAAACTTTAAATTTTAATCACAATGAAAAAGATATTTTCAATACTAACACTGGCAGGTTTATCATTAGCACTTAACAGCTGTGCAGATAAATTTGATGAAATAGATGCCAACCCAAACTCTACGGAGAATCCATTACCAACAGGATTGTTCAACAATGGAAACAAAGAGTATATGGATTTCACAAGAGATGGTTGGGTATCAGGAAGAATGATGCTGCCATTTGTTCAATATTCAGCACAAAGACAGTATACTGAAGAGGACAGATACCAATACAGGCTTACTACGGGTACACAATTGTGGACAAGAACCTATTATGTAGCTCAGGATTACAAGAAGATCATTGATCTGAATACTGATCCGGCTACTAAAGCTCAAATGGCTAATTATGGAGCTAATGCAAACCAGATCGCAGCATCCAGAATTATGTTATCTTACGTGTTTGCTAATTTAGCAGATGCTTTCGGGGATATTCCATATTGGTCTTATGGGAATAAAGATGCAGATTTCCAGGCATTAAATATTGATGCAACACTGCAGCCTAAATTTGCTACTCAGAAGAAGGTATATGCAGACATTTTAAAAGAACTTAAAGAAGCTTCTGAAATGATCGATGATAATCAGGAGGTTATCTTAACGGATGGAGATCAATTGTTTGGTAGCCCTGAAAAATTGAAAAAGTTTGCGAACTCTCTAAGATTAAGAATAGCAACCCGGGTAAAAGGGGTTATTCCGGGAGCAGAAGCTCATATTGCAGATGCTATTGCTTCAGGGGTGATGACATCTAATGCTGATACGGTGGGATTAACGTATGAAAATAACTTGGTTAACCCATCTCCTTTCTTTTCAACCTATATTGAGAGATCAGACTTTGCAATTTCAAAAACTTTTGTACAGTTGCTTAAAGGAGAAAAAGGTAATTTTGGAGTGGATCCAAGAATTTTCAAATATGCTTCTCCAACTTCTGTAAAAGCATCTAATATCAGGGCTCAGAATATGGTTGAAGCTACAGATATTGACCAGATCAAAGGAATGCCATATGGTGTACCAAGTACCTTGGCAACCAGTCAGGCTGCTTCATCAAGTTATTTTGGTAAAAATGTCTTAAAGCCTGGTTATACTGAAATCTTTATGGAGTATGCGGAAGTAGAATTCTTATTGGCTGAAGCTAATGGCTGGTCACAGGATCATTATGTAAAAGGAGTTAGAGCATCTATGGAAAGATGGGGTATTGCTTCTAATGAGATTGATACATTTGTTGCTGCTCTTCCGGCTGCTAATAAAGCAAATGTAATGACTCAAAAGTATGTTGCATTATTTATGCAGCCTAATGAAGCATGGTCAGAATACAGAAGAACAGGATATCCTAATACATTATTGTTGCCTGGGCAAACAGCTGATCTGAATGTACCTTCTGCAGCTGGACAAACAACATATACGTTTACTTCGCTTATTGCAGGGTTAACAGATGTACCAACAAGAATTTTCTATCCAACAACAGTTCAGACATTAAATACAGCGAATTACCAAGCTGCGTCTGCTTCTATTGGTGGAGATCAAATGAATACAAAATTAATTTGGGATACCAACTAATACTGTAAACATATTTTAACACACATTCAGTTAACATTCATATTAAAACCGCCTTTTGGCGGTTTTTTATTTAATAATAGTACTTGTTTCTTCATTATTGTAAATTTCATGGATCTGTATAATTCTATTTTTCATTAAGTCATTGTTTATTTTTTTCATTATATATTGTTATACAAATATTTTTTACTGATGATTTACTTTATATTTATTTATAAGATTATTTAAAATTTAAATTTTGATAAAAAACAATAAGAAACTTTGTTTTATTGATGTTTATTTAAGTTTTTAACTTAAAATTTTAACTAATTAATATATTTTATCGTTTTATATTGAGTATTTTATATTTTTTTAATTTTTTTTCTTTGACTTGTTAATAAGGTTTTACAAATTTGTACGGATACAAAATTAAATTTGATTATGAAGAAACTAACAACGAGTCTACTTGTAGTGGTATTGTCTTCATCTGTTGCTATTGTAAGTGCTCAGCAGAAGAAAAATGATACCGTCACACAGACTAAAGAGATTGAGGGTGTAGTGGTGACTGCATTGGGGATTAAGAGAGAGAAGAAAGCTCTTGGATATGCCTCTCAAGAAATCAAAGGAGACCTTATTTCTGATGCCGGGCAAACGAATGCTGTAAGTGCATTATCAGGAAATGTCGCAGGGGTCCAGGTAACAGCTCCTTCTTCTATGGGGGGGTCTACCAGAATTACAATGAGAGGGATCAGTTCTCTAACTGGTGAAAACCGTCCATTAATTGTGGTTGATGGAGTTCCTTTAGATAACTCAAATGTTAATAATGATGATACTCAAAGAGGAGCAGGAGGTCGAGATTATGGAGATGCTACATTTGATATTAATCCTGATGATATTGAAAGTGTAACGGTCTTAAAAGGAGGCCCGGCAGCTGCTTTATATGGATATAGAGCAGGAAACGGAGCCATTATTTATACTACAAAATCAGCTAAAAAAGGGAGAACTGAGGTACAGTTTAATACAGGTGTTTCCTTTGAATCTATTTACATCAGACCAAAATTACAAAACCTATATGGAGGTGGTTCAGAATTAGCACTGCAAACTCAGGAAATAGATGGGGTAACGTATAATCTTCCTGAATTTGGAACAGATGAAAGCTGGGGTCCTAAATATGACCCGAATTTATATTACTTAGGCTGGGATTCTTTTGATCCTGAATTTCCTAATCAATATATGAAGCTGAAACAGTGGGTTGCTCCTAGAAAAGATGTTGATGACTTCTTTAGAGTTGGAACAACTTATACCAATAACATTTCTGTTTCTAAATCATTCGAAAATACAAATATAAGACTATCCTATACCAATACAAAAATTAACGGTATTGTACCAAATTCTGAAATTAAGAAAGATAATTTCAGTATAAATATTAATTCCAAATTGACTGACAATTTAAAAGCTGATGCAGTTTTTAATTATGTGCGTACCGATGGTTTCAACAGACCAGAACAAGGATACGGGGATAACTCTGTAGCACAGAAGTTCTACCAGTGGGGACAGAGACAGCTTGATTTTTCAGAATTGCAAAATTATAAATTACCAAATGGAATGCAGAGATCCTGGAACAGGACTGCTTGGAATGATGGTACTCCAAACTTCTCTGATAACCCTTACTGGACGATCTATGAAAATACTTCTGCAGATACCAGAAATAGATTCTTTGGAAATGCTGGACTGACGTATAATTTTTCTAAGAAAGTATATGTTTCTGGTAAGGTATATGGAGATACCTATTCACAAACCATTTCCTCAAGAGTGGCTATTGGATCAGCGGCACAATCTCAATATAATCTTAGAAAAAGTAATAACTCTGAATTCAACTATGAAGGGAGATTACACTACAATGATAATTTCGGAGATTTCAATTTAAGTACCTTTGTAGGATTTAATATTATGAATCGTAAGTGGGATATCATGCAGGGTAATTCTGTTGGGGGATTAATTATTCCTGATTTATATAATTTATCGAACAGTAGAGAAATTGCACGTGCAACTAACTCATCTTTTCACGTAGGAGTAAAAAGTTTATTTGCATCGGTGTCTTTGGGATATAAAGACTTTTTATTCTTAGAGGCTACAGGTAGAAATGACTGGTTCTCTATGCTAAATGATGATCAGTTTTACCCTTCCGTAACAGGTAGTTTCGTATTCTCTAAGCTTCTTAAAACAGACTGGATCTCTTTTGGAAAGGTGAGAGCAGGATGGTCAAGAATTGCAGGAGGTTCTGATCCTTATATTAGAGGAACTTATGCAACAATAGGAAATTCATTCTGGGGAAGCCCAACTTATTCTATGCCCCCTACTAAAGGAGAAAACAACCTTACTCCTGACTTGAAAACTACTAAGGAAATTGGTCTAGAAATGAACTTCTTCAAAAATAGATTAGGGTTTGATGTTACTTACTATGATGTGAAAACTACAAATCTGATTATTCCGTTACCAATTGATCCTGCAACAGGATTTGGATTTAAAAGAATCAATGCCGGAGAGATGACTAACAAAGGTATCGAAGCGACGGTAAATATTACTCCTATAAAAACTGCAGATTTCTCATGGGATGTTGCGTGGAACTTTACGAGAAACCGAAACAAGCTTGTAGAATTGCAAGGTAATCTTGAAAATCTTATCCTGACCAATGCTCCGTTCAGAGTACAGTTAGCTGCTCAGGTTGGATATTCATACGGTACAATTCTGGGAACTGATTTTGTATATGATGCCAACGGGAATAAGGTAGTAGATGCAACCGGACGTTATAAAGCTTCAGCGATTAAGCCTTTAGGTTCAGTACTTCCTGATTACAATATGGGATTCAGAAACTCATTCAAATATAAAAGTTTTGGATTATCTTTCCTGATTGATATTCAACAAGGAGGTAAATACTTCTCAACAACTCACATGTGGGGAATGAATAACGGGATGCTTGAGGAAACTGCTCTTGGAGGAAATAGAGAGGCTGGTGTGATTCTTCCAGGTGTTAAAGAAAATGGAGCTCCTAACGATATCCGATTAGATGCACCAACATGGGGGAAATCATATTATAACACCGTTGATGCACAGAATGTTTTTGATGCAAGTTACATTAAGTTAAGAGACATTACTTTATCTTATGATCTTCCAAAGTCATTTATTGGTAATTCTATTCAAGGAATAAGAGTATCCGCATTTGCAAGAAACCTTTTTGCATGGAATCTTGCCTTCAAGGGAGTTGATCCGGAGAATACTTCTTATGGGTCAGGTAATATTCAGGGGTTAGAAGGTGGTTCTTTACCATCTACAAGGATGTATGGAGTTAATGTGAATTTTAAATTTTAATTACAATGAAAAAAATATTTTCTATAATAGTGGTAGTAGGTTTGTCTCTAGCAATTAACAGCTGTGCAGATAAATTTGATGAAATTGATGTCAATCCGAATTCTACAGAGAATCCTCTGCCAACAGGGTTGTTCAACAACGGGAACAAAGAGTACATGGATTTCACAAGAGATGGCTGGGTATCAGGGAGAATGATGCTCCCATTTGTTCAATATTCTGCCCAAAGAATATATACTGAAGAGGACAGATATCAGTACAGACTTACCACAGGAACTCAGTTGTGGACAAGGACTTATTACGTAGCACAGGACTATAAGAAAATTATTGACCTTAATACTGATCCAGCATCAAAAGGTAAAATGTTGGCTTATGGAAGTAATGAAAACCAGATCGCAGCTTCAAGAATTATGTTATCTTATGTGTTTGCTAACCTTGCAGATGCTTTTGGTGATATTCCTTATTGGTCTTATGGTAATAAGGATGCTGACTTTCAGGCATTAAATATTGATGCAACATTGCAACCTAAATTTGCTACACAGCAAAAAGTGTATGCAGATGTCTTAAAAGAGCTTAAAGAGGCTTCGGAAATGATTGATCTTTCTACATCAACCGTTTTTTCTGAAGGTGATCAATTGTTTAAAAGCCCTGCTAAGCTTAAGAAATTTGCAAACTCATTAAGATTGAGAATTGCAACCCGAGTAAAAGGTGTGGTTCCGGGAGCAGAGGCACATATTGCAGATGCTATCGCTTCAGGAGTGATGACTTCTAATGATGATACTGTGGGCTTAACTTATGAAAGTAATCTGGTTAATCCATCACCATTCTTTTCAACCTACATTGACAGATCTGATTTTGCTGTTTCAAAGACTTTTGTTCAGCTACTTAAAGGAGAATCCGGAGTTTTTGGGGTAGATCCTAGAATTTTTAAATATGCAGCTCCAACAACGGTGACAGCAACTGATATTAGACAGCAGACAATGGCCGAAGCTTCAGATATTAGCAAAATCCAAGGAATGCCTTATGGTGTACCATCTACATTAACCTCAAGTCAGGCAGGTACCTCAAGTTTCTTTGGTAAAAATATCCTAAAACCTGGTGCTACCGAAATATTCATGGAGTATGCAGAGGTTGAATTCTTACTATCAGAAGCGAATGGCTGGTCACAAGATCATTATGAAAAAGGTGTGAAAGCATCTATGGAAAGATGGGGAATTGATGCCGCTAAAGCCAATACATTTGTAGGCGCGCTTCCTGCAGCGAGTAAAGCTAATGTAATGACACAGAAGTATATTGCATTATTTATGCAGTCTAATGAGGCTTGGTCAGAATATAGAAGAACCGGATACCCTAATACATTGTTATTGCCTGGGCAAACGGCTAATCTTAATAAGCCATCCGCAACGGGGGTAACTACCTATACATTTACGTCACTTATTGCTGGCTTAACAGATGTACCAACCAGAATTTTCTATCCAACTAATGTACAGACATTAAATACAGCGAATTATCAAGCTGCGTCTGCTTCTATTGGTGGAGATAAAATGAATACAAAATTAATTTGGGATGTAAACTAAAAAGTATTCATATAATATATTCAAATTAAGAAACCGCCTTCGGGCAGTTTTTTCTGAAAAAGTTTTTAAACAAGAAAAAGAGGTCTTCAAGACCTCTTTTATATTTTTTATTCACCTTTGCACTTGATTGAAAATGGTAAGCAGGCACCCCAGGCTTGGCATTGTCTATAGCCATCAGGGCAGGTTCCCCATGGCTCACAGCAGGGAGCGTTTCCTCCATTAATCTGTTTAAGTTCTGTTTTAGAGATTTTTCTTAGATTTTTCATGATATATTTTGTTTTAATTAGTAAAATAAATATAGGAAAATTATTGGTAATTTATTGCTTTTCAGTGTAATAATGTGAAAAATAAATTAAATAATTGAAACTCTGTGATCTTGATGTATAGGGTTGTCTTTTTTATTTCACTAAATTTGTACTTCAAATTTTTGAGATGAAGTAAGGCTATTCCATGTGGCCTTTAAAAAAGTAATATATACACATGAATATTAAAGATATTATAGAAGGGAAACTTTCAGAGGTTATTTTAAATGTATATCAATTAAAAGACATTAAGCTGGAGGTTCAGGAAAATAAAACGGAATTTGAGGGTGACTTTACCATTGTTACTTTTCCGTTGGTAAAACAATTAAAGAAAAATCCGGAAAGCATTGGAGTTGAATTAGGGGAAGCTTTAACGGAACAATCAGATTTATTTGAAAGCTTTAATGTGGTAAAAGGTTTTTTGAATGTTAAAGTTAAAAACCAGTTGTTTGTGGATAACTTCAGATCCGTAAGCAATGGTTTTTCAACAATAGAAAAGAAAAATGCTACAGTGATGGTAGAGTATTCTTCACCGAATACCAATAAGCCTTTACACTTGGGGCATATCAGAAATAACTTATTAGGATTTTCTGTAGCTCAGATCTTAAAAGAGGCTGGCTATGATGTGATCAAAACGCAAATTATCAATGATAGAGGAATCCATATCTGTAAGTCGATGTTGGCTTGGGTGAAATTTGGAAATGGCGAAACCCCGGAAACAACCAATACCAAAGGAGATAAATTTGTAGGAAACTACTATGTAGAATTTGATAAAAAATACAAAAAAGAAATTGCAGATCTTGTAGGACAGGGAGTAGGAGAAGAGCAGGCTAAGAAAGATGCTCCGATGATAAAAGAAGCGCAAAAAATGCTTTTAGATTGGGAAAATGGAGATGAAATGGTAAGAAACCTTTGGGCAGAAATGAATTCTTGGGTATATAAAGGATTCAATGAAACCTATAAAAGATTAGGTGTTGATTTTGACCAGGTTCAATACGAAAGCAATACTTATCTGTTAGGAAAGGATATTATTCAGCAAGGGTTGGATGACGGAGTTTTATATCAAAAAGAAGATGGCTCTGTTTGGTGTGACCTTACGGATGAAGGACTTGATCAGAAGTTGTTATTACGTTCTGACGGTACATCCGTTTACATGACACAGGATTTAGGAACTGCTGTTGGACGTTTTAAACAAAGCGATATCAAGAAGCTGATTTATACCGTAGGAAATGAACAGGATTATCACTTCCAGGTCTTATTTAAGATTTTAAAGAAGCTGGGTTATGAGTGGGCAGACCAGCTTTATCACCTTTCTTATGGAATGGTAGAGCTTCCTGAAGGTAAAATGAAATCCCGTGAAGGAACGGTAGTAGATGCTGATGACCTGATGCAGGAAATGTATGAAACTGCGAAATCTAAGGCTCAGGAGCTTGGGAAACTGGAGACTCTTTCAGAAGAAGATAAAGAAGCTTCTTATGAGACAGTAGGACTTGGAGCATTAAAATATTTTATGCTAAAAGTAGACCCTAAGAAAAAAATGCTTTTCAATCCTGCCGAAAGTATTGATTTCAACGGGAATACAGGACCATTCATCCAGTATACTTATGCACGTATTCAGTCATTGTTATCTAAAGCAGGCTATACCCAGAAAGAGACAGCTGATGTAGTTTTCAATCAATCTGAGAAAGAGCTGATTATGCAGTTGACCAACTTTAAGACTGTAGTAGCCAAATCAGCAGAAACATTAAGCCCGGCTTTAGTGGCTAATTATGTATATGATCTTGTGAAAGCATATAACTCTTTCTATCAGAATAACCCAATCCTGATTCAGGATGATGAAAATGTAAAACAATTCCGTCTGAATGTTTCAGACCTTACAGCCAAGACGATTAAAAAATCTTTAGAGCTTCTGGGAATCGGAACCGTAAACAGAATGTAGAAAATAATACGCCTCCTGAATTCAGGAGGCATTTTTTTTTGTAAAATATATTATATAATAGCAGTGAAAAGCCGGAGAGTAGAAGCTAGATAAAAATTCTTTACATTAGATTAAAACCCAAAAACTACGTTTCACACCCTTCTTCTTGCATCATGTATCCTGCAGTTTATCATCCTTACCATGCATCTGCTTAAGGCTATCTGCATATAGTTTCGCAGGACTCCATCTTGCATGTTTGGAAAGAACCACTTTGTATCCTTTTTTGTACGTGTAGACTTTGGTGAATTTGGCCCCAAAAAATATCAGCATACAGGAATAATTAATCCACATCATAATCAGAATCACAGTTCCGGCAGCTCCAAAAGTGGAAGTGGGCTTTACCTGGCTGAAATAAAGACTTAATAGAAACTTTCCTAATGTAAATAGGGCGGTTGTTAAAAAAGCACCTCTCCACACCGATTTCCAGGAGATCAGTACATCCGGAAGAACCTTAAACATTAAAGCAAACAAAAGCATGACGAGCCCAAAACCTATGGCAAAGTTCACTAATTCTACAAGCATATAAGTTTCAAAACCGAAATATTGGGTAATGATTGTATTAAAAAGACTGATAAGGGAAGATAAGATCATCGTGATCATCAGCAAAAACCCCAGGATAAGAATCATTCCCAAGGAATTGGCCCGGTCCAGTAAAAATTTGAGCAGCGCTTTTTTAGGAGCCGCTTCTACATCCCAAAGTGCATTGAGTGAATGTTGAAGTTGAAAGAAAAGAGTTGTAGAACCAAAAACTAAAGATCCTACTCCTACAGCTTTCATAAAAATGTTTTTTTTGTCAATCAGTGCTCCAGCCAGCATCCCTTCAATACTTTTTGCTACGTCAGGCCCCATAATGCCGCTGATCTGAGTACTTATCTGCCCACGTATAGCTTCTTCGCCAAAAAAATTCCCCAATACCCAGATAATAATAATTAATAATCCCGGAATAGAAAAAATGGCATAATAGGCCAGACTTGCCGAGTCTTTTGACGCAGAAGAGCTGTTCCATTCTGTAAATGTTTCCTTTAGAACCTCCCAGAAAAATTTTATATTATTGATCATATTAAAATGGATATCCGATGGCAATATTTAAAATAAGATTATCTTTTCTCCAGCTGGAATCTCCGAAATTAATTTTATCGAAAGCCCATCTGTCTCCTTTTTCATAATAAGGTACCCGCAATGGCATAGCTAAATCTAATCGTAAGATTAGGATAGAAAAATCAAGTCTCAGACCAACTCCTGCTCCCACAGCAATTTCATTTAAAAAATCTTTTGAGAACTTGGCGCCGGGTCTATCCTTATCACTATTGATCAGCCATATGTTTCCGGCATCCACAAAAACTGCAGCATTCAGAAATTTAAATAGATTAGCACGGTATTCGGCATTAAATTCCAGCTTTATATCTCCGGACTGATCAAAATAGGCACCTTCCTCTAAGGTTCTGGGATCAAAACTCCCGGGTCCTAATGTTCTTGCACGGAAAGCCCTGATACTGTTACTCCCTCCCGAGAAAAACTGCTTGGAAAAAGGAATAAATTCTGAATTTCCATACGGATAAGCTATTCCGGCAATTATTCTTGTTGCCAGTGAGGATTTCTCTGTAAACTTATGATAGAACCTCAAATCATTTTCAATCTTAACATATTGACTGAAAGGAATTCCGAAAATTTCTTTTTGCTTATCTTTCTTTACATTGGCTCCAGTAACCAGTCCTGTAATATTTCCTGCCAGGTCAAGCGTTCCTTTATAGTAGAATGTATTTGTTCTGGGAAGCATTGTATTCGTATAAGTATAAGAATAGGTAGGTCCGAAAATAAGCTGTCTTTCTATAATTCGCTGCATGGCAGGTTTACCTTCAGATTTCATTATGTATTCTTCTGTAACTTTAGCTGGAGAAACCAGGGTAATGTCAATTACCTTCAGTTCATGCTCTTTTCTGGCATTTTCTTTCCAGATGTACCCAAATGATCCCGTAAAGTTATTAAGTGTATAATATTTTGTTCTGTTCTGAAATTCGTATCCTAATGTGATATTGGTTCTCGGAACAAATTCGCTGGAAGAATGAAAACGGAAAGGTGCTACAATTCTTGGAATGGAAAGCTGCACATTAGTTCCTCCACGGAAAATATTGTTGGCATCTTTAGGACCACCCATCTGGAAATCAAAAGCTCCGTAAATAGCGGCTTTAAATTGCTCAGCCCCACGGAAGAAATTCCGGTGTGTCCAGTTCAGATTCAGCTCACTACCGGCATAGTTTGCGGAGTTTGTTCTGCCCAGTGCTTCCAGACGAAGTGACTGGATTTGCCTTGGAGTCAGTAAATAATAAGCATCAAATTTATGAGATAATGAGTCAGCGACAACGAATTCATTCTTTACAAACTTGAAAACTCCCAGACTTATTAACCGGTTTAGCGTAAGGTTATGGTTGGAACGGTTATAAAGATCTCCTTTTTTAAAATATAAAGCTCTGTCGAAAATTTTTGGTTTGAATTTATGTTGCGGATCAATAACATACATATCATCGAAAGCATACTTAGTGAGGGAGTCTTTATCCATTGGGATACTGTATTTCCCATCTTTTACATCCTGGATGTTATAATTGGGAAACACAATCACCTTATCAATACTAAACTGTTGAGTAGCCAGATCCGGGGTATTATCTTTAAGTTTTACGTTGAGTTCAACCTTATGATTTTTATTCACAGTACTGTCTGCCTGTACAATAATATTATCGGGGTGGAAGTAATAAAATCCTCTTTCTTTTAAGCCATTATCAATTCTTTCCCTTTCAGTCTTGATGACATCCAGATCAAAGGGTTTTCCGTTTTTAAGAAGCGTTTTATTGGTTAAACTTTGAATTTCCTGATTAACGAGGGTAGAGTCTTTCTGGAATTTTACGCCCTCAATCATATATCTGGCACCAGGTCTTACCGTATAAATAACCTGAGCTTTTTTGTTCTTTGAAACCGTATCATAAGTTGCCCGTGCATTGAAATATCCTTTGTTTTCAGAATAGTTTTCAATAATGTCTTTATTGAATTCACGGTCTACATCACCTAATAATACAGGCTTTTCACCTACTTTATATTTAAGCCAGTAATTAAAACCTTTGTCTTTTTTGGGTTCCTTAGCTATATTATAGAAATATAACTTTGGACGAAGTCCCAGGAATGTAGAGTTCGGTTTGGGAGTAAGGTTGGCTTCCAGTGCTGACTGAAGGTCTTTTTTCTCTTTTTTCGAAATAGTGTCATTTAAGATTTTTACCTCTGCACCGGTATAGAGCATCTGACCCTCTCTTAAATATTTGGTATTGCTGCAGGAAATAGCTACCGATGAAATCCCGGAAACAAACAGATATTTACAATATGTATGGAACTTATTACTCATTATTTAAATTCTACCACTTGGTTATTTTGATTCTTTTTAGGTTTCTTCTCCTTTGACTTTTGAAATATTTCCCGGAATTTATCATAATCCAATGTAATGATAAATCCTACTCCGGTTTCTATGATCTGCCCCTGAAGAGCCACCTGATATTCATCTTTACGGTAAGCGCGCAGCATGTATCTGCCGTCTTTAGACAGGCTGTAGTCCACAGAGACATTGCCGGCAATATTCGTCATGTTTTCATTTTGACGGGCATCACCCTCCAGTCCGAAATTACTTCCTACCGTTACTTTCAGTCTGTCATTCAACAGTTTTTTGCTGATATCTACATTAAGGTCTGTTCGGGTATTTTTCTGTCCTGTTGAATAATCATCTGAGGAATCAAGCCCGAAATTGAGATCAACCCCTTTTATCAGCCCGGCAGCAAGATTATTCAGTTGCTGGGAGAGAATTTTACTCACACTCTGTCTTGCCATGGTTTCTGCAGACATTCCGGCACCGCTTTCAAAAGGATTTTCTCCAATAAAACGGTTCAGGAGAAGTAAAGCAAATACCTGCTTATTCAATTCAGATTCCTGGGTTCTGAGCTGGGCCAGTTTCTGATCAACAATATCTTTTACATTAGTTGCTACAGCGTTATTTTTTTCTTCTGTGGTAACATCAAAGCTAAGCTGTGGCTTCAGGAGCTCACCTTTCATTTTCAGTAAAGCATTGAATGGTATCCTCTGCTTAAACTGATTCATAAAGGATGCTCCTCCATCAGTACCTATCTGCTGTTCTACAAGGTCAATAGGAGCGGCTTCAGTTTTATAAACTGCGGTAATATCCATGATGGCTGTCGTAGGCTCTCCGGTCCAGGTAATGGTACTTCCTTTCTGAATATCAAACTTACGTTTCAGGAAACTCACAGAAAGGTCATAGCTTCCTTTTTCTACTTCATATACCCCTACGAGTGTAGTTTTCCCTGACGGATCTATCCCTCCGGTAAGTTCAGCCTCTCCCTGAAGTTGTACAAAATCTCCGTTGGCCTTGTCTATGACAAGTGAAATTTTTGCTTCTTTGCTTACTTCAATATTAACACTTACATCCATTCCTTTGATACGGCTTTGTGCATTAAGAGAGTCTGCTTTTACCGTTTTATTGAGGACCACCTGATCCTGATCAATAAACTCTACAATGCCGTCTCTTTCCTGCAGGGATGGAGTAGACTGAGGAAGTACAAAAGTGAAATCAGTATTGTCTGCCACGCTTAGTCTTCCGTCTACCTTTGGCAAATCAAGGTTTCCACGGATACGAAGTCCGGCATCAATAGCAAGAACTCCATACATCATGGCATCATTTGATTTTTCAGAGTTCACCACTTTAAAATCTTTAGCATTTACATTAAGATTAAAGGCGAAATCCCTATAAGTCTGAGTAAGTACTTGCCCATCTACAACAAGAGCGTTTCCGTCTTTGTCATTGATCTTAAATTTATTAAATTCAATACCACGGCTGGTAAAGTCTATCTCATCATTGAGCTTTCTGAAATCACTTCCTGTTTTTGCAATTTCAAGGCCGGCATCATTGAATTTTACTTTTCCTAAGATATTGGGTTTTTCCGAACTGCCTGTGATTTTTAAATTCCCCGAGAGATAACCCTCCGTATTGGTAATTGCATTCATGGAAAAGCCTTGGATACTTTTCATCTGAAGCTGATTGATAGCCATATTCAGATCAAAGGTGCTTGAAGAAGTATTATAATCTCCAAGAATTTTCACATCATTATTATTTCCGGAAAGAACGATATCAGCATTTAAAAGATTCGGTGAAGAATTATTCACCTTTACAGCAAGATTTCCGACAGGACTTCCATACACAATCAGATTTGAAATATTTAAATCCGAAGTGAAGGTCATCTTTTTCATCACATCTCTCAGCTGAGCCGTACCATTAATGGTACCTCTTGCCAGAACCGTATCTTTTTTAATAAGTTCTGTAATGGTTTCAATTTTAAAATCTTTCAACGAAATATTCAAAGGACTATTTGGACTGTCATTCTCCGATTGAAGAGATATTTCACTTCCTCCATTAGACAGGATGAAGTTGTCTGCTAAAATCCCTTTATTACTGATCTGAATTTTATTGTTTTCGGCAACATTCCAATCTGCATAGTTGAGTTTTAGCCCATTGGGATTCAATGATATTTCTGTAATGTCATTCAGTGATTTTGCATTTCCTGCAATGAGGAACTGAGTGGCATCTTTATCATCTTTAGTAGTAACATTGTAATTAATTGTATTATCGGCTACATCTCCACCAATATTGATTTTCTTTAAAGTTAAGCTGGAACTTTTCAGAGCGGCTACATTAAGGTTATACTGTAACGCCTGATTTTCATTCGTGACTTTCAGTGCTGCATTTTCAATGGAATTTTCACCATATAGCAACTGGGGAATTTGCCCGTCAATCTCAATCTTCTGGGAATCTGCATCATAATTTCCTGTCAGATTAATGGTTTCAAAACTCTTCAGGTCAGGAACAAATTTTCTGATAAGGTCATCATTTTTAATCTTTGCCAGAAAGTTAAAATGCTGCCCCGGATCAATTTTCTGTGTTTTATCCGGCTTCTGAAACTGGTAATACTGATTGATGGTCTGCGTTAAAGCTCCGAAGATCTGAGTGAGCTTGTATTTTCCTTTTAGCTCAACATCTGCAATTTGAGAATTGAATATAATCTGTGTTGAATCGTTGGTAGAAGATGCTTTTAAATTGACTTCCTGCACAGGATAAACTTCTTTGGTATCGGAAAAAGCAAAATCTTTAAGGTTTAAATAGCCATTTAGGTTATTAGGATCTAAACTGCTAAAGTCTCCATCAATTTTTCCGGCAATAATCATCTGTTTATCATAAAAACCAAGCTTGTTAACATCGAGTTTGATGATCTCTCCATTTACTTTTACCGTAGGATTTTTTTCATTATAAACACCAGACGCGGTCAGTTGTAAACTGGCATTCGGATCTTTGGAATCTAAAATAATATGATAAACCCCTTTGTTAATTTTTCCGGTCAGATTCATATTCTGGTATCGGTAACCTTTATAGACCGCCGAAGCTACGTGCCCTTTTAAGTCTGCATTGGCATTTTTAAAATCAAAGCTTTCTCCTTTTGCTGCAATCTGGGCTGTGACAGGACCGATATCTTTATTCTGAATGATTTTCCCCACCTGTACTCCCTGAAGATTGGCTTTTATATCATACAATTCATGATTTTTTCTGCGCATATCAACATTTGCTATGATTGCTGCATTTCCAAGCGTAGAATAAAGATTGAGATCTGTGCTGACTACTTTTGTAGTGCCTTTTGCGTTTCCTTTAATGCTGAAATGAGAAGGAAGAGAAATATTGGAAGGAATTGTATTTTTAGGGACAAGATTGAAAATTGTTTTGGCACTGGAAGAAAATTCTCCGATTCTTACATCATAATATAACTGATCGGGATTCATTGCATTTTTGATCTTTCCTGAAGCCACTACTCTCAACTGATCCAATCCTGACACTTTAAGGTCCTGGATTAAAAGATCATTGACACTTCCTTTTACATTGGCATTCAGATTTAAAACAGCATTCGGATATTTGTTGAATGGAACAGTATTTTTTAAAGTGGGAACAAGATTCAAAATATCAGAAAACCCGATTTTTGAATCTTTAATAGTAGCTGAAACTTTAACAGCACCCAGATTTGAAGTGAGCTGGTCAATAGAATTATAATTCAGGATCACCTCATCCCGCAAAAGGGTTTTGGGAGTTTGAAGGTAAAGACTCTTAAGATAAGCCTCTTTTTCCCCATACACGAAATCTGTATTGAATTTCTGAATATTCAAACCTCTGGCTTCCTGAACTTCTGCAGAATTTACTGTTCCCGCAAACGTATTATTCTCCATTTTGAAGCTTCTCACCTCCATATTCATTTTTGAAAAGTTCAGATGATTGAAATCCATTCCCTGTTTGGTAGGAGCAATTGCTGTATTGTTGTAGGTAGCTTTTACATCATTAAGAACAAGTTTTCCTAACAGCAGTTTCATGGCCTTATCCTGATCTGATGCCTTGGAAACTTCAGCTTCTTTTTCCTTTTTTGGATTGGCATTCTGAGCCGGAAGATAAAGGTTAGCATTAATATCTGCTCCGGATAAAAATACATTGGCAACGCTGTAGTTGTTATTCTCAAGATCAATTTTGTTGACTTTCGTGCTGAGCTCTTTAAACAGAACTTTAGCGAAAGTCTTAGTATTTTCATCTCCGTAGTCAATGTCGAAATTGGTGAGCTTAATTCCTCTTAGCCCAATATTCATAGGCTTTTTTTCATTGAGTGAATCTACTTTTTTCTCAACTTTTTTGGAAACCTCTTCTACTAGGCCCTGCTTTAGTTTTAATTTTAATCCATCAAGGTTAATATCATTAACAGCATAGGTATTTTTAGTAAGATCAAACTTTTTAACCCTGGTATCGAAAGATGTAAAATAAAGGCTAATATCATTTCTCGACTGCTGGTCGTTAAAAGTGACTCCTACGTCTTTTAAATTAATTTTATCAAGAGAAATAATGAAAGGTTTGGAAGGGCTTTCTTCTTTATCACTGGTAGCAAAAGCATCAATAATGTAATCAAAATTAAATTTACCGTCGGGTTTTCTTACAACATGAGCACGGGCTCCCTGCATATCTACAGAGGTAATATCTGCGGTAGAATTGATGAGCTTTAGCATATGTAAGCCTACATCCAGCTTTTTTACAGACAAAAGAGTATCCACATCCTGTCCTTTGAGATAAAGATTTTCCATAACAAGACTGTTTGGAAATCCGATATAAACTTTTTCAAGGCTTACCTGGGTCTTGATTTTTTTCTCAAGATAGACGATAAGTTTGTCTTTAATAAAGTTCTGAACGGCTGGAAGCCTTAAGCTTAGGATCAACAGGGTAAGGAGAACCAATATCGAAATAAAGGTTATTGCAATACGCCTTAAGAGTTTTGTAATGTTGATTTTTAGTTTCAAATGCGATGTGGTTTCTGACAAAGATAATAATACTAAATTATTTTCACTTTGCTGTGGTACCCTTGCAAATGCAAAAATCCTGCCTTGGCTGTCTTATTATGGAATTTTTAGTCTGTAGTTGTCAAGTGAATAGTTGAGTAAGACGAGCCAAGGTGTGGATTTTATTCTTTAAAAAGCCCCCTTTATATCATTTTTTGATGTTGAAATATTGAAAAGGTTAGTTAGCAAAAATGAAAATTCAAATGTAGTTCTAAAGGGGGCTTGGCATTATTTGTATATTGAGATAATTAGTTTTTAATTGTTTCCGTTTTCCCATTTCACCTCTTCTCCCTGTGCTGCAGCACCGCCCTGCGCAACTGTAATAGGAGAGGTTTCCTGGTTAATATGATAAACATAGGCAGCAATTTTTTCAGCATCTTTTCCTGTAATGGTTCCGTCTTTTATGAATGGTCTCATGGTAGGATTGTTCGGAGAACCGTTTTCAAGCATCCAGAAAACATTTTTAAATAAACTTTTTTCTTTGATGTTGATCCAGTGGGTGTCGGTAAGGTTGGGGCCAATACCTCCTTTTCCACCATCTCCGTGACAGGTCACACAATTGGATTTGAAAAGTTCCTGTCCCTCTGCAATATTGTCTGCGCTGTATTTTGCAGTTTCCAGATTAATTTGAGGTGCCGTTTTTTCAAATTCTGCAATGGAAGCCAGCATTGTTTTTGTTTCTTTGGTATATTCCGCTTCCGGATGGGCATAATCTGTAAAGCTAAAAGCTGTTAAATACACAACACAGAAGATACATCCGAACCAGAATAAGCCGATCCACCATTTCGGAAGTGAATTATCAAGCTCTGTAATGCCATCAAAACCATGGTCAATAAGAATATCTTTTTCTTCAGTTACAGATTGTTTTTTGAAAGCAGAGTTCCATAACTTTTCATAATAGGGAACACTCTTTTCCGCCAGATACTTTTTTTTCTCTTCATCCGATAGTCTGCTGAAACTTTCATTTTCAATCATATCTCCTATAGAATTCATGATCATCAGAAGAATGATGGCAATCAGTATCAGCGCCCAGAAAAATGGAGAAGAAAAATATCCGGAATCGCTGGCGAACATTTCAAAAGCCATGATCGTTAAACCTAACGTTGTTGCGATATATATTGAAAGTGGGGTTCTCGTTTTCATTGCAATACAATTTTAATGATTAGTCTGCACTTGCTGTTTGAATCTGTGTCGTTTTGATATCTGTACCTAATCTCTGAAGATAAGCGATCATTGCCACAATTTCTCTTTGCTCAAGTGGTACATAAGCAGATCCTTTTGCTATTTTTTCTCGTGCCATCTGGTCTTTTACATCCGTAGCTTCTGCATAAATTCTTTTTACAATATCTTTTGACTGGTTGTCTGCCCATTGGCTGGCAGAATCAATCTGAGCTTTTGTGTAGGGTACATCAAAAGAATTTTTCATTAATTTTATTTTATCAACCATTTGGGAACGGTCCAGTTTATTGGTAATTAACCAAGGAAAACGGGGCATGATGGATCCTGCAGAAGTAATTCTTGGGTTGTACATATGTTTAAAGTGCCATGAATCCGGGTTTCTGCCACCTTCTCTGTGAAGATCAGGCCCTGTTCTCTTGGATCCCCATAAGAACGGTCTGTCGTAGATAAATTCCCCTGCTTTGGAATACTGTCCGTTTTTACCTTCGAATCGTAATACCTCATCACGGAAAGGCCTGATCATTTGGGAGTGACAAGAGTTACATCCCTCACGGACATATAAATCCCTTCCTTCCAGTTCCAGTGGTGTATATGGCTTTACCGCAGTAATAGTAGGAACACTTTGCTTAAGGGATAGCGTAGGAACAATTTCCACAAGCCCTCCAATGGCAATTGTAATAAATGCAAGAATAGATAGAAGTGCAGGAGTTCTTTCCAACCACAAATGCACCCCTTCACCTTCTTTTCTTCCTGTACCGATATTGGCTAAAACTGGTGCTTCAGCAGGAACTTCTTTTTGGAATGAACCGGCTTTAACCGTTCTGATCACATTGATTACCATTAAAATAGCTCCGGACAGATAAAGGATACCTCCTAAAAATCTCATTTTAAAGTAAGGAATGATTGCTGTAACAGTATCCAGCCAGTTTTTCCACAATAATGTTCCGTCCGGATTGAATTGTTTCCACATTAATCCTTGTGTGAATCCAGAAATATACATCGGTACTGCATAGAAAATAATTCCTAATGTTCCCAGCCAGAAATGCCAGTTGGCTAATTTTTTAGACCAAAGTGACGTTCTCCACATAATAGGAACCAGATAATAGATCACCCCGAATGCCATGAAACCATTCCATCCAAGAGCTCCTAAGTGTACGTGACCGATAACCCAGTCGGTATAGTGACCGATTTTATTTAAAGATTTTGTTGCTAATAAAGGTCCTTCAAAAGTAGCCATACCATAACAGGTAATTGCTACTACGAAGAATTTAAGGATAGGATTTTCTCTTACTTTATCCCAGGCTCCTCTTAAAGTAAGAAGACCATTTAACATTCCTCCCCAGGACGGAGCAATAAGCATAATAGAGAATCCTGTTCCTACTGCCTGCGCCCATGCCGGTAATGCTGTATATTGCAGGTGGTGAGGCCCGGCCCAAAGGTATACAAAGATCAACGACCAGAAGTGAATAATAGACAGTTTGTATGAGAATACCGGACGTTGTGCCGCTTTTGGCATAAAGTAATACATCAGACCTAATACAGGAGTGGTCAATACGAATGCTACCGCATTGTGACCATACCACCATTGTACTAATGCATCTTTTACACCTGCATATACAGAATAAGATTTCCAGCTTGTGAAAGATAAAGGAACCTCAAGGTTATTGAAGATGTGAAGCATGGCCACAGCAATCCAGGTTGCCACATAGAACCATATCGCCACATATAAATGTCTTACTCTTCTTTTGGTGATAGTTCCAAACATATTGATCCCGAAGATCACCCATGAGAAGGTAATTAATATATCAATAGGCCACTCATGTTCAGCATATTCTTTAGAAGTATTGATTCCCATTAAGAAAGTAACCACTACGGTAATGATCATAAACTGCCATGACCAGAAATGTATCCATGATAATGTATCACTGTACATTCTTGTTTTCAGGAGTCTTTGCATACTGTAATAAGCACCACAGAAAAAGGAATTACATACGAAAGCAAAAATGACGGCACTCGTGTGAAGCATTCTGATTCTTCCAAAGCCCAAAGCGCCCTGAGTGTTGATCAGTCCCTGAATATTTCCCGATGCTAAACTTTTAATAGTGGTATCATCTGTACCGAATAAAAATTCAGGTAATTCCGGGTAGAAAAGCATTAATGCTGCAGTAAGTCCCAGCAGAAATCCGATGAGCCCGAATACGATAGTAGCATAGAGGAATGCCCTGACAATATTATTGTCATAATTAAATTTTTGCGTCTCCATAAATTCCAATAGTGTTTACCGAAGTGATATTTTCTCTGAAACAGACTTATTTTCTGTCTTTTTCTATGATGAAAATAAATATCATGTAATGTGTATTATGTTTTGCCAAAGGTATTTATTAACTTTGTTAGAGTCTAATAGGTAATCTTCTAAACTATACCAAAAACTACTAAAACAGAAATGATGAAAGTGTGTGGCCAAAATATCAGGAAAATTCGTAGGAGCAGAGATCTTACTCAGGAATATATGGCCTTCGAAATGGGTATTTCCCAGAAGGCATACTCCGATATTGAAAATTCCAAGGTGAAGATCAATCTGGATATCCTGACTAAAATTTCAGATATTTTAGATATTAAACCTTCTGATATCTGCAGTATCTCACACAAATGTGGAACTGACGATGGATATGAGGATAAATACCAGAACCTTTTGGAATATATGAAGAAGAACAATATTTCAATTCCAAAAGAATATCTTTAAAAATAAAATAGCTTTTTTGTTTTTCGTGAGCCGGAATTGTCAATTTGCCCTATGGAACGAGAATTTCTGTGAAAAGTTTTTATATATTTAGCGCCTGAATAATTCATTCTATGAGCAACGAAAATAAAACAGGACAAAACGAAACTTTAGTTAGAGGATTAACAAACCGACATATACAATTAATTGCCCTTGGAGGTGCCATAGGAACCGGATTATTTCTAGGAATTGGACCCGCAGCTGTATTAGCCGGGCCCTCGGTTATTTTAGGGTATGCCTTAGCCGGTATTATTGCTTTTTTTATTATGCGCCAGCTTGGTGAAATGGTAGTTCAGGAGCCGGTATCGGGAAGTTTTAGCCACTTTGCCTATAGATATTGGGGGAATTTTCCGGGTTTTGCTTCCGGGTGGAATTACTGGATTCTCTATATTCTTGTAAGTATGGCCGAATTAACGGCTATTGGACACTATATCCATTTTTGGTGGCCGGAAATACCACTCTGGGTTTCCAGTTTATTCTTTTTTGTAGTGATCACAGCACTCAACCTTGCTTCTGTAAAAGTATATGGAGAAACTGAATTTTGGTTCTCTATCATCAAAGTGGTAGCCATTATTGCTATGATTGTTTTCGGAGTATATCTGCTTATTAGTGGAACGGGAGGAGAGAAGGCTACTGTTACAAACCTATGGAATGACGGTGGTTTCTTTCCAAAAGGGCTGTTTAATAAAACGGAAACCGGATTTTCAGGTTTGTTTGCTGCCATGGCCATGATTATGTTCTCATTTGGAGGATTGGAACTGATCGGTATTACAGCAGCAGAAGCTAAAAATCCTGAAAAAACAATTCCTCAGGCTACTAATCAGGTGATTTATAGAATCCTTATTTTCTATGTAGGAGCATTAGTGATTTTATTTTCATTAAGCCCATGGAGAGAAATTACAGAAGGGTCAAGCCCGTTTGTAATGGTTTTTCAAAACTTAAATGGCCTTGAATTCAGTCTTTTTGGTAAAGTAATTCAGTTCAATACATTGATTGCGAATGTTCTTAATTTAATTGTTTTGACAGCTGCTTTATCAGTTTACAACAGCAGTGTTTACAGTAACAGCCGGATGCTTTTTGGACTTGCCCAGCAGGGGAATGCCCCGAAGTTTTTGAAAAAACTGAATAAAAACTCTGTCCCTACAAATGCTATCCTAATCTCCTCATGTTTTGCCGGAATCTGTATCATCATTAATAAACTGGTTCCTGAAAAAGCTTTTGAGTACCTAATGGCTTTGGTAGTATCTACATTAATTATCAACTGGCTGATGATATGCTATACCCATTTGAAATTTAAAAGATCTATCAATAAATCAGGAATTCAATCCAAGTTTCCGTCCATATTCTATCCTGTATCCAATTATATCTGTATTGCCTTTTTGGTTTTAATTTTAATATTGATGAGTATTACAGGAATGGAAATTCAGGTGATTTTAATTCCGGTTTGGCTGGGCTTTTTATTTGTAATGTATAAACTGTATAAACCGAAATAAAATATAAAACAATCATATGTTTTAAAAGATGAAAATAAATTTATTTTCATCTTTTTTTGTTTTCCTCTATATAGGTAATTGTATCATATTAGTATAAAGCATTTGACAGCAGACTGGATTGAATTATTATAGCATCAGATATGTTTTCTTATGGGTATAAGGTTAAATAGCTGACCGGAAAAATTAATTCATCTGCGATTTTATTCACTATGTGTGTCATTTTTTGTACCTTAGTAAAGACAGTATTTCAAATTTAGGTGAAAATTACAGCCTGTCTGAAAATGCTGTCACGGAGATGCCGAACACCGTTCATAAAGTAGGCAACACTAAAAAGACACCTATGGCCAATTTATTTCAAACCCTTACAAACACTGTAAAACATTGGTATATCCCATTGATTTTTGGGATTCTTTTTCTGATCTGTGGTTTTTATGTATTCAGTGTGCCGCTTGCCACTTATGTTACACTTTCTATTTTCTTTAGTGTTTCATTCTTATTTTCGGGAATTACGGAAATATTCTTTTCCCTTCAAAACAACAAATCCTTACAGGGGTGGGGTTGGTTTCTTGTAAGTGGATTATTAACCACAGCAATAGGTCTTTACCTTATTGCAAATCCCCAGATTTCAATGGCCGTACTTCCGTTTGTTGTAGGATTTACCTTACTGTTTCGTTCTTTTCAGCTACTGGGCTTTGCTTTTGATCTGAAAAGTATGAAAATAATGAGCTGGGGAAATGTAGCTCTTGCCAGTGCCGGAGGAATTATATTTTCTTTACTGCTTATATTCAATCCTATATTTACCGGAATTTCTTTGGTTACCCTAACCGGAGTTTCCTTTATCTTTATGGGAATTGCCTCTATTATGCTGGCACTGGATTTACGGAAAGTTAAAAAAATTCCCGGAAAAGTAAGCCAGGAGCTGAGAGACCGGATTAAATCTATTCAGGATGAAATTGATGCGCTGAAAAAATAATTGATTATAATATTAGACCTCTTGCTGAGGTCTTTTTTTTGTACCTGTTTTCTACAATTATCCATAGGATATTTACCTTTGGTCAAAAACTTAAAGATGGAAAATATATATTCGGAATTGAAAATAAGTGAGATTAAAAATCTCATACATGGTTTACTTGGAGAGCTAAATAAGCTTGATAATGCGGGTGCAATAACTTTAAGAGAGGATTTATACTGGAATATTCTTGAAGGAGAATTGTATAACTCGTATGAAGAACCTAAGGGCTTGACAATGGGAAGTCTGAAAGAAGATTGGGAATTTTTACAAAAAGTTGTTAAAGGAGAGAGGGAGATAATAGATTATGATTTGTGTAAGCTGGCGTCAGTCTTAAGATTCTTAGGAAATAAGTGCATATTATTACAAAATAAGGTTTTATAAAGAACAAAAACCATCCTTAGATAAGGATGGTTTGTAGACCCACAGGGATTCGAACCCCGACTGACGGTACCAAAAACCGGAGTGCTACCGTTACACTATAGGTCTGTTTTATTTTGGTGGTGCAAATTTACAGCTTTTTTCTTTACTTACAAGAACTTTTTAAAAATTTTTCTAAATTTACTGTGCTTTTATGAATACTAGAATATGGTGATAGACTTCAATAATCTCAATATTAATAATTTATCGTTCAATACGGAATTTGAAAAAAAAGTTGAATCCTTTTTAGAAGAATGGTCTTTTAATGCCAACACGGTAAAAGTGCAGACTTCAGGTTCTACCGGAACACCTAAGATTTTTGAAATTGAGAAAAATAAAATGATTAATTCTGCGGTAATGACCTGTAACTTTTTGGGATTACAAAAAGGGGACAAGGCACTTTTATGTCTGCCGGTAGAATATATCTCCGGGAAAATGATGGTAGTGCGTGCTATGGAAAGAAAATTAAGGCTGATAGTATCAGAACCATCCTTACGACCTGTTGAAAACTTAGAGGAGGAAATAGATTTTTGTGCAATGACTCCTCTTCAGGTAGAAAATTCATTGGATAAGCTTCATTTGATCAAAAATCTCATTATTGGTGGTGCCGCAGTTTCCGAGAGTTTAAAAAATAAAATTCTTAAAATGAATCTGAATATTTCAAATCGTATTTTTGAAACCTATGGAATGTCTGAAACACTTTCTCATATTGCATTAAGGCAGCTGGTGCCCGAGCCGGCAGACTATTTTACTGCTTTTGAAAATGTAAGTATTTCTTTGGATGAAAGAGCATGTTTAAAAATTTTTGCCCCTGCTGTAAATGATGATGTATTAATAACCAATGATTTAGTTGAAATTAAAGGTGAAAAACAGTTTAGATTTTTGGGACGGATTGATAATGTAATCAATTCCGGCGGTGCAAAAATTTTTCCGGAAACTCTTGAAGCCCTGGTGAAAAAAATGATCCCGAATGAAGTTGTATTTTTAGGACTAAAAGACGAGAGTTTGGGCCAAAAATTGATACTGGTTATAGAAGGAAATAAATCTGAGGACCTGATCATGAGGATTTCAGAAATATCATTTGATAAAAATTTCCACAAACCCAAAGAGATTATTTTTATAGATGAAGTGCCAAGAACGCCAAATGGAAAAATAAATAGAATAGAACTGTACAAAAAGATAAATGAAAGGGCTTGATTTTTTCTTGTTCTAAAAAGTAAATACAATGAAAGACTTTTCAAAAGAACTCAGTTTCAAGACCTCCCGGAGTAGTGGAGCAGGAGGACAAAACGTGAACAAAGTAGAGACTGCTGTTACCGTACTTTGGGAAGTGAGTGCATCTGTTTTTTTTCATGAAGATCAGAAAGCATTAATATTGGATAAACTGAAAAACAGAATCAATGCTGATGGAGTTTTATTTTTAACTGTTTCTGAAAGCAGAACCCAGCTGATGAATAAAAATAAAGCGATAGAGAAAATAATTGAACTGGTGAACAAAGCTCTCATTGTTCCCAAAAAAAGAACTGCTACGAAACCCTCAAAAGCTCAGAAACAGAAAAGACTGGATAGTAAGAAAAAGCTTTCTGATAAGAAAGAAAACAGACGGTTTAAATTGTAGTTGTTTACTCAGAAATAACGATTGCTTTCAGTATGTTGAAAGATATGATAATGGTGGAAAAATATTAATTTGACGATGATTTGCCACTGGATTTCGATTTTAAGTCCTATATTTGTTAGGATTAAAATACAATATAATGACAGCAACAATCTTTTTATCTGCAATACGCCGAGCGTCAGGATTGCTGCTGTCATTACTTTATCTACATAGAGATTCTTTTCTTAAAAGTTCTAAGGACTTTATCAATTAAGCCCTGTCAGGATCCAAGACAGGGAGACTTTCCAAACTTTTTATCTATTATTTTTGCAGTTTTCTATCCATAGAATACAGTATATCTATGCTTATATTCTACATTGGATCATAGGAGAATGACCGCAATTTAATCTTAAAATTGAAAAAATGTCCGATCATATTATTGTAACCACAGGGATTTATGATGCCATAAAAGATACACTCAGAAGAAAGAAAGTAAGCATTCAGGAAGAAAACAGACTTTCTCAGGAACTTAGAAAAGCTAAACAGGTTTTAAGAAGAGATTTACCTTCTGATATCGTAACTGTTAACAGAAAAGTGACTTTAAAAGATCACACCCTGGATTTGGAGCACGAATATATTTTTGTGCCTTCTACTCAGGCAAAACTTAAAAAGAATAAACATTCCATACTTTCTGATATTGCCCTTGCCGTTGTAGGCTATAAAGTAGGAGATGTTATAGAATGGCCTTTCAAAGATGGAGAACGTAAAATTGAAATCCTGAAAGTAGCTCCTTGGGAAGGATAAATCTTTGTTGAAAACTATTAAATTACAATGAAAGCGGGGTTCACTTTGAACCCCACTTTTTTAATTTCATTAGCTCAACTGTTTTGGAAAACGCAAAGGCGTAAGTTTTTTATATTATGTGTGCTTTAAGGCGCAAAGATTTTATTTCCGATAAAATTGAAATTGTTGAATCCATATACATAACCTTGCTGAAAATCTTAGATTTTCTTGCGCCTAAAAACTTTCACACTACATGAAAAGTTCTTTGCGCCTTTGCGTTTCCCAACAAAACAGCTTTAGCATTTAACAAATGATAAAAAAGAAGACCTCCATTATACTTTCTTCAAGTGCGTTGGCTGCATTCCATTTTTAAGTTTTATCTTTGCAAAAATTAAAAAAATGAACAAACCAATTTCTGAGTTTATAGAAAAATATTTTCTGCATTTCAATGCGGCAGCGTTGGTAGATGCCTCTAAAGGATATGTGGCGCATCTTAAAGATGGTGGAAAGATGATGATTACTTTAGCAGGAGCAATGTCTACTGCTGAATTAGGTAAAATCCTTGCAGAAATGATCCGTCAGGGAAAAGTGGACTTCATCTCTTGTACAGGAGCAAACCTTGAAGAGGATCTTATGAACCTTGTGGCTCACTCCCACTACGAAAGAGTTCCTGACTATAGAGACCTTACTCCACAACAGGAATGGGATCTGTTGGAGAGAGGATTAAACAGAGTTACAGATACTTGTATCCCTGAAGAAGAGGCATTCAGAAGATTACAGAAACATATCGTTGAAATCTGGAAAGATGCAGAAGCGAAAGGAGAAAGATATTTCCCGCACGAATTTATGTACAAAATGATCCTTTCAGGAGTATTGGAGCAGTATTATGAGATTCCTAGAGAAAATTCCTGGATGATTGCTGCTGCAGAAGCAAACCTGCCAATCGTAGTTCCGGGATGGGAAGATTCTACAATGGGTAATATTTTTGCTTCTTACTGCATCAAAGGAGAGCTTACAGCTACTACAATGAAGTCAGGAATTGAGTATATGACTTACCTTGCTGACTGGTATACTAAAAACTCAGGAGGTAAGGGAGTTGGATTCTTCCAGATAGGAGGAGGTATTGCTGGGGATTTCCCAATCTGTGTAGTACCTATGTTATATCAGGATATGGAAATGCATGACATTCCTTTCTGGTCTTATTTCTGCCAGATCTCTGACTCTACAACATCGTATGGTTCATATTCAGGAGCGGTTCCAAATGAGAAAATCACTTGGGGTAAACTGGATATCACTACACCGAAGTTTATCGTTGAAAGTGATGCAACGATCTGTGCACCATTGATGTTCTCTTACATCTTAGAAAATTCTTAAGAATAAATTTCTCAGAAGAGATGACTATAATAGGCGCTTCAATTGATTTGGAGCGCTTTTTTATTTCTGGTGTTGTTTGTTTGTTTGTTTGTTTGTTTGTTTGTTTGTTGGAAAACGCAAAGGCGCAAAGAATGGTAAATAGCATACTGTTTTAAGACGCAAGAAAAATCAAAGATTTTCAGCAGGGAAAATGAAAGGATATGAGATTAAATTTCAAAATCTGCGTAAGCTGCAATATCAACGAGATAAAATAAACTATGCACTGTGCAATTTTATCGCAGATAAAATCTTTGCGCCTTACAACATGAAGTATTCAAGTCTTTTGCACCTTAGCGTTTACCAACACATTCTATCCTAAGATCTGTGTCATCTGTAGTTCTTAAAATTTATAAAACCATTGAATTTACGGGTACAAAATAAGGATATGCCAAGATTCTTTTTTAATTTTTAATTTTGATCGATTTGCTTTAAAGTGGCTTTCTTTTCTGATGTTGGCTTTGTTTGAAAACGCAAAGGCGCAAAGAATGGTAAATAGCATACTGTTTTAAGACGCAAGAAAATCAAAGATTTTCAGCAGGGAAAATGAAAGGATATGAGATTAAATTTCAAAATCTGCGTAAGCTGCAATATCAACGAGATAAAATAAACTATGCACTGTGCAATTTTATCGCAGATAAAATCTTTGCGCCTTACAACATGAAGTATTCAAGTCTTTTGCACCTTAGCGTTTACCAACACATTCTATCCTAAGATCTGTGTCATCTGTAGTTCTTAAAATTTATAAAACCATTGAATTTACGGGTACAAAATAAGGATATGCCAAGATTCTTTTTTAATTTTTAATTTTGATCGATTTGCTTTAAAGTGGCTTTCTTTTCTGATGTTGGCTTTGTTTGAAAACGCAAAGGCGCAAAGAATGGTAAATAGCATACTGTTTTAAGACGCAAGAAAATCAAAGATTTTCAGCAGGGAAAATGAAAGGATATAAGATTAAATTTCAAAATCTGCGTAAGCTGCAATATCAACGAGATAAAATAAACTATGTACTGTGCAATTTTATCGTAGATAAAATCTTTGCGCCTTACAATAACATGGAGTATTCAAATCCCTTGCGTCTTAGCGTTTACCAACACATTCTATCCTAAGATCTGTGTCATCTGTAGTTCTATAAAAATTTTATAAAAACATCAATCCATTGAATTTACGAGTACAAAATAGCGATACGCCAAGATTCCTTTTTCAATTTTTGTTAACTGGTTAGGATCTTTCTTACTCAGAGATGGAAGTACCTTTTTATTGACTGCATTCAGCAGCCGGAAAAATGATTTTTTCATATCTTTATCTTTTAAATGAAACATCATTGAATCCATATGAGTTCAAAAATAATGCAAATCTTTTGAAATCCGGATTGTATGGTTTTCAATTACTTAATCAACTACAGAAAGGTATGGATGAAATTTTCAAACAACAGGTCTACGAAGTGGCGAAACTTATTCCCAAGGGCAGGGTTTCTACATACGGAGCTATAGCCAAAGCTGTGGGCTACCCGAATCATTCCCGTCATGTAGGGAAAGCTATGGGAGGATGTCCTGAAGATGTTCCTGCTCACCGTGTGATTTCAAGTTCAGGAGTGCTCTCTGTTCCTGAATTTCAACCAAAGCTGGAAGCGGAAGGTCTTACGATAGAAAATCTTAGGATAAAAAATTTCAAAAAACTGTTTTGGAATCCGATGGAAGAGCTTTAATACATTTATATTTCCAATAATTAGCTTCCGATAGCTTCTTTTACAGCTATAGCAAATGATTTTGCTTTGGTATAAAGATTTTAGTCTACAACCTATATTAAAAAATTCATCCACCGGCATTGCCAATGGATGAATTTTTTTGTAACATTGAGTGTAACTTATTGAATTATAGAATAAATACGCCTGTTCTAAACAGTTGTTATTTCAGACTTTTCAAGTTATCTTTCAGCCTTTTATTCTCTTCTTTTAATAAGGTGATATAAGATTGTAGGTTCTCAACAATAGTTCCTGGGATATTATCATAATTATTCTGAGTCACGATGGCATTTGCAGATTTGTCATTAAATACCGGATGATCATTATTCACAATAATTTTAGATTCCTCTTCCTCATATATTTCTTCTACAGGAACTTCTAAAAAACGGGCAATTTTGTCCCATTCATCTTTAATGATCTTTACATCACCACTTTCTTTTCTGCTGTAGTTGGATACATCCGTTGCGATAAAATCAGCTACCTGTTGCTGGGTATAGCCTTTTTGCTTTCTTATGATGCGTAATTTTTCTTTTTGCATGACCGACATTTTATACAAAAATGGCAAAAAAGCATAAGCTATACAATAAAAAGTAAAAAAAAATATGTTTTAAAGAATAAGATTAAAGATAAATGAAACTAAACTTAAAAATACAGGTGCTATTTGATTTAATTGTTGAAAATTTTCTTCGTATTAGCCTTTTATTTTGCAATAACTTCCGAGTGATCAAAGATTATTTGGTAAGAGATGAGATTTAAACCTATAAGGTTTAATACAATAATATATTCATTTAGATTACTGTTGATGATTTTTGGATTGTTTTTATTTTTTGTAAGACGAAAAGAATTCTTCATGTATTGTGGAAATTTTAAGACGCAAGAAAATCAAAGATTTTCAGCAAGGAACAGAATAGGATTAAATTTTCTCGCAGATTCAGCAAATGCTGATTAAAATCTACGTAATCTGCAAAATCAGCGTGAGATAATAAAATATACCGTAAACAATTTTATCGGAGATAAAATCTTTGCGCCTTAAAGCATGAGTTATATCAAAAAACTTGCGCCTTTGCGTTTTTCCAAACTTTTCATACAAAAAAAAGACTGCTTCAAAATGAAACAGTCTCTTGCGTATTATTATTTTTCAAGTTGCTTATAGCTTCTCTGTATGAAATCTGTCAGGTCTTTTCCTTTCAGTAGGTTCTGTGAAAGCTTGGCAAGGTCCAGAGCATATTTGATCAAATTTTGCTTTTCTTCACTACTTTCTGTCTTTAAAATCTGATTGGAAAGTTCACTGTTGGAATTGACAACAAGATTGTACATTTCGGGGAATCCTCCCATTCCGAACATTCCGCCTCCGCCAGTAGCCTGCATTTCTTTCATTCTTCTCATAAACTCTGGCTGAGTGATGGTGAACGGAGCATCACTGCTGTCAAGATCTTCAAGCTGAACCGTAAATTTAGCATCCTGTATTGCTTCTTCTACATTCTTTTTCAAAGATTCCTTTTCAGTTTCATTTAATTTTGAAATAACCGGCTCATCTTTTTTGATCAGGTTATTGATGTGATCAGCATCTACTCTTGCGAATGAGATGTTTTCTTTGGAAGTTTCCAGTTTCTGGATAACGTGAGGAATGATAGGAGAGTCTAATAAAAGTACCTCATATCCTTTATCTTTTGCAGATTGGATGTAGCTGTGCTGTTCATCAGCATTGGTAGCATACAGAACAACTAATTTGTTGTCCTTATCTGTTTGTGACGGCTTGATTTTCTCAACTAATTCATCCCATAAAAAGTATTTTCCGTCTGTGGTAGGATACAACGTAAATTTATCTGCTTTTTCAGAAAACTTCTCTTCAGTGATAATTCCGTACTCGATAACGATTTTAATATCGTTCCATTTTTTCTCATAATCTTCACGGTTTTCATTGATCAGAGAAACCATTTTATCGGCTACTTTTTTGGTAATGTAAGAAGAAATTTTCTTTACAGCACCGTCTGCCTGAAGATAAGAACGGGATACATTTAACGGAATATCTGGTGAGTCGATAACCCCTCTAAGAAGCATCAGGAAATCCGGAACGATACCTTTTACTTCATCTGTTACAAATACCTGATTCTGGTAGAGCTGGATCTTATCCTTGTCGATATTCAGATTGTTGCTCAGTTTTGGGAAGAATAAAACTCCGGTAAGATTGAAAGGGTAATCAACATTAAGGTGAATATTGAACAGAGGTTCATCAAACTGCATTGGATACAGTTCGTGATAGAACTTCATATAATCCTCGTTGGTTAGCTCGCTTGGAGCGATAGTCCATGCCGGTGTAGGGTTGTTGATGATATTATCTACTTCTTCTGTTTCCGCAACTGCATCTTCAGGGGCGTCTTCCGGTAAAGGCAGGGTATGTGTTTTTGTTCCGAATTTAATAGGAACAGGCATGAATTTATTGTATTTTGATAATAGCTCACGGATTTTTCCTTCTTCTAAAAACTCTACAGAATCTTCTGCAATGTGAAGGATGATTTCTGTACCTCTGTCTGTTTTATCTGTGGTTTCCTCAAGGGTGAATTCCGGGCTTCCATCGCAGATCCATCTTACAGCGGGTTCATCTTTATATGATTTGGTAAGGATTTCCACTTTCTCAGCTACCATAAATGCAGAGTAGAATCCAAGCCCAAAATGTCCGATAATTCCGGAATCTTTTGCAGAATCTTTATACTTTTCCAAAAACTCTTCAGCTCCGGAAAATGCAACCTGGTTGATGTATTTTTCAACCTCTTCACCCGTCATGCCAATACCCTGATCGATGATGCGTAACGTTTTTTGTTCCTTGTCAATTTTAACCTCAAGTTTTGGGTTTCCATATTCAACCTTAGCCTCTCCGATACTTGTCAAATGCTTTAATTTCAATGTAGCATCAGTAGCATTAGAGATTAACTCTCTTAAAAATATTTCGTGGTCGCTGTAAAGAAACTTTTTAATAAGAGGAAAAATATTTTCAACAGATACATTAATATTTCCTTTAGTCATAATATTTTAGATTTTAATTGTTCAACATACTTCTCAAAAAAAATACCACAGCGAAGAATGTGACAGAATGACATTTTTTTTATGAGAGGTCTATTCATCCCTTTTATTATATTTACCGCCAATTATAATAACAATATGGGAATCTTTAATTTTTTTAAGAAAAAAGAAAACAGACAGGAGGAAGTTTATGCTCCGGTTCAGCACAATGAAACATCAGATAAAAATGTAATGGCAGAAGCTGAAGAAGTGGAAGTAATGGTAGATACATTACCTGAACAACCTTCACAGCCGGTTGAAGAAAAGAAGATCAATAATGAATATGAAAAAATAAAGGTTTACAATGATTATATTGTCTATTCCATTGCGCTTCAGCTAAAGGGTGATTATGCTCCTATTTCTGCATTTCAAAAGGAAAATGGTGAAGTGGAAGGCTTTGCTTATATGGTGAAAGATGCTACCTATATGTTTTCAATGGAAGATGCTATTGGAAGAATGGAAGAAAAGTTTGAGTCCGAACTTAAAGAGGGTAAGATCAGGTCATATATGATTTTATACCATTCTAAGTTTGACGATAATGACAACCACGAAGTGGCAACAAAGGAGGGAGAGTTCAAATCTATCACGCTTTCCTATCATTGTAAAGGTTTTGATAAGGCTAAAACTGCGTTGTCTTATGTTTTTGAAAACCAAAGTATTACTTATAAAGGCTTTTCGGAATTTTCTCAGGAAGAAAATAATGAAATCATGAATCACCAGTTGGTAGAAGGTAAAGAGTACTTCACCAATATAGAAGAAATTAAAATACCGGAATGGGTTAATGAAGCCGGGATCATTATTAAGAAATCAAATGTGCATACGCTTGCAAGCACGTGGGGTGGTGTTTTCGGATTTGAAAATTTTCAGAATCAGGAAGAATTTTCTCAGTATTTGATTCATACCATGTCTTTATTTAGAATGGAAGATCCTGCTTATGACCAGGATAAACTGAAGTACACAGAATTTAAAGATGTAAAATTCAAGCCGGTGCTTTCCGATGATTTTAATACCATGTATCCGGAAGTAAAAACTGATTTTTCCCTGAATTTTGAGACAAAGGAAATTAACGAATGGGAAAATGTGAACAACAATGAAGCGGTGATTGGAGGTTCGGCAAGAGATACCTTTGGACTTTGGTTTTTCGCAACGGATTATGTGAAGAATAGGAACAGATATTTAACACAGACAAATTTAAATGTTAATATCAGTGGGATTATTTTTGTACTGGATCTTCATGAGAACTTTGAGTTACCGGACGGAACGATAACCGGAGAGGATTTTACAGCGTATAAGCCAAGTCAGGACCTGCCTAATTATGGATGTTTTGATTTTATAGGTAAAATTATTGACTTCAGAGAAACGGAAGTACTGGCAGATGGAAGCGCTAAAGGCTATATCCTGAAATTAAAATTGATTACAAATTCTGAAATGGAAGACTTCTTTACCATTGATGCTTTTGTTAGTAAAGGAAATATGAGATTTGAAAGGCTGACAAAAGGAATGCAGGTTGCCGGAGCCCTACAGCTGCAGGGTAGGATTGCAGAATAATAATAAGCATACAAAAGAAAAGCGGTCTGAAAATTCAGACCGTTTTTTATTTTAATTGAAATAAATTATTTGTTTTTCAATTCTTCCTTGATTTTATTTTCCAATTCCTCAGCAAGATCAGGATTATCTTTTAAAACATCTTTTACAGCATCACGTCCCTGACCTAATTTGGTCTCTTCGTAGCTGAACCAAGAACCACTTTTCTTTACAATTCCCATGTCTACTGCAGTATCAAGGATTTCTCCTACTTTAGAAACTCCTTCTCCATACATAATGTCAAATTCAGCCTGTTTGAAAGGTGGAGCTACTTTGTTTTTCACAATCTTCACTTTCACACGGCTTCCGATAGCTTCGTCACCCTGCTTAATTGGAGCGCTTGCTTTTCTGATATCCAGTCTTACAGAAGCATAGAATTTAAGAGCATTACCACCGGTAGTTGTTTCAGGGTTTCCGAACATAACACCGATTTTTTCTCTCAACTGGTTAATGAAAATTACCGTACATTTTGTTCTTGAAATAGTAGCCGTAAGTTTTCTTAATGCCTGAGACATTAATCTTGCATGAAGACCCATTTTAGAATCCCCCATTTCCCCTTCAATTTCAGCTTTTGGAGTAAGCGCAGCTACAGAGTCAATAACAACAATATCAATAGCTCCTGAACGGATAAGATTATCCGCAATTTCTAAAGCCTGCTCACCGTTATCCGGTTGAGAAATAATAAGGTTTTCTAAATCAATTCCTAATTTTGCAGCATATGTTCTGTCGAAAGCATGCTCAGCATCAATAAATGCCGCAATACCACCTGCTTTTTGAGCTTCAGCAATAGCATGAAGAGTCAATGTTGTTTTACCTGAAGATTCAGGCCCATATATTTCAATGATTCTTCCTCTTGGATATCCACCTACGCCTAATGCGATATCTAATCCTAAAGATCCTGAAGGAATAACTTCTATGGTAGTGTCTACGGCAGCATCCCCCAGAGTCATTACAGTTCCTTTTCCGTATGTTTTATCTAATTTGTCAAGCACTAATGCGAGTGCTTTTTTCTTATCTTCAATGTTACTCATCGCTATTAAAATATTTCTCAAAAATACATAATTTAAATATCAAAAACTAATATTATTTATGGGTAAAACCTGTTTTTAAAGTTAAAAAATGATAAATTTTTACTACTGATCTCATTCATAACTAAGCAGATGCAGAATATAGCTTCCGGGAAATTTTAAAATATATTTTTTATCTGCAGAACAGATGTTTTCTAATGAAAATTTGAGTTTTTTGTGATGTTCAGATAATCTTCAAGTACCTTCATCTGATCCTTATTTCCTCTTTGTATTCTTGCCTTCCGGCTTACCAGCCTGTCATAGATTTTATTAAAAAATATTTTGGATTTCGGAAATAATTTTTTATTGGAAACTTCCGGAATTTGTAGTCTTTTACAAACTTCGTCACCCAAAAGAAACCAGGTACAGCAGATGTGGAGATACCTTAAATTTTTTCTTTGGAACTCAAATTTTAAAATAGGGTTTTCTAATGATTCATTCAGTAAAGAATGGGCAAGGAGAACAGAATCTTTATCTGAAGGTGGCTGAACTGAAGTCCATAGAAAGAAATATTCTGTAGCCTGCTTTTTGTTATCCGGAAGAAGCTGCTCCGGAATTCCCAGTAGATATCCTACATATTTCCATAGGTGGAAAATACCTTGTTCTTCTTCCGCAGAAAAAGTATTGCCCAGTTTTTGAAGGCTGTGAAGAAAAACGAGGCTGAACCCAATATAAGTAGCCATCATATCCCAGGAATTGATGGGCTCTCCCCAGTTTTCAGTGTCCCAGTCTTTATAATGTTTTTTTATGGAAAGCCTGGCATAGGAATGAATGAGACGGGTTTTTATTGCAAATTCATAACCTTTTGCATGAGGTTCCAGTGCATTGTAGCGGGTAACATTCACCCAGAAGTCCAGTGTTTCCGAAAGACGCTTTACAGCCCCTTTTTTCAAGGCTTCCGTTACAACCAGCGGTTTATTAAGATAAGCATAATCATATCCTCCAATCAGGCAGTAATCCCGTAGGGAGATCAGAGAATCGAGATTACTTCTCATACAAAGCTCAGCACCACTTTTGATCAGGTTATAATCAAGCCACTCAGGAACTCTTTGGGTTTGGGCGAATAATTTTTTTATGCTGTCAGGAACATTGTCGGTTTCAGAAACTCCATTGCGGATATAGCCTTCAATTTCTCTGGAGGCTTCCTGGTATTTTTTTGTAAAATAAACTTCTTTTACAACCTCATCACCAATTTCGTCTACATGATAGAAGAATTGAGAATATTTCTCAAAGTTTTCAAAGCTTACTTCAGCTCCTGAAAATTCAATAAGCAGCTTTCCGTTGCCTTCTTTCCAAAAGTTTTTGAAGTGAGGAGAGTCTTTAAACCGTGGTTGTATCATTGTTCTTTCCATGTTACATAAAAGTACAAGTTTTACACCGAAATTCCCTTGTGAGATTTATCAGGCTATTATATGAAATGTTATTCCGGGCCTTCAAAAAAATAACACAAACGGGTTATTTTTTTGTCTCCATAAAAATCCAAACTTTGTTGTGAAGCTAAGAGTCATCAAATATCAGTTCTAAAAAGATATTGTTTCAGAATTGAATTGCTCTGCTCTTATTTTCAATGGTAAAAACTTTAACCCTAAAACAAATAATTATGAACACAAAAATTTTACTGCCACTTTTGCTTTGGACAGGAGTGATCTTCGGACAAGTTAAGGATTCATTAAATGCGAAATTTATTAATCCTGAGGTTGATCAGACTAAAATAATTGCATCAAACATTTTGAGAGTTGAGGGCGACCTTGTATCTTCCTGGCGGGGAGTAAGAGGTTGTGGCGATGCACCGACACCGCGTAATAAGATCGAAGCTACAGCCAATGCTTGGATTAAAACGAAAATGTTTGAACACAAGAACTTGAAATGGATCAGATACGGATGGAATGTTCCGGTAATTTCAGTCAGACGCTGGCAGGATCCATTTCCGGATAGAAGAAGGCATTGTTCCGGAAATGCCAGATTCAAAATTTTTATGGAATTTGAAAAACAGTAATCCTGAAAACCAAAAACCTTCCCATCGGGAAGGTTTTATATTACTTAATGCTCATTACTTATTATAAAGAAGCAGCGTGTACAAGCATATCTACTAACTTGTTAGAATAGCCCATTTCGTTGTCATACCAAGAAACAAGTTTTACGAAGTTTGGAGAAAGCATGATACCAGCGTCTTTATCGAAGATAGAAGTTCTCTTATCTCCTACGAAGTCCTGAGAAACTACTGCATCTTCAGTATATCCTAAGATCCCTTTCAATTCACCTTCAGAAGCTTCTTTGATCGCAGCACAGATCTCATCGTAAGAAGTAGCTTTTTCTAGTCTTACCGTAAGGTCAACTACAGAAACGTCTACAGTAGGTACTCTGAAAGACATACCTGTTAATTTTCCGTTTAATGAAGGAATTACTTTTCCTACTGCTTTAGCAGCACCTGTAGAAGAAGGGATAATGTTGTTTAGAGCAGCTCTACCACCTCTCCAGTCTTTCATTGAAGGACCGTCAACAGTTTTTTGAGTTGCTGTTGTAGCGTGTACAGTAGTCATTAAACCTTCTACGATTCCGAATTTATCGTGGATTACTTTAGCTAAAGGAGCTAAACAGTTTGTAGTACAAGAAGCGTTTGATAAAATTTTGATATCATCAGTAAGTTCCTTGTGGTTTACCCCCATTACGAACATTGGAGTATCATCTTTAGAAGGAGCAGAAAGAATTACTTTTTTTGCACCTGCATTGATGTGAGCCTGAGCAGAATCTTTAGATAAGAAAAGACCTGTAGATTCTACGATATAGTCAGCTCCAATTTCATTCCACTTTAAGTTGTTAGGATCTTTTTCAGCAGTTACTCTGATTTTTTTTCCGTTTACTACAAGATCATTTCCTTCTACAGAAACTTCACCTGGGAAAACACCATGTACAGAGTCATATTTTAACATGTAAGCCATGTATTCTGCATTGATCAGGTCATTGATTCCTACAACTTCAATGTTGTCTCTTTCAGTCATTGCTCTGAAAACAAGACGTCCAATTCTACCAAAACCGTTGATACCTACTTTAATTGTTGACATAATAGTTTGTTTTTATTAGATTATAAAAATAATTAGATTGCTAAAATTTCTGAAATCAACATCAGATCTTTGTTGATTTCGTTATGTTTTTTAATGGCTTCTTCAATAGGAGTATACACCACATCATTGGAGCGCATTCCTGCCATTACATTGTTTTGTCCTTCCATTAATCCTACTACGGCACCATATCCAAGCCTGCTTGCCAATACTCTGTCTGCACAACTTGGGGATCCTCCTCTTTGCATATGTCCTAAAACCGCCACACGAATGTCATAGTCAGGGAATATTTCCTTTGTTTTTTCTGCCAACCCATAAACATTGGCTAGTTTTTCACCTTCTGCTACCACTACAATACTGGATGCCTTTCCTGTTTTTTCAGCTTTTCTGAATTTCGCAAAAAGATCATCCATGCTGTCTTTTTTCTCAGGAATAAGAATATCTAAAGCACCCGTTGCCAATCCACTGTTTAAAGCAATAAAACCTGCATCACGACCCATCACCTCCACAAAGAAAACCCTGTTGTGAGAAGTGGCCGTGTCACGGATTTTGTCAATAGCTTCCATAGCTGTATTCAGGGCTGTATCATACCCGATGGTATTATCAGTTCCGAAGATATCATTGTCAATAGTTCCCGGTATACCTATTACCCGGATTCCAAATTCTTCATTGAAGATTTTAGCCCCTGTAAAGGTTCCGTCTCCACCAATACATACCAATCCGTCTATTCCAAGCTTGACACAGTTGTCATAAGCTTTCTGACGGCCTTCTTTAGTTCTGAACTCTTGGGATCTGGCAGACTTTAGAATGGTTCCACCCTGGTTGATTATATTTTTTACGGAACGGGCTCCCATTTTCAGGAAATCATCGTTGATAAGGCCGTTGTAGCCTTCTCTCACTCCGTAGCATTCGATATTATAATAATTGGCGGTTCTTACTACCGCTCTTAATGCAGCATTCATACCTGGAGAATCTCCTCCTGAAGTAAGAACTGCAATTTTTTTTACAGCACTCTCTTTCATCTAGTAAAAAATTTCGAACACAAATTTACAAAAACAAGTTCAGATTATGGCAGTAACTTTCTAATAGTTTTGAATATAAATTATTAAAAGCTTCTGAAGTTTGTAGGCTTAAAAATATATCGTGCCGTTTTGGTTTCCGGCGAATCAATATTAAAATCATACCAGGGCGAAGTATTTTTGTTAAAAGGATTAGAAAGCAAATGAACGGACTGGGCCGGAGTAAACCCTTCACCGAGCAAAAATAATCTCTTTCCTTCCTTGTTTTTACACACTCCTGCAATAAATACCACATGGCCCGGACTTCCTGGAGTAATCAGGATGTCTCCGGTTTTTAAATCTGAATTTTTAGTGATTGGTTTCGTCTCCTGATGTAAAGAGATCGTTCCTGCATAGTTGAAGATGAGGTCAAGATAACTTCTGAAATTCTGATAAGAATCATCAAATCCTGCTGTTTTTCTGAAACGTACAGAATTGCCATTGACAAAAGCTCTTGTTCCGTTTTTATAATCATTCCAGCTGAGCAAATCTCCACTTGTAAAATGGAATTTGATGGCATCGGGCTGTTTATCAGCATACAAATATTCTGCTCTCAGCCGTATCACGGCATCGGCACATTGTTGCAGGTCTTTATTTCCTGTATCAATATCAAAAACAGCTTCATGAAGATGTTGCGTAGAAATAGGAGTTCCATCATATTTCAGGATCTGGCTTCCATAAGGCTTCAGTTTAAAATTCTCAATAAAATATCCGAAAGAACCGGATTCTTCATCCTGCCATTTATAATCCTTAGGAGCTGAGAATCTTTCTTTGGTAGTATTTTTATCTTTATTGATCCGGACGGAACTTTCAGAAAGGAAATCCTGGGTTTCCTGAGAACCAAGTTTTGAAGATGCTTTATCCCGGGTGCAACTTGCCAGGACACTAATAAGAGTTAGTCCTGAAATAATTTTTTTCATATCGTATTTTGATCCAGTTACAAATATGATGATTTTTGTAATAGGTGGGGTTTATAAAGTATAAAACTCGTGTACTGAAGAATATTTTAGATCTATGGTAATTGGGAGTATCTGCGGGTAAAAAACTATATTTTCTCTTCTTCAGGAACCAACAGTTTTCCCCAGTCATTAAGCTGCCAGAGAATCTTAACCAGTTTTTCACCAAGCTCCGTGAGGGTATATTCCACTCTGGGAGGTAATTCGTTGAAAGACTGCTTTATTAAAATACCGTCTTCCACCATTTCATTGAGCTGTTGATTAAGAACCCTCCGATCCACCTTGGCAATACCACGAAGAAATTCACTGGGTCGTTTTTTGCCCTCATTGATCTGCCATACGATAGGAATTTTCCATTTTCCGCTGATGCTGTTCACAGCTACCTCCAGTGGACATATTTTATTTTCTTCAGCTCTTCCCTTTGTTTCCATAAAATTGACTTTTTTATCCCTATGGGTGAAAAATATGCGGTATTGCCTGTTTCTAAAGGCTTTTAGACCTTTGTAAAAATAATAAATTAAAAAGTAATGAATAAGTTGGCAAAGCAGATTGAACAGTTGAATCAGGAATTATTTTCGCAGCTTCCGCAAGAAGTTTTTGAAGTGTTTGGGCGGTCTATTGAAGAGATAAAGACAAAAAATATTGAAGAAAACAGTATTCAGGTTGGAGAGCATATGCCTGAATTTTCTCTTTTTTAATGCCTATGGTAAACAAATTTCTTCCCGGGAAATCCTTAAAAAGGGTAAAATGGTGCTAGCTTTTTATAGAGGAAGTTGGTGCCCATACTGTAATTTGGAACTGAAATTTTTGCAGGATCAGCTTTCTTTATTAAAAGATAAAAATACTACTTTAGTTGCTGTTTCTCCACAAAGTACTGATCATTCGCTGGCTATGGTTGAAAAAAATAAATTTGAGTTTGAAGTGCTGACGATGTGGATAATAATCTCGCTCAAAAGCTGGGGATTATGTTTCAGCTTCAGGATTTTGTACTTCCTTATTATCAGAATTTAGGAATAGAGCTTTCTGAGTTTAATAAAAATGATGAAAATAGTTTACCTGTTCCTGCTGTTTTTGTGGTGAATGAAAATAGAATGGTGATCTATAAGTTTTTAGATGTAAATTACATGAACAGAGTGGATATAGAAGAATTAATAAAAGCATTATGACAGAAAAAAGGAAAGGAGCACGTTCCATCAAAGACATTCCGGAAGATATTCTGGAGCAGCTGAACAGGGGAGAACTTGAAACAGCTAATCTTACAGAATGGCTGGCCGTAGATCAAAAATTACTGCTGGAAAATCTTCTTCAGCAAAATGGGCGGACAGAATATCTGAAACCTATTGTAGAAAATGTGAATCAGCTGAAAAAACAAACCGTTAATACAATCAATGAAACGATTGGAGTGGGATTGCTGCATCTTACTAATCAAAATCAAGATCAAGCATTTTTACTGACGCTTTCCAGACATCAGGCAGATTTGGTGCGCTGCTGGGCTGCTTATACTGTGGGAAGAAATACAGCTGCAGACCTTAAACAGAAACTGGAAAATATACAGCCCTTTGCTTCTGATCGTCATTTCGGAGTAAGGGAAATCTGTTGGATGACGGTACGTCCGGATATTTCAAAGAATCTTACAGAAAGCCTGTCAATTTTATCAGGCTGGACCTCACACAAAGATGAAAATGTCAGACGTTTTGCCAGTGAATCAACGAGACCCAGAGGAGTCTGGTGCGAGCATATTCCGGAATTAAAGCAAAATCCGGGATTAGGATTGGTCATCTTGGAGCCATTACGGTCAGATTCTTCAAAATATGTACAGGATAGTGTAGGAAACTGGCTGAATGATGCCAGTAAATCACAACCGGAATTCGTTACGGAAATCTGTGATGAATGGTTGCGTGAAAGTCCTACCAAAGAAACGCTGTATATCGTCAAAAAAGCCCTGCGAACTATTCATTAATAAAGTTATCCACAAAATGGAATGATGAATTCAGATTGTACAGATATATTACAGATTTATAAATAGTTAAAAAATGTATTGTTAATGATGTATTCCGAATATTATTTCATATTTATATTTTTTTATTAAATCTAAAAGTTATCCACAAAGCTGCAATGTTGATTTTGTTTTATTGTAAATAATTGACGTTTAATATATTGTATGAAAGCCCTGCCACAGGAGCCTGAGGATATTTGTGACAGGAAAAAGTTATCCACAATATGAAGTGTTGAATGTTTTCCAACAAATAAGTAGAATTATTTTCGGGGCGATCTATATTAAGCAAGGCAAATAGAAGTTATCCACAAAATGGAAGTAGGATTAACATTGTGCCGGATATCAAATCTTAAAAGAGGGCTTTAAAAAAGGCTTAGGTGTTTTTTTAGCCAATAAAAAGTTATCCACAAAGTAAGATACTAAATTATTACGTTGTATAGTATTGATATTTAACATCTTGTATGATAAATTGAGATTAATTATATTGGTAAATAAAAGTTATCTACAATCTGAGGTCTGAGCAATAATTTCTTCTGCATATTACAAGCCGGTGCATAATCATTTTCAAATTATTTCATTCTCAAATTTTCAAATTGTCTCTTTACCACTTCTCCGTCAAATACTTCCAATACCTTTTCGGTACATGCTGAATATGGAGTTTTAAGTTTTTTCTTTCCACAATATTGGTTTTTATGAAATACCGCTGCCAAAGCGTTTGATAGTTATTTTCCTCATCATGAAATTTCTGTTGGTACTGATTGAAATCCGGTTTCTCTTCAGGATAAAAGAAATCACAATTTTCAAGATCATAAAAGACTCCGTAGTTTCTTCTGAGATCATAGATCATCCATTTCTGATCCTGATAACGGTCTTTAAAATGTTTTCTGATCAACGGAAGAACATTAAAGTCCGGATCTATTTTGGCGAAAAAAATACCATCTTTCATTTTTTCAAAGCGTACAAAAGCGGTTATTCTATGTCGTTCCCGGTCAACAGACTTACAGATTTTTGAAATTTTTAAAATATCAGGATCTGCAAAATTTTCCAGAATATTTTCTTCCGGATATTGTATAGATTGTTTAACAGCGGATAAGATCAATGTTTCACTTTCAGGATTGTCAGATAAAAAAACTTTCAGCAACTGATGAATTCCCTGTTTCCCGATATTTTGTTCTAATTTCTTTAAAACCCTGTCTGATTTCTCTGTCTGCGTAATGACTTCATGAATTTCAGCAAAAATATTTTCCTGAAAAAACTTTTCCCTGCCCGTTATTTCAACATCTTTATAACGGTATTCGAAAACTTCAAATATTGCAGTAAAAAGACCGTCAAAACTTCCGTCATAGATAAGGGTTGTCATAGTTTAATTTGAAAATTTGAGAATTTGAAAATATAACAATTGTTGTTTTTGTCATTCTATTGTATTTTCAGAACGATAAGGAGCTTTTTTATTTTCTATAACAGATTAATTTCAATTCATTTTCGGTCATATTTAAAATAAACTCAATTGTTGTGAAAATTGATTGTGAAATTTAGATGAGCTTCCTCCTACCAGGAGTTTTCTGAAATTTTTATCCGTTAAATATTTCAAATAAGCATTCCCTGTATTAAAATCAATAAAATATTTTGCCCTGTTGACCGCTGCTCCCAATTGTTTCAGATGATCCATACTTAAAATCTGAAAACGCCTTGCACTCACAATCTTCTGTGCAGATTTTACACCAATCCCGGGAATTCTTAAAATCATCTGATAATCGGCAGTCTGAATATTAACTGGAAACTGATCTAAGTGTCGTAATGCCCAGCTTAATTTCGGATCCATTTCCAGATCAAGAAAAGGAATAGCAGGATCTAAGATTTCCTCTGCTTTAAAACCGTAAAATCTCATCAGCCAATCGGACTGATAGAGTCTGTTTTCCCGTAACATCGGAACCTCTGTTGCCAGTGAAGGTAATCTTTTATCTTCCAAAACCGGAACGTAACCCGAGTAATATACCCTTTTCAGATTGAAATTTTTATAAAAATGATCGGCAACCTTGATGATTTGCAGGTCGTTTTCATTGGTAGCCCCTACAATCATTTGAGTAGACTGTCCTGCTGGAGCAAACTTGGGAACTTTCTTTAAGATTTTCTTTTCATCCTCATACTGGCTGATCCCTTTCTGGATATACCGCATCGGGCTGATCATATCCTGTCTGTTTTTCTCAGGAGCTAATAATTTTAATCCGCTTTCCGTAGGGATTTCAAGATTAACAGACAGCCGGTCTGCATATAAAGCCGCCTCCTGCATTAGCTCATCACTGGCTCCCGGAATAGATTTTAAATGGATGTAACCATTAAAGTTTTCTTCCAGGCGTAATTTTTTGGCTACTCTTACAAGGCGTTCCATCGTGGTATCTGCATTTTTGAAAATTCCGGAGCTCAGAAATAATCCTTCAATATAATTTCTGCGGTAAAAATTAATGGTGAGGTCTACCACTTCTTCCACTGTGAAGGCGGCCCTTTTGATATCATTAGAACTCCTGGAAACACAGTAGGCACAATCATAAATACAGTGATTGGTCAATAAAACCTTAAGTAAAGAAACACATCTTCCGTCTTCTGTATAGGTATGGCAAATCCCACTTACAGAGCTGTCTCCTAAAGCGCCTTTTTTATTCTTTCTTGTGCCTCCGCTGGATGAGCAGGAAACATCATATTTTGCTGCGTCAGCCAGGATTTCAAGTTTTTCTTTAAGGCGGTCAAAATTCATTTTTTTATAAGATTGGTATAATTTGTATCAGATTGATGTTTAAATAATGCTCAAATTTAGTTCCAAAATTGATAAATGTCAATCTTTTTTCATAGAAGTTATCAACAAAAAAAAGCCTCAAAATCATTATATTTACGGCTCATTAAAGTTTATATCATGAATCATAAACCTATCGAAGGTTTTTCCAAGCTACCTAAGCAAGGGAAAATCGACTGGCTCGTAAACGAATATCTTGAAGGAAATCAGGACTACCAACATATATTAAAACAATATTGGAATGATGATGCAGATCTTCAGAAACTTCATGAGGAATTTTCTGAAAATACGATTTCCAATTTTTATATGCCCTACGGAATTGCTCCGAACTTTTTAATTGACGGCAAACTATTGGCACTTCCAATGGCTGTTGAAGAAAGTTCAGTAGTAGCTGCCGCTTCCAAAGCTGCTAAATTCTGGATTGACAAGGGTGGTTTTAAAACAACCATTATCAACACTGAAAAACTGGGCCACACCCATTTTATATTTAATATTGAGCCTCATAAATTATTACATTTCTTTAATTTTAATTTGAAGAAGAAATTATTTGAAGCTACTGAAGACATTACTGCCAATATGAGAAAACGAGGTGGTGGAGTTCTAAACATCAGCCTTATTGACAAAACAGCAGAAATGCCAAATTACTATCAGCTTAAAGCCAGTTTTGATACGGTAGATTCAATGGGAGCGAACTTTATCAATTCATGTCTTGAGCAGTTTGGAAAAACTTTGAGACAGGAGGTGGCAACCAGTGATGACTTTAATCAGGAAGAAAAAAATTCATTGCAGATTGTTATGAATATCCTTTCCAACTTTACTCCTGACTGTGTGGTAAGAGCTGAGGTTTCCTGTAAAATGGAAGATTTGAAAGACGATAGCGGAATTTCTCCTGAAGAATTTGCAGCTAAGTTTAAACAGGCTGTTACCATTGCTGAAATTGAACCTTACCGTGCCACTACTCACAACAAAGGGGTCATGAATGGGGTAGATGCTGTAGTGATTGCAACGGGAAATGACTTCAGGGCAACAGAAGCCTGTGCTCACGCTTATGCGGCAAGAGACGGACAATACCGATCCCTGACTCACTGTACAACAGATAACGGAGTTTTCAGATTCTGGATCGATCTTCCGATTTCTGTAGGAGTAGTAGGAGGGCTAACCAATCTTCATCCTTTGGTGAAATTCTCATTAGCCTTACTTGGAAAACCTTCTGCACAAGAGTTAATGAGTATTTTGGCCGTTTCAGGTCTGGCTCAGAATTTTGGTGCATTGCGTTCTCTGGTAACAACAGGTATTCAGAAAGGGCATATGAAAATGCACTTATTGAATATCTTAAACCAATTGGGAGCTACAGAAGAGGAAAAACATCATTTTGTTACTTATTTTAAAGATAAAACGGTAAGCCACCATGAGGTTATCAATGAGTTTAACAGAATGAGAGAAAACTAATGTTACAGATCATCTTACCCATTGTATTTCTCATCTTCGGAATCTTTTTGAAGAGAACGAATATGGAAGGTTTTAAAAGTTCCAAAAGATTTTCCAATATGTTTATTATACTGGGAATTTCTACATTGGTTGCCAAGTTTATTTTAATATACCTAAAATCAAAATAGTGAAAAAAAGTATCTTATTCTTTCTGTTGATTTCCGGCTTAAGTTTTTCACAGCAAAAAAATCTGAAAATTAATTTTTTACAGCCGAAATCTGAAAACTGTTATTTTCCTGTGGTTTCTTATCCCGATAATCCAACTGTAGAAAATAAGATCAATACTTTTTTACAGGTTGATCAGCTGGAATATGTTCCCGGATCAGGAGGAAATCCTTTTAAGCTTGTTTCCGGCGGAAAGACTTCTTACTCCAACTATGTTCATTTTTATAGTTGGGAAAAAAGGGACACGCCAAAGAATATTTTATGTCTTGCCATAGATGGAGAAGCTTCCGGAGCCTATCCGGAAAATTTCATGATCTGGAAGAATTTTGATCTGAGAACCGGAAATTTGATCAACATTCAGGATCTTTTCCAGCCAAATGCTGTTAAAACAGTGGAAAGCATTATTCAGAAAAGAATAAGAAAAAATATTAATGACTTTCTCACACAGTTAAAATCAGAGAAAAACCCTTCACAAGAAGTGTTGGATCAGATTGGTATTTACGAAGGTTGCTATACGGATTATACTTTACCTGGAATCAAGTTTTTTTTCACTGAAGAAAAGCTTAAGTTTATTGCCGGAAGATGTGCGAACCACGCGATGAGGGCACTGGATGAACTGGACGATCATGTTATTGAGTTTCCTTATAAAGAACTTGAGAACTATTGGAGTCCTTATGCCAGAAATTTACTCAGCGGATCTGAAAAAGTGGATAAAACCAGTTTCAGTAATAAGCTGTACAAGGGAAAGATAGACGGGAAATATCCGGTTACAGTTCTTATTAAAGACTTTTATGCTGCCAAAGATGCGAACGAAGAAAGTTCCTTTTCAGCGGTATATTGGTATGATAAAAGTAAAAAACTGATTGAGTGGAATGGGAAAATGAAAGGAAATCATATCTCAATTACCGAAAGTGAATATTACAGCCAGGAAACAAATCAATGGATTCTGAAAGCCTCTGTAGAAGCAGACATGAACGGAAAAAAAATTGTAGGAACCTGGCAGGATTATAATACAAAAAAATATTTAACTCTAGAATTAGAAGAATTATAAAATGAAAACAATTACTTTAGTTTTTGGTGCGGTCTACGGAATGATATCTGTGATTCTGGGCGCATTCGGTGCCCATGCTTTAAAGAAAATATTAGCTGTGGAAAGACTGGAAAGTTTCGAAACAGGAGTGAGATATCAGATGTATGCAGCTTTTTTCCTGCTGATCATTGGATACATTTTAAAATTTGAAACTTCTACTGAAAAATGGACCTCTATTTTAATGATTGCAGGAACACTTTTGTTCTCTGTAAGTATCTATTTCCTGAGTATGCAGGATTATTTAGGGGTTAACCTTAAATTCTTAGGACCTATCACACCGCTTGGAGGTCTGATGATGATCTTAAGCTGGGGAATGCTTATTCTTTATTTTGCTAAAAATAGAATCTAAGAATGAAAATCAATAGAAGAAGACGGCTTATAAGGACATTCAACCTTTTGGATCAGCCGATAAGGTTTAATCCGTTTGTTTTTAGCCGTACTTTTTTCATGTGGGCTTTTACGGGGCTTGTAGGAGGTATTATTGCCGGCGGATATTGGATTGTACTGGAATATTTTACCGAATTTCTGGCTCATTTTCAAGGATGGATGGTAATTCCTACGATGGCAATTTGTGGTCTTTTGGCAGGGTTGGTCATTCATTTCATTGGTGATCCCGGAGAAATTCATCTGATCGTTAATAACATCAGGTTTAATAAAGGAAAACTGGAACCGAAGAATAATCCTTCGATGATCCTTTCATCACTTTTCTGTGTAGCTTCGGGAGGAAGTTTAGGACCGGAAGCACCCCTGGTGCAGGTAACGGGCTCCACAGGAACATGGTTGGGAAAAATTTTCAGACTGAAAGGTGAAGAATTACGTTCTTTAAGTATTGCAGGGATGGCTTCAGGTTTTACAGCCTTATTTGGAGCACCTCTGGGAGGAAGTCTTTTTTCTCTGGAAATTTTGCACCATAAACATGCAGTGGAATATTATAAAGCGATTATCCCGGCGTTGGTAGCAAGCTGTTTCAGTTATCTGATGTTTGCTTTAATTATCCATCTGGGAATTGGGGCAACATGGGATCTGAAGGCTTATCATTATGCGGGAGTATATGATTTTGCCTATGCTACGGCATTTGGAATGGTAGGAACTTTATTTGGCTGGATTTTTATTTTCGTGGTCAAATTTTTCAAGAAAATTTTTGAATACAGAAACTTTCCAATCTATATTAAAACATTGGTAGGTGGAATTATCTTAGGAATTATTGCCTATAATTTTCCTATCACAAGATATTTTGGACATAACGAAATCAATCAGCTGATCGGCGGGAATTTCGGACTGAACTTCCTGATTCTGGTTCTGGTATTTAAAATCCTGGCTATAGCCATTACCGTAACTTCCGGATGGAGAGGTGGTTTTATCATTCCATTGTTTTTTGTAGGAACAACATTAGGATTAATTATTCATAATTTGTTTCCGGCTGTTGATACTACTTTAGCTATCGTAAGCTGTATGGCTGCCATCAATGCCTGTGTGACGAGAACACCCATGAGCACCACCATTATTTTGGGAACACTCACAGGGTTTACTTATTTCGTACCCATATTGTTCGCCAGTCTTACAGGATATTTCCTGGCTCCAAGAATTCCGTTTATCGGTTCACAGTCTGAAAAATTAACGGAAGAATAGAGGAATTTATAGTAACATGTCAAAAATCAAGGTAAGTAATCTTTAATTTTTGAATGAAGAATCTTGAACTTCCATGTCTTTTTAGTAAATTTGTCAACCTTTAAATTTTTAAATAAAATAATAAAAATAATATGAATCTTCACGAGTATCAATCAAAAGAGATTTTATCAAAGTATGGAGTAGCTATCCAACGTGGTTTCGTTGCAAACAACGTAGATGAAGCTGTAGCAGCTGCTGAAAAATTGACTGCTGAAACCGGAGCTCAGGCTTGGGTTGTAAAAGCACAGATTCACGCAGGTGGTCGTGGTAAAGGGGGTGGTGTTAAGTTTTCTCCAAACATGGATAAGCTTAAAGAAAACGCTCAGAATATCATCGGAATGCAGTTGGTAACTCCACAAACTTCTGCTGAAGGTAAAAAAGTACACTCTGTTTTGGTTGCAGAAGATGTTTATTATCCTGGAGAATCTGAAACTAAAGAATTTTATGTTTCTATTCTTTTAGATAGAGCTGAAGGTAAAAATACAATTGTATATTCTACTGAAGGAGGAATGGATATTGAGCACGTTGCAGAAGTAACTCCTCATTTGATCCACAACGAACTTATTGATCCTGCGTTGGGTCTTCAAGGTTTCCAGGCTAGAAAGATTGCTTTCAACTTAGGTCTTGAAGGAAATGCTTTTAAAGAATTTGTGAAATTTATTTCATCTCTTTACAATGCTTACACAGGAATTGATGCTTCTCTTTTCGAAATTAACCCTGTATTAAAAACTTCTGATAACAAAATTATCGCTGTTGATGCTAAAGTAACTTTAGATGGTAACTCATTATTCCGTCACAAAGACCTTGAAGCGTTGAGAGATACAAGAGAAGAAGATCCTATCGATGTAGAAGCTGGTGAAGCTGGTCTTAACTTCGTAAAATTAGATGGTAACGTTGCTTGTATGGTAAACGGAGCTGGTCTTGCAATGGCAACTATGGATATCATCAAATTATCTGGTGGTAACCCTGCTAACTTCCTTGACGTAGGTGGTACTGCTGATGCTCAGAGAGTACAGACTGCTTTTGGAATTATCTTAAGAGATCCAAACGTAAAAGCAATTTTGATCAATATCTTCGGAGGTATCGTAAGATGTGACAGAGTAGCTCAGGGGGTTGTAGATGCTTACAAAGCTATGGGAAGCCTTCCGGTTCCATTGATCGTAAGATTACAGGGAACTAACGCTGTAGAAGCTAAAAAATTAATTGATGAGTCTGGTCTTCCGGTACACTCTGCAATTACTTTAGAAGAAGCTGCAAACAAAGTAAAAGAAGTTTTAGCGTAATCTGAAATTTTTATATAAAATAGAAAACCGTTTCATTTTTGGAACGGTTTTTTTCTATTAAAGCGGCAAAAAATATTAAATTGTAAGCTGTTTTTTAGGGCGTAAAGAACCTGGTACTTTAATAAGTGGTTGTCTAAATTTCTATGGAATGAAGATTTAATTCAATTGGATTATTATCAGATATTTTACTTTCTTTTATTTCAGCATCTAAATCTTTTAGAAAGTTTCGCTTTTCTTCATTGCTTTTAAAATAATATCGCCCTTAACCTTAAAAAGGGCTTTGGTATGATATAAGTAAAACGATAAAGCCCTGAATTGACAAGGCTATTTTGAATACATACTAGAACTTCTATTGTTTTGTAAGTACAATGTCTTTAGGGAAATTAAGATTTATTGGCATATCATTTTGATATTGTTGGTTAGAATTTTCGCAACCTTTTGAAATATGCATAGGCATTAATTTGTAATGCAATTTTATTTGTTCTTTTTGGTTTCCTATAAAATTAATATCTACATTTCCTCTTGAATTACACATGTTTTTAGGTTGGAAAAGTAAATACTTTTGCACAAAATTATTGTACTGTCCAAAAATGCCATAAAATTCAGGACTATTCTGATTAAAATTAGATATATGATCTATTTCGACAGTTCCATTGGCTGCTATTACTTTTCGTTCGCCCATAATTTGGTCAGATTCATAATATGTTCCATCATTTGCAACAGATCTATCTTTAACTTTTTTTAATTGAAGATATAACGTTTTTCCATCCCAAGTTCCTTTCCAAATTCCTATATAAGGATCAAGTTCTCCATCCAAATCTTTATAATATGCTCCATTAGGAATATTAATCTTTGGAGTATTGAGTGGAAATATTTGCTGAGCATTAATTTTATTAATGCAAGATAAAAGAAGTATAAGGATTATTTTTTTCATTTTATTTATTATTTATTATGGACAATCTACTTTATCCAAATTATTGCCGTTGGTTTTTAATTCTTTACTTTTTCCCTCATCACTGAGATCAAAAAGCTTAGCGTCAGTAATATTCATGTTTCTTTTCATAAATTCTAAAAAGCCTTTTTGGAGATTTTCTGTTGAAATATTTGAGTCTCCTATTTTCTTAATATATTCTAAATTTAAAGCATCAATCTGCGTATCTGTATATAAACTTAAATTATCCGCATTAATTCCATCCCCTCTGAGTTGATAAGTTCCACTACTTGTAACCACGGTCAAAAATACATTATCTAAAGGTATATTATTGGCTTTAGCATTAAGAAGAAGCTGAATGAAGTTATTAATATCTCCCGGAGAAAATATAGGAATTAGCCCATCGTAATGAGAGTGCATCACTCCAAAAGTATTATTGAATATTTTAAAATCAAGTTGGCTGGTTCCGGGTGAGTTGCTTAGCTCTTGATATTGCGTTTCTGTTTGCCCAGAGCCAGGAACTGGACTCCCGACTCTAAAGCCACTTTCGGAAGAAGCTCCTGTTTTAGATTTAAGATAATCGGTTTTTGCCTTATAATTAGGATCGTTCTTCTGTTGTTTTATTTTCTTACATGGCTCTTCATTTTTTGGAGGATTATCGGGGTTTTGTGGATTAGTGGGGCCACCCACTCCTCCCGGAATTGGAGTGCTAGGATTAGTCGTCGGATCAATACCTCCACCTGTTCCTCCTCCTCCAGGAACAGTAATAACAATTTCATCTATTTCTCCATGACAGGGTTTACAGCGACCAGGCAAAATACCTCCGTGATCTCTATAAGCTATTTCTTCAATAAATTTACCATCCACAAGCTGTATTTTGTATCTCATAGAACCTTCTAAAGCAATATAAGAAGCCGTTCCTGTCATTTTTTCCATAATTTGATGAGCAGAAAGGCTGTAATCTGATGAATTAAATCCTCTTTCAGATTCAAATTTCCAGAGGTGTCCGGAAACTTTATTATTATCAATTCTAAATGTTAACTCTTCAATGATTTTGCTTCCTTGGTTTTTTATGGGAACAGTAATGAGGATAATATTTTTTCCATCATCATACTTTCTCGCTTTTTCCCATTCAACTTGCTTTCCTACTACCATATCCTTACCTCTCATATATTCACTTTTAATGTAAGAAACAGGATCAGACTGAACATTTACAATCTCTGTTTCTAAACTTTCATGCATGCAGGATTGAATAGAAGTAAACAATAGAATGTTTACAGCCAAAACAGCTATAAAATATTTTTTCTTCATAAACAATTTGTTTTTTTTTAATGGCTGCAAAACTATTATATTTTTTTTGAAATTTAAAATTAATTCTATTGAAAGTGAAATAAAAAGTGTCGAAAAATGGAACTTAATTTTGCTATAAATAAATTTTTTTAGAAATTAAGTGGTTTTAATAATATTTTCAGACCATATATAAATCTTTATCGCCTTAGCATTTATCCAGTCTATCCAATATTCCAAAAAAAAGACTACTTCAATTGTTGAAGCAGTCTTTTACATTTTTTAAAGAATATTTTTATTTATCCTGATTCTCGGTTACATTAGTTTCTCCATTGGTAATACTGATACTTGTAGGAGTGACCAGCTGGATTTTATCCACATCAAAACGTTCTTTAATACCTAAATAAGCTTTACTTTTTACCTGGGCTAGATTGGCACCTATTTTTATCCAGAATTTTACCTGAAGATTAAATGAACCCTGCTTCAAATCTGTGAAAATTACCTCAGCAGTATCCAGTTTGTCCACATTATCAAGGCTCTTAATAACATCCAGAATGCTTTTCTGTGCCTTACTGATATCTTCATCAGCAGGAATCTCAAAATTCAGGATAATTCTGCGCTGCGGAGATGCTGTAATATTATAGAATGGTGCATTAAAAACGATCTGATTGGGAATGTATGCTTTTTTCCCATCATCAGTAAGGATCTTTGTAGTTAAAAAACCAATTTCCTGTACTGTTCCGGAGTGGGTACCAATGGTAATATAATCTCCCACCTTAAAGGCCTTATCAATTCCAATAAGCATTCCTGAAAAAATACTTGAAACAAGATCTTTCAAAGCGACCCCTGCGATAACCCCTGCCACTCCCAAACTTCCGATAAACTTCCAAAGGAAGCCACTAAAGCCCATAATCTCAAGCGAAATAAAGGTTCCAAGCATCATAATCAGAAATCTGAATATTCCAATCAAAGTAACTAAAGAACTCTCTTTTTTGCTTTTGGGGAAGAACCGATGGAATAATTTTACGGCAATTACACTTAAATACTTACTTGTTATCAGGAAAAAAGTAAATACTAAAATCCCGACAATAAGTTTGGGAGTAAGTTCGGCAAACGTTATATACCAGTTTTCCAATACTTTATATACCAATTCTATATAGCTGAGCCCTGTTTTCTGCATGAATTTTTTTAATAAAGATATAAATTTTCAAGAAAAATTTTGTTAGTTCCAAAAAGTCTACTAAATTTGTAGACTAACAAACGCGAATAATATGTCAATCAGATTAGGAGATACAGCGCCAAACTTTCAGGCAGTTTCATCTTTAGGAGATATCAACTTCTATGATTATCTTGGAGATTCATGGGGAATTTTATTTTCACATCCGGCAGACTATACTCCGGTTTGCACTACAGAGCTAGGCTACACATCCAGGCTGCAGGCCGAATTTGCTGAAAGAGGAACAAAGGTGATCGCCCTGAGTGTGGATGAAGTAGAAGATCATCAAAACTGGATTAAGGATATTAATGAGACCCAAAATACAGACTTACAGTTTCCTATTATTGCTGATAAAGACAGAAAGGTGTCAGAGCTGTATGATTTTATTCATCCGAATGCCTCTGCTACAGCTACAGTCCGCTCTCTACTGATCATTGATCCTGCAAAAAAAGTGAGGCTCATTATTACCTATCCCGCATCAACGGGCAGAAATTTTAATGAAATACTGAGAGTGCTGGATTCTTTACAGCTTACAGATAGCCATCAAGTCGCTACACCTGTTAACTGGAAGTATGGTGATGACGTTATTATACCACCTGCAATATCTACAGAAGAAGCCAGGGAAAAATTCCCCAAAGGAGTTACAGTAATAAAACCTTATCTGAGATATACGCCCCAACCCAATATATGATTTATTTGATTTTTTATAGTTTAGTTTTATTTGTACGAAAAGCGCCCTGAAATAATTTCAGGGCGCTTTCAATTTTTATAAGTATTTCAGTGATTACTTAACGTCGTTGATGATTTGTTTTCCTTTAGATGTTGGAAGATAAATCTGGAATCCTAGACCAAAAGTAATTTTGTTGGTATAACCTCCACTTCCGAATCCTGCGTTAGCGTCATATTTCACCAATCCTTCTAAACCGATGTTTGGCGTAATGAAATATGAATAACCAGGACCAAATCCGAAGTTAAGTCCGTTAGAAGAAGAACCTCCTTTAGAGATTGATGTTCCTCCTACACCTAAATTACCTTCTAAGAACCATCTTCCGTGGTGTAAAAGATTGCTTACTCCCTGCTCTCCCGGATTAAGGTAGTAACGTCCTAATGCTCCTACGTTATACGTGAAAGTAGTGGGTGCATCTTTAGCTCCTTTGAAACCTAAATCTACATAACCCCCAATAGCAATATTGTCTTCAATAAAGTAAGCTCCTTTCGGCTGAATATTGAAATCATAACCACCTCCTTTATTTAAACCGAAGTTGGCGCCTGCAAGGTTACCACCTACCATCCAATTACCTTTTTGAATCTGAGCGTTTGCAGTTGCTGTTAAGCCTGCTACGGCTAATATCCCTGTTAAAATAAGTTTTTTCATAATTTATTATTTTAATAATTAAATGTTTATTATTCACGAATTATAGAAAAAACAATAAATGTGCCAGACTCCTAATTTTAGATAATTTTTCAAAATTATTGTTAACGATATCAATAAGATAGAATTAATTTTTTTAACATAATTAATGAATATTTCGCAATTATATTACGTAAAAAGAATGGCACTAAATTGAATATAATTAATTTTAAAAAAAATATCTATTCTCTTTTTACTAGTTATTTGTTGAGATCATAATAACAAGTATTCAGATTTTAACTTTCTTCTTTAGATGAACAGAAGTATCACGGATATAATTAATCCTGCAATCGTAAATTTTATTCCTCGTTTGAAAGCTTTAGTTTTAGGATTAAACATCCAGAAGCTTGAGATAACAAAGAAGAAAAGAGCAACTCCGAAAAATACGTTTAAAGGGGAGATTGCATCTTTGGATTGGGATTTATGAAGTTTTACCATTTTATCCAGTACAAACGGAAGTTCTTTTTTTGCATATTGAGCTTTACCTGTTGTGCTGTCATAAGTTCCCTGCTTAAAATGAAGAATATTTCCTTCTGTTTTTTCAACTTCCAGACCTTTAATTTTCAATTCTTTTCCAAGTTCCTTCTCTGAAAGATGGGCAGGTACGGTTTTGTCATATTTTTTTTCATTCTTCAAAAAGTCTGTATCTCTATACACAAGCAGAATTCCGCTTACTGCATACACAGCCATAATTCCCGCAAGAAAATATCCAAGGTAACGGTGTGTAACCCTCATGAAACTTCTTGTGTCTTTAATCTTATCCATATTATATAGTTTGTTTTTTAAATTTCAAAAGTGGAAACTGCAAAAATGCAATTTCCACTTGAGTTGAGAAATAAATGTTTACTTATTTCTAAAGTTTGTACGTCAATGTAAAATAATAATTTCTCGGCGTAATTGGGTTTACAGAATAATTCTCGTGAACGTTATAGTTTACAACATCAAACAAGTTACCCACTTTCCCTTGGATAGAGAACTTATTCCACTCGTAGCCTACAGATAAAGAAACAGTTGTGTAGTCTTTTAAATCAAACATTCTACTCACGTTGTTTCTACTTGCGTTTGTAGATTTTGAATCATTCCATCCAGCGATTCTGTCTCCGATGTAATAAATTCCAGCTCCAATTTTTAAGCCTTTTACATAGTTTGTAAATTTATAGAAAACGGAAGCGTTCGCTGTTGTAGCAGGTGTTCTTACCAGTCTTTGATTTTCAACATATCCCTTTTCAGGAGTATCAATGTAAACGGAATTGTTATAAGAAAAACCTCCGATTATAGATAAGTTTTCTGTAGGATTTCCTGTAATGTCTAATTCTACTCCACGGCTTCTCATATTTCCTGAAAATTCCTTCAGATTAGTATCTGTGGAATTTACTGGTGCTCCGTTGGAACCAGAAGCGAACCAATATGTTTGATAATAATTATTGTACATAATCTGGTAAGCCGTTAAGTTAACTGCTAAAGCATTGTTCCAGAAATTCTTTTTGATACCAATTTCGTATTGGTCAACTGTTGAAGGTTTTATGCTTTGTTTTGATAAAGTAGTTAACTGATTTTGAACATCAGTAACAGGTTGGTTGGTATTTACACTACCAAATTGATCTGAAGTATATCCTGCATTTGAAGCAAACGAATTCGTATAAGTTGCAAACACCGAAAGATTTTCATTCGGTGCATAAACCAAACCTATTTTTGGAGAAAATGCATTGTCAGACGTTGAAGAATTTGCTACTTCAATTTTATCATTTAATGTAAAGCGGGTTGTTAGTGTAGGCATATTTTCTATATAAGACCATCTTAGCCCTGCAATTACTTTTAGTTGCTTTGTTAAGCTGATAAAATCTTGTGCATAGATCCCAATTCTTCTTGTATTGATTCTATTTCTTGTATTGAGAGTAGAATTGGGCATATCAATACTTCCCCATGTTGAAGGATCATCTAAATATAGAAGATTTTTAGGAGCTGTAATATTATAAGCATAAGCATCCGCCTGGCTATAATCAGCATCTGAACCAATTAAAACTTTATGGTTGATTTTTCCTGTATTGAATTCACCATTGATGTTTACTTGTGCAGAAGTATAATTTTGTTCGTTGTAAGTTCTGCCAAAAGGTCTTTTCCAGGATAATCTATTAGGATCTACAGTTGCATCTTTAGTGTCATATATCCATTGTACTCTTTCAGAAGAAAAATAATCTTTAGTATAGTTTTGGTAAGAAGCAGTAGCGTTCAAAGACCATCTTTCGTTAAACTGATGATTAAAGGTTACATTCGTAGAAGCTTGTTGTACATCTTGATATTGCCAGTCAGTTCCGAAGAAGGTGTTTCTGGAAACTGCATCATTCAATCTATAGCTTTGGTTTTTTTCAGTAATAGATCCAATCCCGAAATCCGGAGTAAAGTTATTTTTAAGATAATCTGCCTCAACAATTAATTGAGATTTTTCACTTAAATTAAATAAGAACGAAGGATTGAAGTAATATTTCTCTGATTCTACAATATCTCTGAAACTTTCAGCATGCTCATAGGCACCATTTATTCTGAATGCAATATTTTTGGATAAAGGTCCATAGATATCAACTGTTGGTTTATATGAATTCCAGCTTCCACCATTCAGCCCTACACTTCCACCAAAATTGAATTTAGGTTTTTTGGTAATCATATTGATAACACCACCAGCAGCTGTATTACCAAAAAGCATTGCATTAGCTCCTTTTAAAACTTCTACTCTTTCCAGACCGCTTACTTCGGGAAAAACGCCACTATTTATTCTTGAACCATTCTTAAAAATATTGTCATTTCCTAAAATGAAACCACGCCCACCAAAGCTGTCCTGAGAATTACCTCTCGAGGAAGTCACATACATTCCATTAACATTTTGAAGAACATCACTCAGCTGTTTTGCCTGCTGTTGCTCAATGATCTCATGAGTTACAATGGCAATGGCCTGCGGATTTTCCATTACCGTCAGGTTAGATTTTGTGGATAATGATCTTGCCTGGTTAGGATTTCCCGTTTTGTGAAGATTAATGTCTTCAATAGTCTGGGTTCTGATAGTATCTGCTTCAGCATTTTTCAGCTGTGCACTCAAAGATACAGCAGTAAACAAAAGCCCTAAAGAAAGTAATTGTTTTTTCATTTTATTTTTATGTAGAACAGTTTTAAATAAGCCGCAAAAGTAAGTATTTGTTTAGAATAGATAAAAATTAATATATGATTTTTGTCATATAATTAAATCACTTATCTGTGTTTTATTGTTATTGTTCCTGTGGATAGACAATAAGGAGCTTTTTATGAATATATTTGTTATAAAAATAAAATTATGCAATTGGTAAAAGCAGGGCTATGTGCCTTTGGAATGAGTGGAAAAGTGTTTCACGCTCCTTTTTTAAAGGAACATCCCGGATTTTTTATTTCTGCTGTAGTAGAAAGAAGCAAAGAAGAATCCAAAGAAAAATATCCTGAAGCTACTATTTATCGGTCGGTAGAAGAGATGCTTCAAAGTGCAGATATAGAATTGGTGGTAATCAATACCCCGGTTCAGACGCATTATGAGTATGCAAAAATGGCATTGGAAGCAGGTAAAAATATTATTGTTGAAAAACCATTTACCGTCAATGTTGAAGAAGCTGAAGAACTGGTGAAACTGGCTGAAGAAAAAGGTCTTTTTCTAAGTGTATACCAGAACAGAAGATTTGACCGTGATTTTTTGCAGGTACAGAAAATTTTAAAAGATGGAAAGCTGGGGAACGTTAAAGAAGCTGAAATTCGTTTCGACAGATTCCGGACAATACCCAGTGGGAAGCAGCATAAAGAAAATCCTGATCAGATAGGTTCAGGCTCTCTTCATGATCTTGGGGCTCACCTCGTAGACCAGGCTGTGCAGTATTTCGGATATCCTGAAAAGCTTTTTGCTGATGTCTTCTCTATGAAAGGTCCGGATTTTGCGAATGATTATTTTGAGATTCTTTTATTTTACAAAAATGATCTAAGAGTTAGATTAAAATCTTCAGTTTTCAGTAAAGAAGCTCATAATGCCTATAGTATACATGGGGATAAGGGCAGTTTCTTACAGGAAAGAACCGATAATCAGGAAAATGAATTGGTAGCTGGTGCTATTCCGGTGTATGGAAAGGAATGGGTGAAACCATTAAAACAGCCGGACGGAATTTTAAATTTCCTGAATGAAAATTTTGAAACCGAAAGAATTTTAACTTCAAGCGAAGCAGGAAATTATATGAATTACTACCAGGAGATCTATGAACATATTGTATTTGGATATGCTTTACCTTCTCCGGGAAGAGAAGTTATTCAGAATATGAAAATTATAGATGCCTCTCTAAAAAGTACAAAAGAAGAAAAAGTAATCTATTTATAAAAAATGAATTATGAATTATGAGCTATGATTTGCTTCAGCTCATAATTCATAACTCATAACTTATAACTTATCTTTCATTTATTTATAAAGCTTCCTGAAGTTCCAGCCATTTCATTTCGTGATTTTCCAGTTTTTCAGAAATGGCTTCCAATTCTGCAGAAAGTTTAACCACTTTTTCATAATCTGTCTCATTATTAAGCTGATCTAATATTTTTGCACGCTGTTCTTCCAGCTTTGGCATTTCTTTTTCAATAGTTTCCAATTCCCTTTGTTCCTTAAAGGTGAGCTTTCTTTTTTTAGCATTGGAAGATGGTGTGGTTTCCGGCAGAGGAGTATTTTCTTTCACAGGTTCTGCCTTTACAGCTGTATTTTTTTCTAAAGCATCCTCACGGCTTTTTGCTTCACGGTATTCTGAAAAATTCCCTACAAAATCTTTTATTTTTCCATCTCCTTCGAAAGCCAACACATGATCTATAATCCTGTCCATAAAATATCTGTCGTGGGAAACGATAATTAGAGATCCCTGGAACTGTTGCAGGAAGTTTTCCAGAACGGTTAATGTAGGAAGGTCAAGATCATTCGTTGGTTCATCAAAAATCAAAAAGTTAGGATTTTGATAAAGAATATACATCAGGTGAAGTCTTCTTTTTTCACCTCCTGAAAGTTTTGAAATAGGAGAGTACTGAGCCTGATCATCAAATAAGAATAATCTTAAAAACTGAGATGCCGAAAGACTCCTTCCGTTGGCTAAAGGATAGAACTCTGCAATTTCTTTAATGAAATCGATAACACGCTCATCTTCTTTATAGGTAAGACCTTTCTGGGCAAAATAACCGAAAGAAATAGTTTCTCCCGTTTCAATTTCTCCTTTGTCGGCCTTTTCATAGCCCTGGATAATATTTAGTAAGGTAGATTTACCCGCTCCGTTTTTTCCAATGATTCCAATTTTTTCACCACGCTGAAACTGATAGCTGAAATTTTTTAATAAAACTTTATCTCCAAAACTTTTATCAATATTTTTCAGTTCCAGAACTTTATTTCCGAGGCGTTTCATTTCGAAATCAAGTTCCAGTCCTTGTTTTCTGGTATCGGTTTTAGCTACCTTTTCCGTTTCATAGAATGAATCAATTCTGCTTTTAGACTTCGTTGTTCTTGCTTTAGGCTGTCTTCGCATCCATTCAAGCTCTTTTCTATACAGGTTGTTGGCTTTATCAATAGTTGCACTGAGATTCTCTTCGCGGATCATCTTGTTTTCAAGATAAGTAGCGTAGGAACCGTTATGAAGATAAAGATTCTGATCCTCTATTTCCCAGATAATATCACAGACGCTGTCCAGGAAATACCTGTCGTGGGTTACAAGCAGTAAAGTTATTTTAGCTTTATTCAGATAATTTTCAAGCCATTCTACCATGTCTACATCCAGATGGTTGGTAGGCTCATCCATGATCAGTAATGTATGTCTGTGCTCGGCTCTGGTTTCTGTTAATAGCTTTGCCAGTGCAACACGTTTTATCTGCCCTCCGGAAAGAGTACTCATTTTCGCATCCAAATCAGTGATCTTAAGCTGGGAAAGAATCTGTTTCATTTCATTTTCAAGATCCCATGCTTTATGAGCCTCCATATCAGCCAAAGCTTTTTCAATGAATTCATTATCGGTTGAATGAAGGGACTTATGATAATTTTTCAACGCAAGGATAGGAGCTGAATCCAGAGTCATCATAAATTCCTCAATATTTAAATTAGGATCATAATGAATCTCCTGGTCAAAAAGAACAACCTGGATATCCTTACTGATGATTGCAGTACCGCTGTCTGCAATTTCTTTACCCATTAATATTTTCAGAAGGGTAGATTTTCCACTGCCGTTTTTGGCAACAATAGCAATTTTGTCTCCTTCATTGATATGAAAAGAAATGTTTTCGAACAAAACTTTGATACCATAAGATTTGGTAAGATTTTCGGCAGAAACGTAATTCATTGGAAATTAATGGTTTGATTTTGATTTTGAATTGAACCGCAAAAATACGAAAATGTAACCATAAAACTTTCCGGAACTTCTTTTATAAAAATGAATATTTATAATTTTTTAATAGACTGTGTTCATTACCTGAAAAAACTATTCAGTAATTTTGAGAAGAATAATTTTAATAACACAAAATCTGATTTGAAATAATGAAAAAAGTAATTGTCGACATGGATGGGGTAATGGCAGATGTATATCATCAGCTGATACAATTTGAAAAAAGAGACTCAGGAACGGAAATAGAGATCAGTGATTTGACGGGTAAACCTGAAATAGACGCATTCCCCAACGGAAAGAAACACGTTAATGAAGTAGGTTTTTTCAGAACTTTACCTGTTATGGAGGGCAGTCGTGAAGCCATGGAATATTTAAACAACAAGTATGAACTGTATATTGTTTCAGCCGGAATGGAATTTCCTAACAGTTTAAGAGAGAAATACGACTGGCTCGCAGAGCATTTTCCATTTATTACCTGGGAACAGATTGTTCTTTGTGGAAGTAAAAGAGTCGTTTCGGGAGATGTGATGATTGATGATTATCCCAAGAACCTTGATCATTTCCATGGAGAAAGGTTAATCTTTACACAGCCTCACAATGAGCTGGTTGAAAATGAAAGCTATAAAAGAGTAGGATCCTGGAACGAGATTATGAATATGCTGTAAAGTGGCAAACAACTTAATCTATAGTCAACCTTTTTAAAGACCAGGAATTTCCACGATAAACATTAAGATCCACTTTGGTATTGATACCGTGAACAATGCCGTTTTCGGTAAACTGCCAAAAGTCCCACCGGTCATCAGGTGAGGGGGACGGAACATCATTGTAATTGGCTAACCAAAGTGGATAACCGTCAAACTCACCTTTTAAAAAGTCTTTATAATAATGGTAGTAGGTATAGATGATAGGTTTTTCACCATAGGTATCTTCAATTATCTTGCACCATATTTTAAGATCTTCTATCAGCTTTTTGTTTGTTTTACGTTTTGGAATTTTTTCAATATCTAAAATAGGAGGGAGGTCTCCACTTTCTAACTTTACATTAGCAAGAAAATTATTTGCCTGGATAATGGGATCTTCGTCAGCTCTGTAAAAATGGTAAGCACCACGGATAAGGTTGTGTTTTTGAGCTTTTCCCCAAAATTCCTCAAAATGCTTATCGGCATTTCGGTTGCCCATAGTTGCCCGCATAATGACAAATTCTAATGGGATGATTTTATTTCCAATACTGAGGCTGTCCCATTTAATATCTTCTCTGTTTTGATAATGGGAAATATCAAAGCCATAAGTTTTATCAAGGTTATCCGTAAGGATTTTTTGAATCCTTAATGCCTCTCTCTCGCTGTTATGAAGTTTTTTGTGACTAAATTTATTAAAGTACAGAGCATAATAATAACTGACAGATTGTTTCAGATAAAAACCGGTTCCTATCAATGCAATAAGTAATAGTACCAATATTACCTTCCTGCGGAAAAAATAGTTCTTCCGTCTATTGATATGGAGCTGTTTGGTAGTTTTTTTGGTGTACTTTTTTGGTGTCATAAAGTTTTGCAAAACTAACTTTTTTCACTACTAAATGCTAAATAAAATCAGTAAATTTGTTTATTATGGAAACACGCGAAAAAATCATCATTATAGGAGGAGGATTTGCGGGGCTACAGCTTGCAAAAACATTAAATAATAAAAATAAAAAAGTTATTGTACTGGATAGGGTGAATCATCACATGTTTCAGCCGCTTTTTTATCAGGTAGCTTCAGGAAGGATAGAACCTTCCAATATTTCCTTTCCTTTCAGGAAGATTTTTCAGCAATCCAGAAATACCCAGTTTCGTATGACGGAGGTGAAAGAAATTGATCCTGCCCACAACAAAGTTGTTACCGACGAAGCTGAATTTACTTACGATAAGCTGATTATAGCTACAGGCTGCAAAACTAACTTTTTTGGAAATAAAGATCTTGAAAGCAAAGCTTTTGGGATGAAAAATACTCAGGAAGCCATCGGGATCAGAAATCATGTTTTAACAACCTTTGAAAAACTGATCCTGGAAAAAAGCAGAAGTGATGACGGAAACTGGAATATTGTAATTGTAGGAAGCGGACCTACCGGAGTAGAGCTGGCAGGTGCTTTTGCAGAAATGAAAAAAGAAATTCTACCCAGAGATTATCCTTACATGAATTTTGATCAGCTGAAAATTATTCTGGTAAGTTCTACAGAAAAACCTCTTGCCGTGATGAGTAATGAAGCACAGGATCAATCTGAAAAATACCTCAAAGACCTTGGGGTAACTTTTATGAGTGGGGAAGTGGTTACAGAATATGATGGAGATAAGGTACATCTGAAAAGCGGTAAACAAATTCCGTCCAATAACGTTATTTGGGCAGCAGGAGTTACAGGAAATGTAATAGACGGCTTTCCGGAAGAAAAATTAATAAGAAACCGATATATAGTAGATCGGCATAATAAAATAAAAGGCTACGATAATATTTATGCCATCGGAGATATTGCCTATATGGAAACTCCGAAATATCCGCAAGGGCATCCACAGGTTGCTAATGTGGCCATTAATCAGGCGAAAAATTTAGGAAAAAATTTCTTAAAGAAAAATTCTTCCGAATGGAAAGAATATGAATATAATGACCAGGGCTCTTTAGCTACTATTGGTAAACATAGGGCTGTTGTTGATCTGCCGTTTATAAAATTTCAGGGATTTTTTGCGTGGTATTTCTGGATGTTTCTGCATTTAATGTTAATTTTGAGCGTTCGAAATAAGCTGGCCATATTTTTCAACTGGATGTGGAGCTATTTCAATAAAGATTCATCTTTAAGATTAATTATTATACCTACAAAGAAAAACGGAACATTACAATGAGAATTGATATAATAAGCGTACTACCGGAATTAATGGAAAGTCCGTTTCAAACTTCTATTTTGAAGAGAGCAATGGATAAAGGATTGGCAGAAGTACATTTTCATCATTTGAGAGACTGGGCAGTCAATAAGCACAGGCAGATTGATGATGAACCCTATGGAGGCGGAGCAGGAATGGTTATGATGATAGAGCCTCTGGATAAATGTATTTCGGAGCTTAAATCTCAGAGAGAATATGATGAGGTTATTTATCTGACGCCGGACGGAGTCACTTTAAATCAAAAAATTGCCAATACACTTTCAATAAAGAATAATCTGATCTTCCTATGTGGACATTACAAAGGAATTGATCAGCGACTAAGAGATCTTCATATTACAAAAGAAATTTCAATAGGGGATTACGTGCTTACCGGAGGTGAACTGGCAGCATGTGTTCTTGCAGATTCGGTGATCCGATTGCTGCCGGGTGTTTTAAATGATGAACAGAGTGCTCTTACAGATAGTTTTCAGGATGATCTGCTTTCACCACCTATTTATACCAGACCCGAAAGTTATAAAGGCCTGGAAGTTCCTAAAATTTTACTGAGCGGGAATTTTGCAAAAATTGAAGAATGGCGGCATGACGAAGCCGTAAGAATTACCAAAGAAAAACGTCCCGATTTACTTTAAAAAATAATATGGTTTTTTATCAAACCTATTTATCATATTTGTAAATGGAATAATATTTGTTATATGATATTTTATAAAGAAAAATATTAGTAGTTTTTTATTTAAGGTAATATTTTATTTTATTTATTTTAAATTTTGCTTATTGTCTCAATTTTCGATATTGAGGTAATATCACAAAATGATTGAAAAATTAATTCACTAAGTATTGTTTTGTTAGTGATTTTTATTATATTTGACCGTTTCTTACTGAAAAATTAATTTTGAGATTAACAAATATTAATTAAAGAAATTAAAATAAATAGTAAATTTATAATTGAAAAAGAGCATACTAACTAAAGATAGAAATTTGTGCTGATGGAGCTATTCTCTTTTTATAATGTTGAAAATTTATTTTTACCTGATCCAAAACCTGTTCATAAACTGGACCCTACAAAATCAGGTTTAAGAAGCTGGGATGAAAAGAGATATAAAAATAAACTTTTTAAAATCTCTCATGTATTCCAACTGATGAAGGAGGAGAATGGTGTATTGCCATTTATAATAGGTTTATCTGAAGTTTCCGGAAGGAAAGTTTTGGAAGAACTTGTAGAGATGGATCCTTTTCATTCAGAATATGGAATTGTACATTACAATTCTATGGATGAAAGAAAAGTAGATGTAGCAATGCTATATGATAAAAATAAAGTAGAGGTTGTAGATTCTGAAACCATTACTTTCTTTTTTGAAATATCAAATAAAAACACAGGAAGTTACGACACAACCAGGGACGTACTTTTTTCTAAGGTTAAATATAAAGGGGAAATTATTAATGTCTTTATCGCCCATCTTCCCTCTAAGCGCGAAAAAGATATCAATAAACCTAAAAGAGCTTTTATATTAAACGAAATCCGGCAACGGATCCTGAAAATTGTAGATGATGATAAGGAACATGTTATATTGTGTGGTGATTTTAACGAAAACCCGGATGATGAAAATTTAGTAAAAATTCTCTATGACAATAATCATGAGAAGGTTTTGATGAATCCTTTTCAGGAATTGTTTTCCACAAGAAATTATTCTACTTTTCATTATAAATCTGGATTGCTGTATGATCAGATCATTATGTCGAGATCACTTCTTGACCATAAAACTCTTGCCTTTCAGGAGGCTTGCGTATTCAATTCTGAGAAAATAAGCAGCAGGACCAGAAATTTTGAAGGACGTCCTTTCCGAACTTATGCCGGTACACGGTATTTAGGCGGATACAGCGATCACTTTCCGGTTTTTGTCAGATTTAATGGCTTATCTTAAAAAACATAAATAATAAAAAAGTAGAAAATGAAAAATTCGAGTAACACAAGTTATCATTTAGATTCAATCGACAAAGAAATCATCTACATGTTGATGGACAATGCTAAAACTTCTTTAGCACACATTTCAAAAAATGTTGGAATTTCTACAACAGCAGTACATCAAAGAATTAAAAAACTGGAACACGCAGGCGTTATTGAAAACTCGATCTCGTTCCTTAATCCTAAGAAAATTGGATATAAGGTGATTTCGTATATCGGTGTGTTTTTGGATCAGCCAAGTCATTATCCTGACGTGGTAAAATCTTTGCATGATATTAATGAAGTAGTGGAGGCCCATTATACTACAGGAAATTACACCATATTCCTGAAGGTTCTTTGTAAAGATAATGATCATTTGATGCAGATCCTTAGCAAGCTTCAGAAGCTAAAAGGAGTAACCAGAACAGAAACTTTTATATCTCTAGAACAAGGTATTTACAGACAATTGAAAGTATAACGATATGAACATAGGACAATATTTGGATTCCACTTACTTGAAAACGCCTGAGCAATCAGGAATTTCACACGGAGAAACTCTTCAAAAAGATAAGGAACTGGCTCAGGAAGCTATTGATAATGGTTTGTTTGCTGTAATGATCCGTCCGGATTATGTAGCAGAGATCAAAAAATATATTCAGGAAAGAGATTCAAATGTTGCAGTGGGAACTGTAATAGGTTTTCATGAAGGAACATACTCTATTGATGAAAAGCTTGCAGAAGCTTCAACAGCAATTGAAGATGGAGCAGATGAGTTGGATTTTGTTATTAATTACAAGGCATACCTTGAAGGAAATATAGCTTTGGTAAAAGATGAATTTGTAAAATGTACACAGCTTGGGCTGGAACACCATAAGGTTGTAAAATGGATTATCGAAATTGCAGCTTTAACAGATGAACAAATTGCTGATCTTACCAAAAAGATTTCCAACTGGGCTGAAGAAAATTTTGCAGAAAAAGATTTTCCTCACATTTTTGTGAAATCTTCAACAGGTTTTTTTGAAACCACTGGTGGAAAACCTAACGGAGCAACATTTGAAGGCGTGAAAATAATGCTGGATAATGCTGGAAAACTTCCTGTAAAAGCAGCAGGAGGAGTAAGAACTCCCGAAGATGCCGAAAAAATGATCAATATGGGAGTGAAAAGAATTGGAACTTCCTCAGCATTGGCATTAATTAAGAATCAACCATCATCAGAAGGATATTAACATTGACACAATATAAATAAAAAACCATCAAATTCATTTTGATGGTTTTGTTTATTATGCCTGTGCCTGATATTCTTCGTAAAACTGTTGAGTTTCCAGAATAAGGCTGCTCATTTCTTCCAATGTGAAAACTTCCAGGAATTTTTTTCTGAATTCCTTAAAGTGAGGAACCCCGCGGAAATAGTTACTGTAATGCTGACGCATTTCAATTAATCCTAATTTTTCCCCTTTCCATTCTACACTCCATTCAGCATGCTGGCGTACTGCTAACAAACGGTCTGCTACGGTTGGTTCAGGTAAATGTTCACCTGTTTTAAAGAAATGTTTAATCTCATTAAATATCCAGGGATAGCCTATAGCTGCGCGTCCAATCATAATTCCGTCGCATGCATATTTTTGTTTATACTCCAATGCTTTTTCAGCAGAATCGATATCCCCATTTCCAAAAATAAGGATTTCAATATTTGGATTCTGTTTTATTCTTGAAATATGTTCCCAGTCTGCCTCTCCCTTGTACATTTGGGCACGGGTTCTGGCATGTATCGTCAGCGCTTTGATTCCCGTCTCCTGCAGGCGCTCTGCCACTTCATCAATATTGATACATGTACTGTCCCAGCCCAAACGGGTTTTAACGGTCACCGGCAAATGAGTAGAACTTACCACTGCTTTTGTAAGACGAACCATAAGGTCAATATCTTTCAAAACTCCTGCTCCAGCTCCTTTACACACCACTTTTTTTACAGGGCACCCAAAATTAATATCAACTAAATCAGGATTTACCGTTTCTACAATTCTTGCAGACATAGCCATTGCTTCTTCATCTCCTCCAAAGATCTGTATTCCGACAGGTCTTTCATAATCAAAGATATCCAGCTTTTTACGGCTCTTCATAGCATCACGAATTAAGCCTTCAGAAGAAATAAATTCCGAATACATTAAATCTGCACCATGCATTTTACACAAACGTCTGAACGGAGGATCACTTACATCTTCCATCGGAGCCAGCAAAAGTGGAAATTCCGGCAGTTCTATATTGCCTATTTTTATCATGGTGCAAATTTACAAAATTCTAAGGATTAGAAAATATGATAATATCTATGAGTGTGATGGGGTGATTTTAAGCGTCTAAGAATGGAAGATATGCGCGTATAGCATTGTCTTCCTAATGTCTTCAAGCCTTAGAAGCTTGCTTTTACCTGCATACTTCCGATATGGATTGTTCTGTCGCCAGAATTTCTTCCTTCGTAATTTAAATTTAGCTGAATGAAAGAATTGATTGCCTGCTGAATGAAGATACTCCATACTTGGTTTTTTCCGGGCTTTAAACCATCCAGCATCTGGTTTCCTACAATACTGTAATTGTTTCCGGTGAATGTATTGTTAATGAATGAGAAATTCCCACGAATTGATGTTTTTTTACGCTCCCACTGAATGGTTCCGGTGATATCAAAGGCTTTAAGGTTTTCTTCTCCGTCCACTCTCTCTTTTTTGCGGTAAGCAGCGGAGAGCTCAGTCTGGATAGCATCAGTAAATTTATAGGTAGCCTTTGGCTTGGTTTCCATATTATTTAAACGGTAATCTCTTGTTGCAAACAGCTGCGAAGAATTTTTAATATCATGTATTGAGTTTTCCCAGTCTACCCTGAATTCTTTATTGAACCAATATCCTATATTCAGGAAATGAGAAATCTGCTCACGCTCTTCACTGCTGAAGTTGGCATTGATAAGATTGTCATTAGATATAAACCGGTAGTTCCCGTTCCAGCCGGATTTGTCGGTAGGATTAAACTGTACAGAGGTCAGTATATTCTGGTTTTTAAGAATCTGATCACTGTTTTTTTCAAAAGGGTTAAGAACCAGCACCCTATCTTTTTTATAGAAAGAGTTTTGAGAATTTAATGAAATATTGAAGTTCCAACGCTTTAAAAATGCATTTTCAGAATTAAATACAATAGCAGGATTCACAAATAAAGCCAGCTGCAGCTTATTTTTATTGGAAGGAATATATCGTACAGAATTGGTGTAAACACGAATATATTTCGCTAAATCCGAATATTCTGCGATCTCAAATTCATCCAGCTGCTGAATACCATCTCCATTATAATCAGTCCATTTATAAACCCCTTGTCCATCAGTTACTTTAATGTATTGAAATTCTCTTTGTGCCTCCTGTCCGTTTCCTAATTCATAGAATGCCTGTAAACGCATTCCGTTTCTGAAAAGCTGTTGATTGTAAAGGATATTTCCAACCACAAAATCATTATTTCTGGTTACGGCATCAGCAATATCATTTTGATAGAAGAATTTTCTATAGTGAATTAACGCATTTAAAGTAGTTCTTTCAGTCTTGATGATTTGGCTCTCTGCCATGATTCCCAAAATATTGTTCATGCTTTGAAGCCTGTTATCACGTACAGAGTCATTATCCCTCATGTATACTTTTGCAAGCAATTTGGTTCGGGTGCTGTCGCCAATTTTCTTTTGAACAAAAATTTCTTTCCAGCTGAAACTGGTCACATCCAGGAGTTGAGTATCATTGTACTTTTTCTCATTATGTTCCATGCTCCCTCCGATAGTCCAGCTGCCTTTTTTACCGGTATATTCTGTGGAAACACCACCACGGATAAACTTGGTATCCTGCAGTGTTGCATTGGTATTAAGGAATGAAAAGTTTCCTTTCGTAAAGAATTTTCCTTTGATCCAACCAAAATCCAGGTCGTTTTTAATTCCTTTATAAGAATCCTGTTCATTCAGATAGTTAATACGGTAATTTAAGGTAGATTTATTATTCCACTTATTCAGGAAGCTGAAAGTGAACCTGTTTTGAGTTCTGTTGTTGAATTCCTGTACTAAGTTGAAGTCTCTGGAGAATTCTACATCATTGATACGGTCCAGAATATGAAATTGTCTGTCGATATACTGGTATTCAAAACTTGGAGTTCCTTTCCAGTTGTTTTTAGTAAAACTTTTATTTCCAAAAATTCGCCAGGCATATCCAATGTTCTGATCAGAATCTTTTGAGGAGAATAAGTTGATATCATAGTTACTCATGGAAATATCAGTGCCTATTTTTCCTTCATGTAACAAATACTCTGAGTTTAAGGAGAAAACCTGGGATTTTTGAGGAGAAGGAAGCTTTCTTACGGCTCTGTAATCACCACCATTGGGTCCTGCATATTCAAAAACACGCCCGTTATTAGTGGTTTGTGCTACTTTATAATCTCCCTGGTTGGCTCCGAAATAAGTAAAGGAAACCTGATAAAGTGTTCCATTCTGATCTGTGGAAAACTCATAGAAGTCTCCGGTAGGACTTGAATGTAAAATATATAAGATTTTATTGACATCATATTCGGTAACAACCCCCGATGGAGCATACATCAAATTAGGGTCATTTCCGGCATTGGCAAGAATTTCCTCATCCTCTTTAGACAGGTTTAAAGAAAGAGGTGCATTTTTATTATCATTTTCCATAAACCAGTTAAGGCCTACTTTGAACTTTTCCCTCTGATGCTCCAGTTTACCCGTAAATAAATATCTGGAATAATTTCTGTTGGCGTAATTATAAGAGATGGTAATGAAATTCTGCTGGAAAATAGGGCGGAAGCTGGTAAAAGTAACCTCGCCCGTATTATAATTGATGATATAATCCTGGTTTTCACCACGCTTCATTAAAATACCGTCAATGAATACCTGCTCAGATCCCGAGATCAGTGTGATAAACTGTTCCCCGTTTTTACCTGTTAAGCGGTAAGGTCCCTGGTTTCCTTCTACCCCCTGAAAACGGATTCTGTGAAACTCACTTCGTGCAACTCCCATAGAAACATCTACAAGCGTTTTATTTTCAGTTCCAAATTCAGTCTGAAACTGTAGTCCCATGCTTCTTCTCTGATATTTGGCAAAGTAATTTTTAGATTCAACAAGATCTAAATGCCCGGCTCTAAGAATAGATTTATCCTTAATATTAAGCTGCATATAAATTTTATCAAATTCTTCCAGAGTTTGCGTATATCCATCAGCCTGAATTGGTAGATTATGATCTGAAATACTCGCCAGAATGGTTACATCCTTGGAAAGGCGTCCTGAAATCTGAAGATCCATAGAACTTTGTACAGATTGCCCCTGATTATTCCCAAAAGTAATCCCCCGGATGATGGAACCTTTAGAATTCAGTTCTCCTAAAAATCTTTTTTTATCATTTTTAGCCAGTACAGCTTCATCAATAATAATTTTATTATTCGTCCTTATAAAGTCAAGGGTATCCTTTGTGAAAATATCCTGTTCTAGCCTTGCAGCCAGAATACTGTCCTTTTTTATACTGTCTTCAGGCACATTGGGGTTTTTCCATGAAAATACCTGGGCACTCCCTGAGAAGATGCCTAAAAAGAAGAATACGAATAGTAGAATAAAATTCCGCAAGTCCTGAAAATAATCCGTAAAAATAATTAAAAAATGTTAACGGAATGGGGTTTAGTATTATTAACAAAAAATTAATGTAATTATTGCGAATGACTGAAATTTAGCTATAATTTAGCGGTTGAAATTATTAATATTTAAATTTTAATCATGAAAAAATTTTATTCGTTAGCTTTATTTTGTTTAACAGGTTTTGCATTTGGTCAAATTAGCTTAACGACACTAAACACTCCTTACGTTCAGAATTTTGATGAATTGGTAAATACGGGAACAGGTTCCCTGGCTTTAACCGGAGGTTTAGCAGGGTGGAGCATTCTAGAGACAGGAGCTAATGCAAATTCTACATACGCAGCAGATACAGGAGCTTTAAATGCTGGAAATACCTATAGTTATGGATCAGCAGGCAGCACAGACAGAGCATTAGGATCTGTGGCGAGCAGTAACTTATTATCAAGATGGGGTGCTCAGTTTAAAAATGATACAGGAAATCAAATTACAGATCTTCAAATATCGTATACTGGTGAAGAATGGAGAATGGGACAGCTGAACAGAGGGAGTAATGATAAAATTATATTTGAATACAGCACGGATGCTGCGTCATTGACTACAGGAACATGGACTGCTGTTTCAGCTTTAACCTATGAAACCACTAACGCTACAGGAACTGCAGGACTAAGAGATGGGAATGCTGCAAGCTATAGAACGGCACTTAGTTCAACAATTACGGCGCTAAATATTCCTGTAGGACAGACATTTTGGATCCGGTTTGTTGATTTTAATGCTGATCAGTCTGATGACGGTCTTGCTATAGATGACTTTTCCTTAACACCTCAGGGAGGAACCTTGGCAACAGGAGAAAATAGAATTTCAAGCAAATCTTTTGTTAAAAATACTTCAGTTGAAAATGAAATTTACTTCGGAGTACAATCAGAAGTTAAAATTTTCAATGTAAGTGGACAATTGATCAAAACAGCTTCAGTGAGAGAAAACGGAAGTTTAAATGTAGCTGAATTTCAAAAAGGTATTTATTTTGTAACAGGAATTGTAAACGGTAAAAACGTTTCTGAGAAGGTTATTAAAAGATAATTTTAACTAATTGTTAAATATACACCATCACTTTAGTAGAGTGATGGTTTTTTTGTACTTTTAAGCTATAAATTTAAATCATCATACAATGAAAAAAATCTTTACTATTTTGGGAATAGCTTCTGCTATTGGTTTTATGAATGCGCAAACTACCGTTTTGACGGAAGATTTTAGTTTTACAGGAGCTCTTAATGCAAATGGCTGGGTTACTCACAGTGGAGCTATTCCGGGACAATTGACATCTAACGGAACTGCTGCTAATTTAGTTGCAGGAAATACAGAAGATGTAAATAAAGCATTTTCATCTTTGTATACTATTAGTGCAACTGCCGTTAGCAAAGCCGAATATTCTGCTACAATTAATGTAGCCAGTGCAGCGGGTTTAAGTACATCTGGAGATTATTTTTTAATGTTTACAATTACTTCAGGGGCTAGTCCGGGAAATAATTTTAATGCAAGACTTTATGCTAAAGGAACTGCATCAGGGTATACTTTAGGCGTATTGAATAACGGTGCGGGAGCTGTAACACCTACTTATGGAACTGAAATTCCTTATGGAACACCTGCCAATATTACAGTAACTTATATTATTGATAATACAGTAACTCCTGGTACAAATACAGCGACTTTACAAATCAATTCACAGCCATTACTTACAAACAGTACAGGAACAGGAGGTGCTTCTGCAACAATTGGTGGGGTAGCTATCAGACAGGGTGGAAGTGCTACTTCAGGAACTGGGAATATCTCCATTGATAATCTAGTGGCCAAAGTATATTCTCCAACATTAGCCGTTTCAGAATTTAAAAATGGAAAATCAGGAAACTTTGTAAAGAATTCTTTCGTTAAAAATGAAGAAATTACTTTTGGAGCTGATGTAAAAGATGTAAAAGTTTTCAATATGTATGGACAAGTTGTGAAAACAGCTTCTGTAAAACAAAACGGAACTGTAAACGTAGCTGAACTTACAAAAGGAAACTATATTGTAACCGGTACAGTAAACAATCAGCCGGTATCTCAAAAGATTTTGAAAGACTAAAACTAAGCTTTTAGATAAAATATAGATCCGTTATTTCATTGAAATAGCGGATTTTTTATCTAAAGTTTTGATTTGCGGTTGACCATTTATTCCAATACTACCTCTTCTGTCTCGAATACGGTTTCTTATATAAAGAACAACAATTTTTTTGTAAATTGAAGTTTTCTACAATAGAGAAAAGTTGAAAAATATTAGGTTAAAGATGGAAAATGAACTTAACTATATTTACGAAAAATGGCACCTGTATGCCAAAAACATACAAACCCAGGACCTGATTGATCTGTATGCCGAAGATGCTGTTTTTGAAAGCCCGCTTGTACCCAGAATTCTGGATACAAAATCGGGGATCTTAAAAGGTAAAAATGAAATTCTGCGGTTTTTGGAAGAAGGGACAAAAAGGCGCCCCAATGAATTGGTAAGATGGTATAGGAATGGAGATTCTTATACGGCTAAAGAAACATTAATCTGGGAATATCCGAGGGAGACTCCCGATGGTGACCAAATTGATATTTTGGAATTAATGAAGATTAAAGATGGCAAAATTACAAATCACCGTATTTACTGGGGCTGGTTCGGTACAGAAACATTAATAAAATCAGCACTCAAAAAGAACGAATAATAACGTCGCTATTTATACTGGAAAAATAGTAATAAAACCTGAAATTAATTTCATTAGCCCATGGTTCTACTGTAAATACCGTGTTCCCTTCATTGAAGCTTCGGACTCTTATAGTAATCAAAATCATTGTAACAGTAGTTTTTTGGTATATCCTAAACATGTTGCTTTAAATATTTATCAATTCCATGGTATTATTTTTGATATTTTTATATTAACCTGTTGCTAAAATTAAACATCTATGAAAAAAATATTTACTATTGTTGGATCTGTACTGTTTGCTGTATTTACAAATGCTCAAATCGTTATTAATGAGATCTATGGAGGAAATGAAAACTCCGGAGCTGTATTAAAAAATAATTATATTATTTTAAAAAATATAGGAAGTGTTCCTGTTTCTTTATCGGGAGCTACTATTCAGTATGCACCGGCAGTAGGGGCATTTAACCAATATCATACATTACCTGACATTACTCTGAATCCGGAGCAAACCTATTTGATTCAGGAGGCTGAGATTGGCGGTGGTACCATCAATTTACCAACTCCTGATTTTATTGCTACAACGGTAATTAATTTTGATGCAACTCCTAATAAATCAAAGGGGATACATATTTCAGGGGTATCCGGAAAAATTGCATTGGCATCCGATAATGTACAGGTTCCCGGACCGGGATCATCCAATGTGCTGGATTTTGTAGGATATGGCTCTAATGCAGATCAGTTTATGGGTGACGGGCCGGCTCCATCTCCAACAATAACAACAGGGATCAAAAGAATAATGGGTACAAGCAATGATAATCTGGTTGATTTCTCCCTTGAGGGTACTGCAAAGTCCGGTTTTGTACAAAATCCATTTATAAAAGGAAATGAGATCATTTTCGGATCCGAAATTACCGATGTTAAAGTGTATGATACCTTCAGGCGCGTTGTGAAAAAAGCACCTACAAAAACTGTCTTAGCTCTCGATATTGCAGAATTGCCTAAAGGGACTTATTTCGTAACAGGGACAATTAATAATGTTCCTATTTCTCAGAAAATTGTAAGAGATTAATTTTTATAGAGAAAGGCTACCTTAAAGTAAGATAGCCTTTTATTTTTAAATATCCGGTTTAGAATATAACCATTGTTTTATCTGTTTCCTGTTTAATACCAGCCTCTTCTGGCAGCATTAATAATGGTCCCCAGATTGAGAACCAGCGTATATCTTATACGTTTTGCGTAATCCTTGAATGAAGGCTCAAAGCCTAGTGAAGATTGTATAGGGAAATAAATTTCAAGGAAATCCGGAATAATTCTTACTTTAATACCGCTGTCCCATATAAACTTGGTAGGATGGTTTTGATTTTTATAGATCCCCGCATCAGCATATACATGAAATATTTTCCATACACTGGAATCTACATTAAAGGAAGTGATCCATTTGTTAACGGAGCCGGGTATAAATGATTTAAACCCTCCATCAGCTAAAATAAATTGCTGCGAAAGAAGGCCGCTGTTAGCACTCTCACCCAAAAGGCTGTAAGAGAACGCATAATTTGAAACTCTTGAAATTCCGTAATTAAATAAATTATTTCGGGTATCATTTCTTACGAAATACCCAGCGAATAAACGTAAGCTCAGTTTTTGTTTCGGGGCAAATTCCCACCTGTAAAAGGCTTCAGCAGTAACTTTGTTGAAATCTTCCATTCCTTGTGTGCTCAGGCTGAAACTCTTTTCATGAATCATCTGATTATCACTGTAACCATACCCTAAGCTCCACAGATTATATTTTTTGTAATCATTATTAGCAATCATAACAGGGCTGAGATCCCTGTCGAAATAATTATAAGACATTCCAATACTTCTGCTTATCGTACTCCGGGGATCTTTCCTGAAGCTGATATTGGAAAGTACCGATGCCTTTCGGTAAGCCAATCCGTAATCATAGTGGAAATAAGATCCTGAAACCCCAAAGGTAAGGCTTCGAATAATACTTTCAGCAGGCAGAAAAGAATAGGAGACTGCTCCGGAACCGGTGAGTTTTCCTGTTCCTGAACTGTACATTGGCGTGAATGAATACAAAAATTTCTGATCAAAGAATGATTGATTTTTAAGATTGATTCCTAAAAGAAATTTATCATAAGCATTATTAAAGCGTACTCTCGGACTGATATAGATCTCATTGTATTCAGGATCAGGAATGTCTTTGATGAGCTTAAGCTTTATTTTTTTAGCATTCGAAAATATACCTTTTGCATACAGAAAATTATCCCTGTAGTTTGATTCCGGAAAGCTATAGCCTGTATTTAATGTGACTTTATAAATATTATCTGACGCCGGAAGAAGTAATTCATTATTATTCTTATTTTCTTCTGTTTCTATCCAATATGCTTTTTTCTCTCCTTCCCGTGTTTGGGTTTCAAGTTTTACCGGAATAGAGGCATCTGTATTTTTTGTGATTTTGATATGTAGAGAATCATTCTCTTTTCGTATGTTTTTCAGTTTAAAATTAACCCTGTTTTTCAGCTTAAGGAAATTGGTGAGATATCCCGAAGCTTTATCTTTTTCGCTAAGGCCTTTCAGAAATTCTTCAGGCTTTATTTTTTTTCCGGAATTTTGTGAAATATAATTTTTTATGATACCATTGAAGGTGTCATTTCCCATTTTATCAGCAGAATAATCAAATAGGCTTCCTGTTTCAAAACTGCTGACAGCCATGTCATTAAAGTTACTTAGTGAAGAAAAATTGTCGTCAATCTTTTGATCCAGATTTTGCAGCATGATATATTGGTAAGCCAAACCATAACGATCCAGAAGCTTAACTTTTGATGCATGAAATATTTTTAAAGGCTTAATTCCGAATAACTTGGTCTCCGGAAGAGCCCCTAAAAGTTTGGTGTCTTTATAGAATTTTTTCAGATACTGAATTTCAAGATAAGATTTTAAGCCATTTTTAAACCAGTGATCTTTCTCTTTATCAGCAATGATATTTTCATCAAGAATTTTTTTGGTTATGATTCCAAAATAATCAAGGTCGGTTTTTTCAGCATCTGTAAATAACTGGAATTTGAATTTCCAGAATCTGATATCATTATTTCCGAAGAAATCTTCCTTAGCCCTGAATTTATCAGAAATGAAAAGGTTTTGCGGAACAAAACCAATTTTATCTTTAAGGAATTTCAACTGTAAAGGTAGGAGGAATTCCAGGTTTTGTTTTTCTTCAGGTTTCAGATTGTACCCAAATTTAATATCAGAACTGAAGCCGTCAACATCAACCTTAATAGAAGGATAGCTGTTGGTGGAAATTATAAATTCCGGGTCAGAATCCAGGTATCCTTTAAAAGAATTCATCTGAACCTGAGGAAGGTTACTTTCGATAAAATTATTGACAGGAATATCAAAATTGACGGTCCAGAAAGTATTAAAACTTACAGATTCTTCAATATCACGGTATTCTTTTTTAGAAATATTGTCCGGATCAAATTGATCCGGAACAATAAAGAAATATTTTAAGGCTGTATTCTGGCCGGCTGTTCCATATCCTGTAAATGTTTTATCAGGAAGCTGTATCCGGTACTGTAATTTTAACGTAACGGCTTCGCCGGGTTGTAAAGCATCTTTCAGAGGAAGAAATAAATTTTCATCCGAAAGAGTATTTATAGCAATAGGCTGGTTTTCTGAATTTTTAATACTCAGTTCCAGAAGCTTACCCAACTGCTCAGGCTTTGCAAAGTGCAAATCATTGTTTCTGTCTTCCAGTTTCCTGTAGACTAATGCGGTTCCACGTTTATGATAGGCGGAAATCCAGTTCAGGAGTTTTACGGTTTGAAGCTGCTTGTCGGAGTGATTGTAATAAACAATTTCCTGATTGACTTCAAGCGTTTTTCTGTCAGCAGATAACTTTGCTTCAATATATATACTGTCTTTCTGTGCAGAAACCTGTACAACTCCTAAAAACAAAATAAGGCAAAACGTGATCTTTTTCAAATATAAGTGATAAAGTACCAAATATAACTTATTTTGTAAATACTTTATAGGATTTTTAACCCTGAGTTGCCTTTTTTTCCAAAGAATTAATATAGGCATTCCAACCCTCAGTTTTATAAGTTAGCGCTGAAGCTTCCGGATTGTCTGATTTATAAATTCCTCTTCCTACGATGATGAAATCTGTATGTAAGGTTTTAAAAACATGTTCGGGAGTATTGTACTGCTGGCCTTTACCATCGCCTGAATCAGCTAAATTCACTCCAGGGGTAAACAATAAAAGGTCTTCAGGAATTTTATTCTGGGATACACCACCGATTACATTAGGATGGGATAAAGCTACTTTTAAAGCATCTTCACGATAGCTGGCAGTAGTTAAGGCCCCTTTAGAAGACATCCCTACAATGGCTACCACTCCTACATTTTTAAAGCAATCCAATGATTCAAATCCACCGATAACCTGTGAGGTTACAAAATCTGCCCAATCTGTAATTTTGAAAACTCCACTGGTGAACTGAAGCTCCTGGGTATTTCCAATATCTGCAAACTTTCTGTCTTCCATTAATAAAAACTGATGTTTTTCAGCAATAGTTTTTAATGGGCGAATTGTTTTTTCATAGTCAAAATCTGAGATGATATCGATATGTGTTTTCAAAGCAATGATATGGGGGCCTACTTTTTCAGCTAAATCCAATAGTTCCTGTGTTGTAGTAACATCTGCGGAAGCAATAAGGTTAGATTTCTTTGACAAAGCGGTTTCTAATAATTTCTTTGAAACAGAATGTTGGGCACTGTTCAGTTTTTGCTCATAAGAGGCTCTGATTTCTTCTTCAAACTGGATATGATTACCCTGTAGGAAGTCCTGAATTCTTTTTACTTCTTCATCAGATAATTCTCCTGTTTCCTGAAGAATAACACATACCTCTGAAATGTTGAAAAGAGTATGAACTCTGTAACCTTTGCTTTCCAAAAGCTGCTTTCCTCCCTGTTCTCTATCTAAAACCACAACAATATCTGAAACTTTCAGATCTTCCTGCTCTATTTCAGGAATCGTTTCCAATAAAGATTTTCCTGAAGTAATAACATCTTCCACTAAAAGACAGTTTTGGCCTTTCTGATAAATACCTTCAATCAGCTTTTTAGTACCGTAGCTTTTAGCTTCTTTTCTTTTAATAATTAATGGAATGTAACTTTCCAAAGACATTGCAGTAGCCATCGGAAGTGCAGCATAAGGAACTCCGCAGATAAGATCAAAATTATCTAATGGAAGCATTTCCAATAAATAATTGGCCAGATTTTTTAAAATTTTCGGATCTGAAGCTAAAGGTCTTAAGTCTACATAAAATGGACTTTCAATACCACTTTTTAAGGTAAACCTTCCAAATTTGATGATCCCTAGCTTGTAACACTCTAAGAAGAATTCTTTTTTACTTTCCATTATTTTTTATTAGATATTGCAAATTTAAGGATTTGAAATAAGGCTTAAAAATTTATCACCTATTTGTAAATAAAAAACCACCCTGAAGGATGGTTTTAAAGACTATAATAAATTATTATTTTATAATTTCAGCATCAATAACTTTGGCCCCGCTGTATTTTTGCTCGGCTTCCCAAAGTAAAAACTTATCAACTTCTTTGATGAGCTTGGGTATCGTTAACGATAATACTGCCAGGTCATCCATTACTCCAAGTACCGGTATGGCAAACTCAGGAAGAAGATCGATAGGGGAGATGATATATAAAATTCCCAGTAGAGGAAGAATGATATCTATGGATTTCATTGGATATGCTCCTTTTCTCCACATTTTTACCATTCTGAATATGTCGGGAATCTTTCTCACAAAACCTTTGTGATTGATAGCTTCTTTAGCAATGTTTAACTTTGAATATTTCATTTTGTGTTTGGTTTTAAATAAGTTTTTCAACGCTGTTAATTTCGCAAATCTTATACCAACAAATTATAAAATTTAGTTAAAAGTAATTATTTAATAATATTGTCAATGAACTGATGCACAGTCTCTGTATTCCAATCTCTGTAAGCATCCTCTTTTATAATAATCCTCCCTGTTTTATCTAAAAGGAAAGTAGTAGGGAATACTTTTGGAAGAATTTTTTCAGAAATAGGACTTTGAGCAATATACACCGGAACAGTATAATTATTTTCTTTCAAAAATTTTCTTACATCCTCTTCCTTATCATTCATGGCAATAAGGACGAAATCAACATTGTCTTTTCTGGAATCATATAGCTTCTGAATAGTGGGCCATTCTTTTCTGCACGGTGGACACCATGTTCCCCAGAAGTTCAGAAAAACAGCTTTATTTTTAAAGTTTTTAAGATTGGTGCTTGAAGCGTTGATCCCTTTAAGGTCGATATCATAATCTTCCTCACTTATATGTACAGCATTTTCAATAGTAGCAATAGGAAAGAACTGATCTTTCATGAAATTTCTTATTCCCGGCACAAAAGCAATGATGGCAATAATGACGATGAGTACAATATAAATAATGTTCTTTTTCATTTACTGTTTTTTACTGTTAATAAGTATCAGACGTATTTTTATAATAAATCTAAAATTTCCTGAACAGAATCTTTACCTCTGTTTCTTGCATAATAAATCTGCAGGTCATTGTAAAAACTGTCTTTTGGATATCCTTCAGGATCAGCTTTATGTTTCATAAGCAGCTCATATCCATATTTCGGACGTGGGCCCCATGAATTTTTCACATTAAAATCTTTATCCAGGATAATTACTTTAGGAATAGACTCTGTTCCATTGGTTAAAAACTGATTGATCAGACTTTTATCACTGTCTCTCAGGAAAACTTTGACTTCATTATGGTCTTCAAAGAACTTGAAAAGGGCGGGTACGGTAGCGCTTGCATCCCCACACCAAGCTTCAGAAATAATTAAAATCTTTCCGTCAAATTTTTTAGCCGCTAATTCCTTCAATTGCTCTTCATCCGGAACATACTTCTTGAGTGTTCTGTCCATTCTCTGAAGTCCCAGTTCGTAATATTGTTTGTAGTCCGCTTCCTGTTGGTTAGCTGGATTTTCTAATCTTTGTTTTGCAATTTGAAGGTATTCTTCAAATGAAATTCCTTTATCCCAGTAATTTTTCATTACCAAAAAATTATATTTAAAAATTATTGATATTTCTTGTTTTGTTGATCAAAAACAGATCAGCCAATACAAATGCAGCCAGAGCTTCTACTACAGGAACTGCTCTTGGAACCACACATGGATCATGACGCCCTTTGCCTTCTACAATAACAGGGTTTCCTTCTTTATCTATACTGTCCTGAGGCCTTAAAATAGTAGCTACAGGTTTGAATGCTACACGGAAATAAATATCCATTCCATTGGAAATTCCTCCCTGAATACCTCCTGAAAGATTAGATTTTGTGGTGAAATCTGTATTGAAGGCATCATTATGCTCCTTTCCGGTCATTTTTGCACCACAGAATCCACTGCCATATTCAAAACCTTTACATGCATTAATATTCAGCATTGCTTTTGCCAGTTCTGCCTGAAGTTTTGAAAATATAGGTTCACCAATTCCTACAGGAACATTTTTAATAACGCAGGTAATGGTTCCACCGATGGTATTGCCTTCTTTTTTGATTTCTTTAATTTTTGAAATCATTTTTTCAGCAGTTTCCGCATCCGGACAACGTACATCATTGCTTTCAGTTTTAGAAAAATCCAATGCCTGATATGGCTTTTCACAGAAGATATCTCCTACGGAAGAAACGTAAGCATTTATTTCAAGTTTCGGTAGAAGCTGTTTGGCAAATGCACCTGCAACTACCCAGTTCATGGTTTCTCTTGCTGAAGATTTCCCACCCCCACGATAGTCCCTAAACCCAAATTTCTGGTCATAAGTGAAATCTGCATGACTCGGACGATATGCACCCGCAATATGGTCATAATCTTTTGATTTCTGATTTTCGTTTTCAATGATAAAACCGATTGGGGTACCTGTTGTTTTTCCGTCAAAAATTCCTGAAAGAAACTTTACGGTGTCACTTTCTTTTCTTTGGGTAACGATAGCAGACTGCCCCGGTTTTCTCCGGTTCAGCTCATACTGAACTTTTTCGAGATCTACCGTTAAACCTGCCGGAAAATTATTGATGATACCGCCATAAGCCACTCCGTGACTTTCTCCAAATGTTGTAAGACTAAGAAGATTACCTAATGTATTGAACATAGTACAAAATTACCTTTTTTTCTCCAGATAATAAAGTTTCAGTATTTGTTCTATTTATCAGTGTTTTTAATAGTGTTAATAACATCTTCGGCTTCTATTTTCTCTTTTGAAATCATTTTTTTCCATATAAAACCTTTCCTGATATCGTTTTTGTCGGAAAGCTGGGGAAATATTCCTGCTTTGCCGTCATCAAAAATAAAACTTGTTGATATGGCGGGAAGGGGAGTGTCAAAATTAAAAGGATAATTTTTCGAAACATTGAATTTTAAATTGCCCACCTCATAGGTATTGTATTGATGATATTCATAGGTTGATGGTCTGTAAAATTGTTTTTTTTCAAATCCGGCGATAAAATTTCCGGGTCTAAAACTTGGAAGATGTTCCTGAATGAAGTTTGGAAAGGACAAAATAAAAATAAATAATATACTTAACGTTGAGAAAACGGTGACTGATTTCCGTTTGTCAAAATAGTCATAAAAAAATATGAGAAATATCACAAAGAATACATCAATGAAAAAACGGTACTGAGCGGAAAAAGCAAGTACAAGTATACTTTTTATGAGTAATGAAATACAAATTAAAGTGACCAGCTTTCTTTTTTTGATCCAGGCAAATGCTGAAAAAGTAATCAGGCTTACCATAAACAGGATGTTGATTATGGATTTTATTCCGTCCAGGAAAAACCAGTTTCTGATGTAATCAAAGGTTGAGAATCTCTGAATTTCTTCATAAGAATACTGCATATCATATGTTTTTTGAACAGCATATTGTGAAGAAGTTTTTAAGATTTCAGGATTAGGTTTCCAGGATACTCCCAAATCACCTAAGGCAACGGGAAATACGGGGTAACCGAATGTCCAGATATTTTTTGCGAAAAATAAAAGGAGAATAAAAATTCCAAAAAGCAGTTTTTTAAAATCTGATTTAAAAATAAAAACAGTACGGAGGAATGTCAATAAGGGCAGCCAGATCATGGTAGGCTTTATGGCAAAAATAAAAATGGAAAATGCAAAAAGTAAGGTTGTGTTTCTGTTTCCAGCTATTATTTCATTCAAAATAATTAAAGAAAGTGCAATAACAGGGAGGTCAGGGCTTGGAGATTGTGAAAACAATAATAAAACAGGGAGAAAACACAGATGTATCCATGCTTTTCTTTCCATAATATAAATGGTATAAATACTCAACAAGATCGTATTGATTCTTAAAAAAGGATCTGAGAAATTTGAAAAACCAGCCTGAAAAATATGCCATACAGACATTTGGCCCAATGTAAAATCCAGATTGGAAATTCCTTTTATCAATCCATATTCAGTAAGCCATTGTATGGTTGGAACATAGTATCCGAAATGATCTAATATATAAGGCGAAAATGTACCGGCTAATATTATAATAAATGATATTGTAATCATTAAAAAAATATCCTTTCCTGAGAAATGATATAATTCCAGGTATAATTTATTTCTAAAAAAGAAAAGGAATCCCAATGAGAGGGTACCTATTTCTACATAAATATTTAAGGGGATAAAAAAGGAAAGGAGAGTCCATACTATACTTATTCCTAAAATTCCTGCTAAAGCTTTTGCGGCAATACCAGGAGAGAGAGAGCCCCAGAAAAGGTCCATGATTTTACCTGCACCAATCAGAACCGGAATGATAAAAATAGCAGAAAAAAGAATCAGTATCATAAAAAAAGATTGCTTAAAAATAAGCAATCTTTATATTGTATTGTTAAAAAATATTACCTGCGTGGCTGTACTCTTCCGTCTTTTCTGTCTCCTGATCTCCCTATGGCATATCCGGTAGCTCCACCTACTACACCACCAATTACAGCTCCAAGACCTCTGTTGTTTTTAGAAATAATAGCTCCTGCAGCGGCTCCACCTACAGTACCAATGATGGTTCCTTTAGCGGCTTTACTCATTCCTTTTTTCTTAGTTGTACCTTGTGAAGAACTGCTTCCGTTATCTGCATAATCTCCATTGCTTCCTCCGGAACTGGAATTAGAATTGGAGTTAGAACCAGAGTTTCTATCTCTGTAGACTGTTCTGGTTTCTCTTATAACCTGTGGCTTTGAATTATTTTCAGCTCTTGCTTTTTTGCGTTCTGAAATGCTGTCAGATTTTTTCTGAGCTTCGTAAACCAGCTTTTCCTTTTCAATGGCTAGCTTCTGTTTTTCTATTTCAAGCTGTTTGGCCTGAAACTCAAGTTTTTGTGCTTCCAGAGATTTTTCAGCGATGCTATCATCTTTTTTGCAGGCCGTCATTAAAAAAACGGATAAAAAACCTGCTAATATTACCTTTTTCATAATTCAAATTTTAATAAGCTAGAGTCTAAACAACTTTAGTTTTATTTCTATTTCCAATTATGAAGCCAAATTTCTGTTAAAGGATGTTAAAATTATCAAATAAGGCAGAAGCTATTGTGTAAAATATCATAAATATTGTACGTTAGGTGTGTGTTCAGTATAGTTTTTGCTATTTGTTTAAAAGGTTTTTTGAGTGTTGGTAATGGGATTTTTTTGTAAGGAGCTAATTGTAAGTTTTAATTAATTAATAGTTTTCTTTAAATTAATCTGAGATGATTAATTTTGAAGAACTAAATTACTTTCAATATGAAAAAAACAACATTTACAGCGCTGGCTTTCATCGGACTGCTAGGTACTGCTGTTTCATGGTCTTCTACTGATAATGTTATGAAGACACAGTCGCAAGCTCGTCCAGAGGTATCAAAGAATGAAACAAAAGAACAGACTTATAAGATACGATATGGTTTGCTTTCTAAAAATGGAACAAAAATTCTTTCCGGAAGTCATGATGTCGGTAGTTTTCTTGCTGAAAATATGACTACGGGTGATGTGTATGACACGTATTATAGCGGAGGCTTTCAGACTTTACCTCAGTATTATGAAGGAATTCCCGCAGGAACTTATACGTTTTCTGCAATGCAGGGACAGGGTGGCTGGACTGGCTATGGATCGGTTGTAGTGACTGTTTCAGATGCTCAGGTAGGTCCTGATGGATATATTACAGTATATATTCCAATAACTTGGGAAGAATAATATTGCATAAAACAAAATATTTAGTAAATTTACCAACCTCTAAAAGAAGTATTTTTAATTAATTATTAAGTTAATTGCATTGGTTACTTAATTTATACTTATTATTTCATTCATGGTAAAATCAATCATAAATGTAATTATAGTATAAATAGTAAACATTTTACGATATTCTGTTTGGATTTTTCTGAATAGATTTTTTTCATCATTTGTGTTTTTTAGGCCTCCTGATTGGAGGTCTTTTCTATGTATAATAATGGAGAAATTATTCTTTTTAATGAATGTCTACCTTTAAATTAAGGAAGGTAATAGGAGTTTTAGATACAATAAGTAATTATTTTATTCCATAAAAAAACTCCTCAAATGAGGAGTTCTTATTATAAGTGTAGAGTTACCTTTATCTTGTTAAGCAAACGATGAAAAGTACTGGTTTGATAAGCCAGGAGTTGATATATTTCTTCTGAATTGGTATAGGTTTCGGGAACATTCTGGTTATTGATCTTCTTGATTCCTCTTCTTTTCATGGTGTCATAAATCACTTTAGCGAAAGATTCTTTTGCTCCCTTCTTGCTGCTATGCTGTGAAATTCCATTAGAATGAAGCCGGTAGAGGTATAAAGGTTCTTTGATGTACTTTACATCACCATATTCCAGAATTTTCAGATATAGATCCTGGTCAACAGCACTTCTCAGTGTTGGATTAATGCCTGAAGTTTTTAAATACGTTTCTTTTTTAAAGGTAAAAAAATGGGCGAATTGAATAGGGCAATTGAAAAAATATCGGTTATTATAGACTTGTTTGGTACTGGCAAACACCTTATCAGCGATAAGATTGGCATCACACAGCATCATCTGGGAATAGGTAGCTACAAGATCGTTATTATTTGCAAATTCCTGGATTGTTTTTTCCAATGCTTGCGTATAGATAGCATCATCAGGGTCAAGGTAAGCACATAGCTCTCCCTCGGCATATTTCATGCACTCTCTTTTGGTGAATCCACAGCCCTGATTTACTGTATTGTGATACAGTTTGAAACGGGGATCATCTTTGATAATTGATTGTATAACTTCTACTGAATTATCTGTAGAGGCATCATCAACAATGATGGCTTCCCAATTTTCATAAGTTTGATTGACTAATGAATTATAGCAGTCCCTAAAATACTTTCCATTATTATAGTTGGCTATAAGTATAGAAAATTTTATCACGTTTTTTTGAGTTAATTAATGTGTAAAACTATAAAACTATATTCATGAAAAACATATCTTTGATCATAGTATAGTTGATATATTTTTCTTATTTTATAGGTTTTTAGTTTTGATTTATTATTACAAAATAAAAATTATTTTATGACTGAGGTCATAAAATAAAAATAAAAAGCAGCATAATTTTGAATAAAGATTAAATATTATTATTTTATTTCTGAATATATAAAATTTTTTTTCATCATTTGTGTTTTTTAAGGCCTCTCCTGGAGGCTTTTTTTATTTTAAAATAACAGCAGATGAAAAGATAGTACGGATCTGGTGCAAAGGTTTGGGTAATATAAACTTACATCAATATAGTTTCTTTTTGATGTAATATTCTATTTTTATTATGCTTGGTTTTAAATGAGCCAAGAATGAATAGATTAGAAATCGATTTTGATGAACTAGCTTTTATAACCTAATCAGATGGAGCCAAAAAAAAGAGTCCTTATAAAAATGAACTTCATAAGCCAGAGGATTTAATATTTGTGTTTCTTCTTTTGTTCATTTTAACAATAAGCTTAGTATTTTGTCAATGCCACTATTTACATGTAATCCCAATAAACATTTTTTAATTAAATTTTATTTTTCATTTTAAAAAAAAATATCTTCAAATTAATTTATAATTATCAAGATATTTTGCATTAAATTTACGGATTTAATTTTCAATTTATAATGGTTGGAATTTATGGCTGCTTTTTTTATTTTTTATAATTCAGCTTTTTTATTAGACTTATTATTGAATGATCTTTAATTATATTGATTATTTGATGTTTTCTATTTAGAATAGTTGTAATTAGTGAGATCTTATTTTTAATAATATGAAAAAAAACAGGTGAAAATATTAAAATATAATATTTAACCTTTTGAAAATATACATTAAAATATTTTTATCAAAATTTAAATTTTGGCACGATTTTTCAATGTAGATATGTAACTCATGTTTAATTTGAGTTTTCATGGTTATTAGTTTTTATCCTCGGAATTTCCGAGGATTTTTTTTATATGATCCTGATCATAAAAGTGAAATGAACTTATTAATTATTTTTATGTAATAATTTTTTTACATATCATCACTTTTTGCATTATTTATTAAGCTTCTCTGTGAAAGGGAAGCTTGTTTTGTTAAAACCATAGAATATTAACTTCCTAATTCCAACTGGTTTTTGACTAATTTGTAATATTCACCGTTTTTAGTGACCAATTCCTGATGACTGCCTTCTTCTACTATTTTTCCCCCATTTAAAACGATAATGTTGTCAGCGTTTTTCACAGTTGATAAACGATGAGCTATAATGACTACTGTTTTTCCTTTAAAAAACTCCTGAAGGTTATCATGGATTACTTTTTCATTTTCAGCATCCAGGGCTGATGTTGCCTCATCAAAAAATAAGTATTGAGGATCTTTATATACTGCCCTTGCAATGAGTATTCTTTGTTTTTGGCCCCCGGAAATTCCATTACCTGAAGCTCCAATTTTGGTATTATATCTCAAAGGAAGAGAGTTTACAAATTCACTGATATTGGCTGTTGTAACTGCTTTTAATAATTTTTCATCATCACCCGCTTCATCATGGGTAATGATATTTCTGGCGATGGTATCAGAAAATATAAATCCGTCCTGAAGAACAACTCCTGAACTTTTTCTGATGCTTTTAGGAGAAATATTTAAAATATTCGTTTTTCCGAAACTTATTTTACCCGATACAGGATTATAAAATCTCAGTAAAAGTTTCATTAAGGTTGTTTTTCCACTTCCGCTGGCTCCCACAATCGCGGTGACCTTGCCGTGGGGAATGGTAAGCGAGATATCTTTCAATACATAAGGTGATTGAGGCCCTTCATACTGAAATGATACATTTTCAAAGCGTATATCGCCTGCTGTATCTTCATTGGATTCGATAGGTTGGTCGTCTTCTTTTTCTTCTTTGGATTTAAACTGAACTTCATTAAGCCTTTCCATACTTAGTTTTGCATCTTGAAAGGAACGGAAGAAATTCACCATTTGACTTACGGGGGAATTCATCTGCCCTATTATGTAAGATACGGATAAAAGAGCTCCCAAAGACATGTTTCCCTTTACAACATAGGTAGCAGCCAGGAAAGTGACAATTATATTTTTAAGCTGATTCAAAAACTCAAATCCGGACATTTGATACTGATCAATTTTTAAGATCCTGATATTAAGTTTAAACAGTTTCTTTTGAATTTTTTCCCATTCTGAGATTTTAAAATCTTCAAATTGATTTAATTTCATTTCGGTAACTCCGTTCAGCATCTCATAGATGGAATCCTGATTTTCACTACGGAGTTTAAATCGAAAATAATCCATTACTTTTCTCTTTCTAAGCCAGTAAAATGACCATGCAATAGAGATCAGGGTTAAAATGGAATAGACTAACAATATTTTGACATCGTAATACGCGAGAACACCAAAAAAAACAGAGAAGGTGACTATGGAAAAAAATGTGAGTAAGCTCTGGGAGGTTAAAAATTCCTCAATCCTATTATTGTCCTGAATTCTTTGCTGGAAATCTCCAAGCAGTTTGGTGTCGAAAAACCGGATGGGAAGTTCTATTATTTTTTTTAAAAAGTCTGAAATAATTTTGATACTCAGATGGGTACCTATATAGAGGGTCAGCCAGTTTCTGAAGATATTGATAACGATACTGCCTAAAAATAATGACAGCTGTGCCAGCAGGATAATAAAAATAAAATTTAAATTCTTTGAACTTACTCCGTCATCTATCAGAGACTGTGTAAGAAATGGAAAGATCAATGTGATGGCACTTCCTGCAAGAAGCAGGCAGAACATCAGTGCTATTTTTTTTTTGTAGGGTTGTAGATATTCAACAGTCTGCTTAACGGTTAGTAGTTTCTGCTGAGGAGGTTCATTTTCATAAAAAGAATCTGTAGGAGTTAAATAGACAGAAACTCCTTTGCTGTGATCTGAAATCCAGGATTCTTCGAATTTTTTCTGAGAAATTTTGATGATACCATGAGCAGGATCGTAAATTTCAAATATTTTTTTTTTGGAGAATAAGGAATTGCTAACTTTATTGAGTACAACAAAATGGTTTTGGTCCCAGTGTAAAATAACAGGCTTCTTACTATTTTCAATATTGGAAATTAAGTGGTCAGACTCCTCTTTTACAGCATGGTAATCGAATCCTATTTTTTTTGAGGCTTCTCCTATGCCTAAAAGAGAAACCCCTTCTTTTGTAATATAGGAGTTTTCTCTAAGGTATTCCAATGGATATTCTTTTCCATAAGAATTGGCCACCATGCTTATACAAGCAGGGCCGCAATCCATTTGATCATATTGAGCAATAAAACGCACTATCTTAATTATTTATCTTTGATTGGTATAAGGATACTGAGCAACAATGAATACTTGTGCTTTGATGGAAAACCTGTTTCAATTTTGTATTGTTGAGCATTTTGATTTATGCTTCGGAAACAGGATTAATTAAGGGATACAGTTATTAAAATTTTGTTTCCCCCGGTGTGTGCTTAATCTTTTTTTACTTTCAATTTTCTCAGATTAGAAAGCATTACATTTTTTTTATCTAACGTCAGCTGATCTGTTTTTCCACTAATTTTCAGTGAAGCTACATTTTCTATATTCAGAACTAAGGTTTGAGTATCAACGGTGAGATCTATTTTTCCGGCATTGATAACCTTAAGTTTGATTGTTCCGAACTGGGCTTTATCTGTGGTCTGTACTATTCCCAGATTATAGGCATTGATGAAAATGTCATCACTTTTTGATGTAATATAAAGGTTGTAATTATTTTTTTTGCTTTCTTCGGTAGAATGGACTGCCTTTACAGAGGCAATACCGTCAGTTATGCTGAATTGGATCTCTTTGTCTTTGTCTGAGCTCCTTTCCACGATAATTGAATTTTCGGAACCTTTAGTGAAAAATACCTGGGCAATATCTTCAATCCTGATTTCTTTAAAATCTGTTTTTTCGGTATTTAATTCGCTTTTAATCATTTGGGAATGGGCTTTTTCAAAAGAAAAGAAAAGGATCATTACAATAAATAATTTGAATACTTTCATAGGATTAGCTGGTTTTCTAGTTTATTAAATGAGGAATGGCTGATTATTTCATCACAAAAATCTAAGATAGTGATTTTTTCATTTTCCTTATGTTTTTCTGCTGTTGTGATCACATCGGCCAGGATGTCAAAAATCATGGACTTGCGAAGGTCGTCACTATTGTATTCCAGGTATGCGGGGTTGTAAACAATATTTTCAAAAGTGATTGGAATTTTGTCTATCAATAGTCTGAATATGTCTTTTAAGATCATAAGCGCCTGGTCCACTTCCATTGATCTGAAACTGATTCTTGCCAGGTTGTGGATCTGCTGAATTTTATGAAAGAAAACTATAGGAAATCTTTTTTCAAAATAAGAATCCAGTTCCATTGTTTTTTTTGTACCTGTGAAAGCAGCAGAAAAATCTCCTTTCCTGTAGTGCAGATAGGCATCAATAGGTACACAAATCAAATCATATAGTTTTTTTTCATCTTCACTCAGTGAAGATTTGTCTATGTATTTTCCTGCTCTTACTATAAGATTTTCAGCGGTAAGGATATTTCCATGTCTGGATTGTTCCAGAGCTTTCTGATAATTTTCATAGTAAAATAGGAATATTTTTTTATTTAAACATACAGAATTAATCATCTCATTCACATGTTCGTCAAATTTCAGCTGCTCTTTGTATTTTTGCTTGTTTAGCTTTTCCAGCTGATCTAGTTTACTATAAAGATTATCAAATTTTTTCATGGTATTTATTTTAAAAGGCACTTAAAACTTCTGATCCTTTTTGAGCAATTATATAGGATAAAGCGATCCTGTCTTCCATATTGAATTTAAATGACGGGCAAGAAAAAATTCCTTCTTTCCATGTTTTAGGGCATGCCCCTCCACAGATAGGAAGTATTTTACAGGTATGACACGGAGAGTTTGATTTGTTTTCCCTAATCAGGTCGTTCCAGTCAATAAATGGTCTTTCTTCCAATAAATTGCTGGGTTCTGTTCTGTTTAAATTTCCTAAGATATAACCGGATTTGTCATAAGCCGGAACATATGAAATTTCTGTACAGTTATAAATATTTCCGTAAGCATCTATCAGTTCTGCTTTTGGATCTATAGCCATACATGTCTGTTTTTTTCTGTTAGGTACCACAGGGGTATTGAATTCCTTTTTAAGGCAATACATCACCCAGTCAATCTCTTTATCTGCAAAGTTGGCAATTTCCAGAGACATCAGGTGGGCGTCATTTCCCCAGGAATGTATAGGGGCAACATAGAAACTGGAAAGCTTTTTATGAATTCCCAAAGAATTCAGCTCATCAATTAACAGGGTAACGCTGTCGTGATTGGTTTGATCTACATTACAGCGGATATTTACAGTAGTATTTAATTCAGAAAAACCTTCATAGTTGAATATATCAATAAGATTGTCGAGAATGATTCTGTAACTTTTCTCTCCTGATTTCAGGAATCTTCTTTTGTCATGGTATTCTTCTGTACCGTCTAATGTAATTTCAAAAAAGCTGAGGTGATAGTTTTTAACCAGATCCAGGAAAACATTCAATTTTAAAGACAACCCATTAGTTACCATTTTTGAAGAGTATCTTAAATTGTGCTTGTCGGCTAATGCTTTTAATCTTGGAGTTAATGCTTTAATATTGCTTAAGGCCATTAGCGGTTCCGCTCCAAACCAACCTATTTCCAGAGCGTCAAAATTATTTTCTCTTTCAAGTTTAAATTTTACCCTTTCAACAATAGCATCCATTTGTTCATTATTCAATAGGGCTTTGGTATGGTTTTGCCCACAGTATCCACATCCCAACTGGCAGTTGGCTGTAGGTTGTATCACCTGATACAACGTTCTGCTTTCGGCAATACTTGTTTTATTTTCTAGTATCACTTCATCCAGCTCATTTTCTTCTTTTGGTACAATGAGGTCTGATGCCAGAAGCTTAGAAAAAACATTCTCAGGAAGATCATCATAATTTTCATTTTCATACAGTAGGGCAGTGTGGCTTTCTAAAGCCATTGTTTCGCCACTCCTTGTAGAATAAAAAAGCACGGTATCATTTCCTACTTCCGATTTTATTTTATAATAAGAGTTTTTGAACATAGTATAGTTTTTAAAAGGGTTAAAAACCTCCATAACTATTGAAAATAGTTATGGAGGATAATTAATTTACTCTATAGTAGAGATTTCTTTAGTTGGAGTGGTTGGAGTTGTTGGAGTACAACCGATATTACAACCAGAGTTTACGTTTACTGTACACAGTGGTTGCCATCCTGCAGCCTGTCCACCTCTGATAGCTAATTGCTCATTTACACTAATGATTTCACCTCTATTTACAGCGTCTAATTGTACAGCACTGTAAATGTTCTTAAGTTTTGAATTTTTCATGTTAATTAAAATTTTAAATTAAAGTTTTTGGTAAAGTTTTGATACATTAACCTTCTTTGGTATTTGTTTGCAAACGGTTATATTTATTCGTAGTCGTGTATTGTGCACATACAAAACCGGAAATCATATTATTTTAATCTGTTTTTTTCATCACTGTTTCCTGCTTCTCTGCTTTTACCCCTAATATTTTTGTTTCCAAAGTTGTATCGTAGGGATAGCCTCAGTCTTCTGGTATCCGCATACACATTGTAGGTTTGGGTGATACCATTGGTGTATGTTGTGTTATCAGGATTACTTGTTTTTAAAATATCATCTATGCTAATAGAACATTGCAGGTTTTTATTGAGGAACAAGAACCTTAACCCGAGATCTAACCTCATCGACCCGCCTTGTTTATATATCAACCCTTTATTGGGTGCGTTGTAATTGTAATTAAGCTCTCCCGATACTGTTTTACTTTTATTAAGTACAAAACTGTTGTTTAGTGAGAAGGCGAAACCAAGCCCGCTTTGAGAAGGTACAGCATCTTTATACTGATCATCAATCTTGGTTTTTATATAATAAATATTGTATTGGGCATTGCTTTCTAACCAGCTCCATTTATTGAAAACATAATTCTGTGAAATTCCATAGGCATAGCTTTTATAATAATTTAACCTTGTAAAAACCTGAGTCAAATCATCTTTGACATAAGGGACCTGACTAAACCCGTTGCTTTTTAGCTGGGTGAAAAATGAAGTAAATAATTTTTCCTTATAAGTATGTGTCAGTTCAAAATTATGACTGATTGCTGGCTGTAAAAAAGGATTCCCCTCAGCATAAGAGTTGGCATTGAAATACCACTTAAAAGGGTTTAATTCCCAAAACGAAGGTCTGTTTATTCTTTTACTATAGCTCAGGTTGATGGTATTAGTCTCATTAATAGCTCTAAGTATGTAAAACGTTGGAAAAATTTTAAAATAATCATTTTTATATTCCGTATTGTTGGTGACAGATTTAGACGTAGTCTGGGTATATTCTGCTCTTGCCCCTAATTTTATCTGCCATTTTTCTCCAAAGCTTTTAGCAAGATCAAAATAGGCAGCCTGTATGTTTTCTCTGTATTGATAAGCATCAGTCTGTAACGGATCTACTACAGGAGTTCCAGTCGTCTGATCTATAAATTTTATGGAACTGTCGTTTTTTGTTGAAGTTAACTTCGCTCCATAAGTATAATTTGCAAACTTTGCAGGGTGGATAAAATCAATCTTAGCTGATAAGTTATTGATATCCTGTTGCCCTAGATTCTGTGCTGATAATTGTAACACATTGTTTTCATGCGTGTCAAAAAGCCTGTTTTTATCTTCCTTAAATTTGAAATAATCCAAATCAACAGAGAGTTTTTTTCCTAAAGAATCAAGATCGTGTGTGAAATGCAGGTTTAATGAATTGTTCCAGTTTTTCACATCTGTTTCAGCAAGCGTTGATAAAATTTTATTTTCCTGACCTTGTCTGCTAAGTAGGTTTACAATATTCGTTTCCTGGACGTCCGGTGTGGAATTATAAAATTGAAAAATTGCTCCAATACTTGATTTTTTTGAAATCTGATAGTCCGCTGATACTTTTACACTCTGAACATCTTTGCTGTCTTTTCTTTTCACTTTACTCATCCATAAATAGGATGGATATTCAATATTTGATCTCTCGGTTACATTTTCATTTCCTTTTTTAGCATCCAGCATGATTGAAAATGAGTATCTGTCTTTGTTATAGTTAAATGTATTCCCCAGGGATAATGCAGGATAGCTGGTTTGTGTATAAGTAGTCCTTGTACTGTTACTCCAGGAATTCTGTTTTGCTTTTTTCAGCTGAATATTGATAATACCACTGTTCCCTTCAGCATCATATTTTGACGGAGGTGTGGTAATCACCTCTATACTTTTTATATTTTCAGATGAGGTGGCTCTTAGATAGTTCATCAGGGCTTCTCCTGATAACTGAACCATTTTTTCATCTATCATAACAGAAACAGAGCTTTTGCCAATAATACCGATAGTGTTTCCCTGAATGGCAACACCCGGTGTTTTTTTCAAAACCTCTACCGCATCAGAGCCGGAAGCTGTTATTGAGTTCTCAACATTAAAAACCAGTCTGTCAACCTTTCTTTCTATAAGTTTTTTCTTCATGTTGATCTCGACTTCCTGTATTTGCTTTTCGACTATCTTGTTCACAGAATCATTTTTTTTCTGTTGTGAAAACATAAAAACCGAAAATATAATACTAAGAGTAGAGATTGTTTTTTTCATTGATATTAGTTATTTCTGATGTTGATATGAGGCAGATAAAAAAATCTCACTACATTCTTGCTTTAGACAAATATGCTGTAAGCTTGAATGATTATCAAGGAAATGCTTTATAAATTCATGAATTTATCCCTGCCTTTTGATAAGTTTATTGATTTTAATTATCTGTAAATGAGTGTGTTGTGTTGTTTTTGTTATGTTTTTAAATTTCTATTAAATAAAAAAATATCAAGGAAAATTTATGTTGTTTTTTGAAAATTTGGCTCTGTATTTACAAAAAATAACCATAAATATGGCTGTAAATTTTACATTGGAAGTACAAAAAAACGTAGCTGATTGTTTTGGAAAGATGAAAATAGCGTGATATACTTTTTATTGTTAAATAACCATATGTCTATTAAACCGATTTGTGCGCTGTAAATATTTTATTGATTTTACAGTAAAATAAATAAATTAATAACATATTAGTAATATTTAATTTCTCCCCCAATAAGTACTTTTGACAATCTGTGCACACATCTACGGTTCATTTTTGAATTAAAAAATAAGTACCATAAAATTAAAATTTAGAAGCAGGTGATTATCTGGCATGTAACTTGAATTAATACGATGCTTGATCTATCAACAGAGAATTACAAGAAATGATCAGTATAGCTTAATCAGAATAAGCTAAAATGTAAGAAGTTGAATTTTATAGATCAGGAATTTGCTATTATGACCCTGGTCATGCTTCAAAAATAGGATAATTTTTATATTTGATGCTTTGAAGATTATATTTCTGCCAATTAATACTTTGCCTGTCGGTAGTTTGCAAGGTTTTTCTTTTTTTGATGATTAAGATCATGGATTATAAGAATAATAATTGATATCTTTGGAGGAAGATAGAGTTTTCAAAACCTATTTTAAGTTATTGTTAACCTCCTGAATGGGAGGTTTTTTTTGTTTCCATATTTTATGACCTTACTCATAAAAGCAGTACTATAAAGTATTGTAATTTCGATAACAAGTTTTTCATCGCCCGTTTATTTGAATTGTTCCCCGGAGAAGTCCGGGGTTTTTAATTTTATGATTATACTCATAATTACCTCTCTCAATCTTTTTTAATTTTATAAAACATTATTATCATCCATATTTATCTTTTATCTGCCTCCCATTCTTTCCGGGAGGCTTTTTTTTGAAAACATTGATGCTTCAGGTTCTTCTGAATGTTAAAAGATAACAATTTTACAATATGGAAAAAGCGTAAATTTTTAAATATACTCGTTAGATCATAAAAAAACCTCTAAATAAAATTTAGAGGTTTTTGAAGAGGTACCTAGCGGATTCGAACCGCTGTAGATGGTGTTGCAGACCACTGCCTAGCCGCTCGGCCAAAGTACCATTTTTACCATTTTTGAGGTGTGCAAATATAGTAAAATTTCTTAATGAACAAAAGTTTTCAGGCAATTTCTTTCTTTCCAAGACTGTCAATTTCGCTTTTTGCTTGAATTTCAGTCTGATAATTTTTGATGTTAATAACTCTTGTTTCGCTCCATTTATCATGCCAGCCATTCTCACCTAAAAAAGAGAGGGCATCAAAAGGAACAATTCTGGAGATATTCCGGATAAGATAATCATTGAAGGTAGGTTCTGTACCATCAATACAAATAACTTTAGTTCCTGTAATATACTTACCGATGGATCTTCCTTTGGTAAAGTATTCAATAAGGAAGGTGTATATAAAATAAATTAAAGAGGTTATCAGTATATCAACAAATCTATTCATTTGTGACATTTTATAAATAATTTTGATGAAAAAGTCAATGTTTGCAAGTTGATATAGTAGGGATGAAATAAACCCAAGAGCAAGAAATGCCAAAGTAATGACAAGCCTGTCAATAACAAAATTAGCGAACCTTGTCCACTTTTGGGATCTGTTTCTATCCACAATTACTAAATATTTTCTCATAGTTGGTTATTAGTTTTTTATAATTAATTTTATTTGAAGTTTAAAATCCGTTGACAAGAAGTTTTAATGCTGCATTTGTATCAATTACAGCGGTAATTCCTGTGCTGTTCAGCAGGATTTTACTGGGTTTAAGATTAAAAACTTTTCCATTCATCTTTAACCCTTTATAATATTCTTTGTTAAAAGCATCTTCAATACTTTTTCTGGATGCTTCTTCCAGTTCCTGAGTTGGGATACCGTATTCCTCTTCAATCATTTTGACAATTTTCCCCTGAAATAATACGGAAGCTGTTTTTTGCAGGATATTGGTGGTTTTCAGTTTAAATTTGGTTTCTGATAAAACAATTTTTCTTTTTACTTCGTCATACACCGGAATCCCTGAAATGATAGCTGTTCCTTTGATGTAGCCGTCGGTTTGGGCTTCGAGGATAACCCGGTTGTCAACACCGTAGACTCTGATGTCTGTTACTTTTACTTTAGAATCCCGTATGTCAAATTCTTTATTTAAGAAAGTCTTTCTGGCCATGCTGCTGGCTTCTGTAAAAGGGATATTGGCTGTAGTCTGCAAAAGAAATTTATCTGCAACAGTAGGAGAGAAGTTGAAATTCGTTACTGCAGTTACAGGTTGAGAGGCCACAGGCTTACTTCCTGTAAAAGTTTCAGAATAAATATCCATTCCAAGTGTGGCATTGATCTGGTTCCCGTAGAATTTTAAAGGAGTGATATTGACCCCAACAGGGCTTATTTTCAGCCAAGTATTATATTCCTCAGAAATATTGAACGGCTGTAGAAAAGTATTCCAGGCCATTAATGCATATTGTTGAAAGTTCAGCTGGGTAGCCATTTGCTGATCAATGGTTTTACAGAATTTTTGCTGTTGTTCCCGGAGGCTTTTTTCAACAATAGGCGTGATAGGAATTTGTATTCTTCCATAATCCAGGACAGGTTTTGTAACCCATCTGAAGCCATTGGGCTGTGTATTGGTGGTAATGGTCCAGTTATTTTTTAAGCTTACTGTCGTATTAAAAGACATCACCGTTTCAAAGGTTGTATTTTGATACGTATACACGCCTAATGTTCCAATGCCTTTTTCTGCCCACACTTTTAAAGGAACTTCAATTAATAAGTTTTGGCTGGTTCCCCCTACCAGACGAATAGGCCTGGTTTTCCATACCTTTACTTTAAACTGGTCGTTATTATTATCGGTATAAGAGTCATCCTGATACACAAGCTCTTTTACCGAAGCATTGATCATATTACTAAGTTCCGAAAGAGGGATCGTTACCGGCATTGTAATACTGGATTTGATCTTTGGAAAATTGTAACTGGCTAATTGGTTATCAACGCTGGCCTGGCCAAAAGCATTGATACATGCTACTAAAAATAATATTTTAATGAATTTCAACGGTCTATCTTTTTTATGAAACGAAAATAAGAATTTTAATTTCCCGGTTTAAAACTTTTTTCAAGCTCAATGCTGGCTCCTCTCATCTCTCCCTGCATAGGAGGAGCCGTTTTGGTTACTCTGAGTCTGATGTAGTCAACCTGAGGAAAGTTGTCATGGATTTTAGATATTATTCTTCCTGCCACATGTTCCAGAAGTTTTGATTTGATCTTCATCTCGGTATGAATAATGTCATTGATATCTGCATAACTTATGGTGTCATTCAGATTATCGGATTCCGCAGCTTCCCAAAGGTCAGTGTGAAGCTCCAGGTTTAGAATATAATATGTTCCTATAATATTCTCTTCCGGGAGTACACCGTGGTAGGCATATATTTTTACATCCTCAAGATATATTTTACTCATTGTCTCAAATTTTACTAAGCAAAAATCGCTTTAATTCTTTAAAATCCGAACTTATTTCTACAGTTTTTTTCTCCTTTTTCATGAGGTCACTCAACGCTTCAGGAATTTCTACTTTTACAGCAGTAGCTTTTTCTACGGCTTCAGGAAATTTTACAGGATGTGCAGTTCCGAGAATAAATCCTTTCTTGCCAGGATTTACTTCTAAGTACTGTTCCAGTGAGGTGAAGGCAACGGCGCTGTGAGGTTCAAGAATGTAATGATATTTTTTATAAACATCAGCAATAGTTTCTAAAGTCTGCTGGTCATCTACTGAATATCCGGAGACTTTATTTTTTAAATGATCAAACTGATGATCAAAAAGCTCTAAAATCCTCACAAAATTACTGGGATTTCCTACATCCATTGCATTGGATAGGGTAGCTACTGCTTTTTGAGGGATAAAATTTTGAGTGTTCAGATAATCCGGAACTGTGTCATTTTCATTGCATGCCGCGATGAAATGTTCTGCCGGAAGCCCCCGGAAATGAGCCAGAAGCCCGGCACAAATATTCCCAAAATTTCCACTGGGAACACATATTACAGGTTTTTCAGTTTCATATTGGCTCCATTGTTTTAAGGCGAGTAAGTAATACATCTGTTGGGGAAGCCATCTTGCCACATTGATAGAATTGGCGGATGTCAAAAATAAATGATCATTAATTTCTTTATCTGAAAAAGCTTGTTTTACCAGGCTTTGGCAGTCATCAAAACTTCCGTTGATCTCCAGTGCTGAAATATTCTCACCAAGTGCTGTGAGTTGTTTTTCCTGAACCGGGCTTACTCTGTTTTTGGGATAAAGGATAACTACATCAATTTCCGGAAGCTTATAAAAACCATGAGCAACGGCACCTCCTGTATCTCCTGAAGTGGCAACAAGTACCGTCACTTTTTTTCCCTGATCTTTTAAAAAATAGGAAAGACACCGGCTCATAAATCGGGCTCCAATATCTTTGAATGCTAAAGTAGGCCCATGAAAAAGTTCTAAAATGGATATTTTATCGTTAATTTTTTTCAAAGGAATATCAAAACTGACCGTTTCTGAAACAATTTCCCACAATATCTCCTCGGGAATTTCATCTCCCACGAAATCTCTCATACACCTGTAAGCAATTTCTTCATGAGTATATTGATGAAGATTTTGAATAAACTCTTCTTCAAACTGAGGAATGCTTTCGGGGAAAAACAATCCTTTTTCTTTTCCCTGGCCTTTTATAGTTGCTGTTCTGAAATCAGCTTTTTCTAAGCTGTCTTTTAAATTATAATAGTTCATCTGTATTATATTCTTAATTATACTTTTTCAATGATTTCAATCCCTGAAGGGTTTATTTTGGATACATATACCAAACTTTCAATCCCTGCTTCATCGTAAACAGACTTCATCATCAGGGCAATTTCCTCTGCTGTTTCTTTTTTCTCGGCCAGCATAAAAATAGAAGGTCCTGACCCTGAAATTCCACCTCCTAAGGCACCGATTTCTATACTTTTCATTTTAATTTCATCAAATTTTGGAATTAAAATACTTCTGACAGGCTCTATAATAACATCATTAAGGCTTCTGCCAATGAGAGAGAAATCGTTATTCTGAATCCCAGCTATTAACCCGGCGATATTTCCCCATTGCTCAACAGCACTTTTTAAAGAGATATTTTTCTTTAAGATTTGTCGCGAGTCCGATGTTTTTACTTCAACCTGAGGATGTACAGCGGCTACAAAAAGCTCAGGAGTATTCAACGGGATGATGTCTAGAGGATGGGTGGATTTTACCAATGTGATTCCACCATAAATACAAGGGGCAATATTGTCTGCGTGACGTACTCCCGAAGCAAGCTCTTCTCCAAACATGGCAAAATGAATCATCTCATCCGCAGATAATATATTTCCTAATAACACATTGGCACCAAAGGCAGCTCCGGCGGCACTTGCCGCACTGGAACCGAGCCCGCTTCCCGGTTTTATATGTTTACGAATGATCACCTCAAAACCATGAGAAAGGTTAAAGTGTTCCTGAATCTTCAGCAATACAATGCCTGCCACATTTTTTAAAGGTTCTTCAGGAAGTCCGAAGAGATCTTCATGTTTTATAATAATGTCGGGAGCATCCAGTATTCTCAGCTCCATTTCGTCATAAGGATCATGTATAGCCATTCCTAAAATATCAAACCCACAAACCAGATTGGCCACTGTAGCAGGTATTTTTAATCGTATTCTTTTCATAATTTCTGTTTTTTTTAAATTGAGCGCATAATATCTGCAAAAACACCGCTTGCCGTTACCTCAGCCCCAGCCCCGGCTCCTTTTACCACCAATGGTTGTTCGGAATATCGTAACGTTTGAAAAATGACTATATTATCTTTGCCATAAAGATGAAACAAGTCACTTTCCGGAGCTACATGCTGTAACCCTACATTGGCTTTTCCGTTTTTAAACTCGGCAGTATATTTTAAAATTTTGCCGGCTTTTCGGGATTCATTAAGCAGATTTTTAAAATGGTCTTCATATTTTGTAAGCTTTTCATAAAAATCTTCTACACTTCCCTGCATACATTCTTCAGGAAGGAAACTGGTATTTTCTATTTCTTCAAATTGGAGCGGATATCCGGCTTCTCTGGCGAGGATTAAAATCTTGCGGGCTACATCAGTTCCTGAAAGATCAAGTCTGGGATCAGGTTCTGTGTATCCTTCTTTCTGAGCCTGTGCAACCACCTCGGAGAAAGTTCTGCTTCCATCATAATTATTAAAGACAAAATTTAATGTTCCGCTGAGTACGGCCTGAATTGATGTAATTCTATCACCACTCTTGATCAAATCACTGATAGTGCCTATAACCGGAAGCCCAGCCCCTACATTCGTTTCAAAATAGAAACTGCAACTGTGGTTTCTCGCTGTATTTTTTAATGTTTTATAGGTTTCAAAATCTGATGAGGCTGCTATTTTATTACAGGCAACAATATTAATGCTCCTTTTTAGAAGGCTTTCATAGACTTCCGGGATTTTAGAGCTTGCTGTAACATCTACGAAAACAGAATTCCGAAGATTACGGGATATAATTTCCTCTGCAAATCTTTGGGCAGAAGCTTTTTCACCCTGCTCTTTCCAGCCCGAATATTCCTCCCGGCTGATTCCCTGATCTGAAAATATCATATGACGGCTATTGGACAGCCCGGCAATTCTTAAATTGATCAGGAAATTTTCTCTCAGATAAGGATTCTGATTATAAATCTGCTGTATCAGTTTGGAACCTACATTACCTGTTCCACAGATATAAAGGTGGATTTGTTTTATTTCAGATTCAAAAAATTCTTCATGAAGGATATTGACTGTTTTTTTGGTGTCATTTTCTGAAATGACTATGCTGATATTTCTTTCCGAGGAGCCCTGTGCAATAGCTCTTATATTGATGCCATTATTTCCAAGGCACCCGAACATTTTAGCACTCACACCACTTCTGCTTTTCATATTTTCTCCTATCAGGGCAATAATAGAAAGCCCGGGTTCTATTTTTACCGGAGCAATTCTTTTTAGATTAATATCATCTGCAAAAGAAGCGTTGATGGCAGCTTCTGCAAAAAAAATATCCTTTTCATTAATGGCTATGGTGATAGAATGTTCCGAAGAACCCTGGGTAATAAGAATGATATTAACCTTTTCATGGCTCAGGCATTGGAATAGCTTTGCAGAAATCCCCGGGATACCTACCATTCCGCTTCCTTCTAAAGTAAGAAGAGCAATACTACTCATGTTTGATATTCCTACTGCAATTTGTTTTTCATCATTCTCCGAAGCTGTTAGATGATGGGATACCAATGTTCCCCGGGCATCAGGATCAAAAGTATTTTTGATTTTAAGATCAATATTTTTTATCATCACAGGTTGAATGGAAGGTGGGTATAGTACTTTAGCTCCGAAATGGGAGAGTTCCATTGCTTCATGATAAGAGATTTCTGCAATAGGTTTTGCATTGGATGCCAAACGGGGATCGGCAGTCATCATTCCGTTTACGTCTGTCCATATCTGAAGTTCTTCAGCCTGAATGGCCGCAGCAATGATAGAAGCAGTATAATCGGAACCTCCCCGTCCTAACGTTGTTGTATTGTTTTTTTCATCATGGGCAATAAAACCGGGGCAGATAATGATTTGATTCTGATGTTCGCTGAGATATTTTTCCAGATTGCCTCCTGTATGATCAAAATGTACTTTAGCATTGGTAAAACTGCTGTCGGTTCTGATCAGCTCTCCAGCATTCATCCACAGGCAGTCTAAACCTTCAGACTGAAGTCTTGCTGCAATAATATTTGAAGATAAAAATTCTCCGTATGAAGCTATTTTATCTTTTATTCTGGGGGTAAATTCACCTAATACAAAAATGCCATTATAAAAATCCTCCAGATCATTAAAATGTTTTTTAACAAAACTCAGCCATGAACTTTGTTCTAAAACAGGGATAAGCTCTTTGACCAAGATTAAATGTTTCTCTTCAAGATTCTTGATAAGCTGCAAGTAATTTTCATTTTTTTGAGAGGCATATTCAGCTGCTTTAATCAGCTGATCCGTTACACCATGAAGTGCGGATACTACAACGACTGCTCTGCTTTGCAATGATTCTCTTTTTATAATATTTTCTACCAGCAAAATATGTTGGGAAGTGGCGACTGATGTTCCGCCAAATTTTAAAATTTTCATCAATTATTTATTTAAGGTTGGATAAAACAAAATGTTTACTCTTTAGAAAAAAGAGCACAGGTACTGGAAATAATATGTGAAAATTTACCCCGTTATGGGGTAGTTGTTGTAGTTGTAAATGTAGAAACAGAAGATATGCCTGAAATAGGTAGTTTCAGAGCAGAAATATCAGATATGTTTCTTAATAAATTCATTTACAGGACAAATGTACAAATTAATTTGAAATGGCAAATTATTTCAGATAGTTTATTTTAATTCCTTTTTTGGAGAAATATTTGTTAAAATATTAGATTTAACTAATTAAAAATCTTACTTTTAGTGTATTAACCATAATAAAAATAAGCATGCGAAATTTAAAAAAAATCCACAGACAAAATCTAAAGTCTGTGAATGGCGGAGGTATTGGTGTTTGTAATGAATACTGTCCTGATGGACCGTATGGACCTGGCCAGCCAAAATCCTGTGGCGACTATCACGGGTTACCGGAGTGCTGCAAAGGTAGAGTGTTGGTAAGCTATGAGTGCTTTGATCCTCATTAATTTAATATAAGAAATGCCTATCTTTTTTACAAATCATTAAATAATAACATTATGAAAACAATTAAAAAATTATCAAGAGACGAGAAAAAAATGATTAATGGTGGTGCAACACAAATCCAGATTGAAGCATGTGGTGGTGAACAGTTTGTATGTTTTATGGGAGGCGGTAGATGGGGATGCTGGCTAAAACCTGGAGGAAAATGTTATGCACCTATGCTATAAGTAAAAAAATATTGTAAGCTTAACCTATTAAAATGAATATCATATGAAAAAGTTATCAAGAAATAAACTGAAGAATATTAAAGGTGCCGATTCATCTATTTGTGCAGGATGTCCTACTCAAAATAAGTATGGCCCTGGACCTGAATACAACCAAACTTGCGATAATTATTTTGCCTTACCCGAATACTGCAAAGAAAAGAATTGTGTAAGAGTAAGTATTTATTGTTTTGGAGATTGGTAACTGAAAACTGATTGAATTACTATCTCCGGATAGACGACGAATATAAAAAAAGCACTGTGACAACAGTGCTTTTTGCTTATTTTATGCTTTTTGAAAGATCAAGCATCGCCTCAATGGGTTTTAGTGCTCTTAACCTTAATTCTTCGTCGATAAGAATTTCCGGAAGTTCATATTTCATACACAAATACAGTTTCTCCATTGTATTGCGTTTCATATAGAAACATTCCGAACAGTTACAGCTTTCATCGAAAACTAATGCCGGGATCAATTCTTTATGAGGAGCACGTTTTCTCATTTCATGAAGGATTCCTTCTTCTGTGGCAATGATGAATTTCTGACAGTCATCTTTTTCTACATAATTCAATAGAGCGGATGTGGAACCAATAAAGTGAGCCAGTTTTAGTACGGCTTCTTCACTTTCCGGGTGCGCTATCAGTTTGGCATCAGGATTATCCGCTAATTGCTTGGCAATTCTCTCCATAGAAAATGCTTCATGTACTATACAGCTTCCATCCCAAAGGATCATATCACGGCCGGTTTTCTTAGATAAGTATCTTCCTAAGTTTTTATCCGGGGCAAAAATGATCGGCCGGTCGGTCGGTAATGCTTCAATTACGGTTTCCGCATTTGAACTTGTTACAATGATATCACTTTCCGCTTTTGTTTCTGCGTTACAGTTGATGTAAGTAGCAATTAAGGCATTGGGATGCTGCTCGCGCATTTTTCTCAATCCTTCTCCGGAACATCCATCTGCCAAAGAGCATCCTGCCAGAGTGTCTGGAAGAACTACTTTTTTAGTTGGGTTCAGAATTTTTGCAGCTTCTGCCATGAAATGCACTCCACAGAATACAATCATATCAGCATTTGTATCTTTAGCCTGCCTTGCCAGCTGTAAAGAATCTCCAAGGAAATCAGCAATATCCTGAATTTCTCCCGGTTGGTAATAGTGGGCAAGAATGACAGCATTCTTCTCTTCTTTAAGTTTAAGAATGGCTTTTACCAATTCTTCACCCTGAGGAATTGCTATATCCTTTATATCCAGAAATCCCTTTACAGGAATTGCAGATTTAGCTTTTTCTAATGTTTCGGTACTCATATCAACCTCAATTTTTTTCTTTATAGAAGGTATAGGTAGATTGTAGTCTGTAAAAAGTGATCCACATATTTTTAACTGACTTCTATGTCTACATTCTAGTTTCTTTCTATAAAACTTTTTATTAAACTTTCTATTTCTATTTTAGCTTGGTCAAGATCACTGTTGATGACGATCTTGTCAAAATCCTTTGCATAGGACATTTCTTCTTCTGCCTTTGCTACGCGGGTTTTGATGGTTTCAGCATCATCTGTATTTCTTGAAATCAATCTTCGTTCCAATTCTTCAATGGAAGGGGGTTCTATAAAAATAGACAGTGCTTTCTCACCAAAATATTTTTTTAAAGAAATCCCTCCTTTTACATCTACATCAAAAATAACAACTTTTCCCTGATTCCAGATTTTTTCTACCTCAGATTTTAAAGTACCGTAATATTTATCAGTATATACTTCCTCATATTCTACAAAAGCTCCTTCTGCAATTTTCTGTCTGAACTGATCAGGAGTTAAAAAATGATAATCTACTGCATGAACCTCACTTCCTCTCGGTTGTCTTGTTGTACAGGAGATTGAAAACTTCAGCTCCGGAAATGTTTCCAAAGAATACTTTACCAATGTAGTTTTTCCGCTCCCGGATGGTGCTGAAAATATAATTACTTTATCCATTTAGATTTTAGAGATTTTTAGATGAGAGACAGGAGACCAAATCTCTCATCTCATGTCTATAGGTCTATCGTCTATAATACGTTTAACGTCTGTTCTTTAATTTTTTCCAAATCATCTTTCATCATAACCACAAGTTTCTGAATTTGGGCATGATTGGCTTTTGAACCTAATGTGTTGATCTCTCTTCCGATTTCCTGAGAAATAAAGCCCAGTTTTTTTCCATTGAAAGATTCATTATCCATTACTTCTTTATAATATTTCAAATGTTGGGTAAGTCTTACCTTTTCCTCTGAAATATCAAGCTTCTCTGTGAAGTAAGCCATTTCCTGGTAGAAACGTGTTTCATCTACATTTTCAAATTCTTTCAAAGATTTCTGATAACGTTCTTTCACACTGATAATTCTTTCTTCTTCAAAAGGAATCACTTCACCAAGATATTTATCAATATTCTGGATGTTTCTGTTTAATTCTTCATGTAAAATGCTTCCTTCAGTTTTTCTGAACTCTTCAAAACGGTCAATAGCTGCACTGACAATTTTTGCCAAAGCTTCCCATTCCCCATCTGTAAGTTCATCAGGTCTTGAAGTAATGGCATCAGGAAGTCTTACTGCCATTTTAAGATATTCATAATCAGGCCCGTCTGAAGTAATGGTTTTAAGTTCATTGATGTATGAATCAATTAAATTTTTATTGATTTTTACATCGTTAGACTCTTCCAGGTTCTCCAGATTAACGTAGCAGTCTACCTTTCCACGGATAATTCTATCGTTAAGAATTTTTCTGATTTCAAATTCTTTTTCTTTATAACGTAAAGGAATCTTGATATTTAAATCAAAGCTCTTGCTGTTCAATGATTTAATATCTATTGTTATTTTTTTTCCTTCAAAAACACCTTCGGCTCTACCGAAGCCAGTCATTGATAAAATCATAGTTTTTTATTGTTCTACAAAGATAAACATTTAAATTAGCACTGTGAAATCTGTAAAGATTCTATCTGACCGATAAAATAATGAATGTGAACTGATGAAAAATTTGATTTCTGTAGTAGGACCCACCGGAATTGGTAAAACAAGATTGGCAATTGACCTGGCTCAATATTTCAATACAGAGATTGTTTCCTGTGATTCCAGACAGTTTTTTAAAGAAATGAAAATTGGGACAGCTTCTCCTTCTGAAGAGGAACTGGCTGAAGCTCCTCATCATTTTATAGGGAATCTTTCCGTTGAAGAATATTATTCTATCGGGCAATATGAAGAAGATGCTTTGCAAAAACTTAATGAACTTTTTAAAGATCACGATACCGTAATTCTTGTGGGTGGCAGTATGATGTATGAAAAAGCAGTGATTGAAGGCTTAAATGATCTGCCGGAAGCTAATCTTGAAAACCAGGAAAAGCTTCAGGGAATAATGGAGCAGGAAGGTATAGAAAAGCTTCAGGAGATTTTAAAAGAGCTTGATCCGGAGTATTTTGAAGTAGTGGATGTTCACAACCACCGGAGACTTCTTCGTGCCATTGATGTGATCTGGCAGACTCAAAAAAAATATTCTGAACTGATTGCCACTTCCCAGGATTCCAGAGATTTTAAGGTGATCAGAATTGGAATAGAGGCTCCAAGAGAAGAATTGTATGACAGAATCAACCGCAGGGTAGATATAATGATGGAGAAAGGCTTACTGAAAGAGGTGAAAGGGCTTGAAAAATTCAAAGGGCTGACAGCTTTAAATACGGTAGGCTATGCTGAATTATTCAAATACTTTGACGGAGAATGGGATCTGGATTTTGCGGTATCTGAAATTAAAAAAAACAGCCGCAGGTATGCTAAACGCCAGCTGACCTGGTATAGAAAAGCAGATGATATCTACTATTTATCATTAGGTTACAGCCAAAATGATTTCAATAATTTAATTGAATATCTTTCTATTCAAAATATATAATGGGATAATATTGATTTTAGAGAAATACTTAATATATCATTGATATAATCATTATTTTTTTTCGTAATTAGCTTTATATGTGTTTTTTATATTAAATTTCCTTACTAATACATAAGAGATTTTTAAAAACACAATTTAACACCATTATGAAGAAATTAATTATTTCAGGATTGGCATTTATTATGGTCTTTTTCACAAGTTGTGAAAGAGTTTCCAGCCAGGAAAATCAACAAGGTACCGCAGAAAACCACATTGCGAATACAGCTATGCGAACTGAGAATCCATTAGGCATTCCTCTTCCGTCAGAAATCAGCAGCACAGAAACGGTATGCATTCTATTGAGACATGCAGAAAAAGAAAATTTTGGAACTGATCCTAATCTTACCAGTGCCGGGAAGTTGAGGGCAGATGAATTAAAGCGCTTATTGGAAAATGTTCATATAGATAATATTTATACCACCCCATATAACCGCACCCGGCAAACAGCCAGCCCACTAGCGGTGAGCAAAGGAATTACGATTAAAGAATATACACCGGCTACTACCATTGCTGCTACTCAATTATTTATCAACAGCATTCTTGCCCAAAATCAGGGGAAAGTTGTAGTTATTGTTGGGCATTCAAATACAGTTCCTGATATGGTAAAAGTATTGAGTAATAACACATTGAATGTGACAATTAGTGAAACCCAGTTTGATAATATATTTATTACAAAAAACTCTGCTACAGCGGGATCCGTATTTGCAGTTCAAAAAAAATATGGTCAAAGCACACCCTGATCTATCAGAACATTATGGGTTTAAATAAAAATGCAGTCCTGAAAGAGGACTGCATGATAACAATATAATTTAATTTACTACTTCCAACCGCCACCAAGCGCTCTGTATAAATCTACAATGCTGCTTAATCTCTGTCTTTTAATGGAAGCCAGATTCAGCTCTGCCTGAAGTGAGTTGCCCTGTGCGGTAATTACTTCGAGATAATTGGCTGAACCTCCTCTATAAAGAAGCTGTGCACTTTTAATTCCGTCTTTTAATGTAGTAGACTGTTCCGTTGCTTTTTGTTCCTGGATTTTTAAATTTTCATTAGAAACCAGGGCATCAGAAACTTCACCCACGGCATTCAATACCGATTGGCGGAAGGCCAAAACATTTTTTTCTCTTTGAATTTTGGCTACTTCGAGATCCGTTTTCAGTTGCCTTTTCTGGAAAATAGGTTGGGTAATTCCTCCTAAAACAGATCCGAATAATGATGCCGGAATCTGAAACCAGTTATCAAATTTGAAGGAATTGACCCCTCCGTTAGCTGTAATCTTTAAGGCAGGATACATATTGGCCTGTGCAATTCCGACAAAAGCATTGGACTCCAGTAAAACAAGCTCCTGCTGGCGTACATCTGGTCTGCGGCTTACCATAGCTGCCGGAAGACCGGTAGTTATATTCTGTGGTAAAGATGTATCAACCATTTCAATCGTTCTGTTTATTTTACTAGGGATTTCTCCTACCAAAATACTTAGAGCATTTTCCTGAATAGCAATATTCTGTTCCAATTGAGAAATCAGCAGTTCTGTTGCCTGCTTCTGCGCTGCAGACTGTTGTACCCCTAAAGAAGTAGTATCACCGCTTTCCCACATTTTCTGGGTAATCAGCAATGTATTACTACTCAATTCCAGATTGGATTTTGCAATTACCAGTTGTTTATCAAGCATCAGCAGGTTATAATATCCCTGAGCAATAGCTGCTACAACCTGGGTCTGGATAGCTTTTGAGCCTTCATAAGTCTGCAGATACTGCATTCTTGAAACTTCCTGCTGGTTTTTGATCTTCCCCCAAATATCAGCTTCCCATGAAAGGTTGAATGCTGCATTATAATCCTCAACATGACTTTGTCCTAAAAATAAATTTAAGCTTTGCCCGTTCATGCTGTTTTTGGATGGTTTAGAAATCTGACCGGACACTCCAAAACCCACATCAGGATATTGCATATATTTTGCCTGTTTCAATTTTGCCTGTGAAGCGGCAACCTGCTTTAATGCAATCTGAAGGTCATAATTATTTTTAATTCCTTTTTCAATCAACCCCTGTAAAATAGAGTCACTGAAAAATTCTTTCCATTCCAGGTTGGCAATGCTTGCCGTATCAGCAGTTGCTGTATACTGGAACTTTTCCGGAAGCGGAAGGTCCGGTTCTGTGTATGCCAGTTTGGACACACACGAAACAGAGCCTAAAGCCAGTGCAAACGTTAATATAATATTTTTTACTCTTTTCATTGTTTAATAGGCTTTTAAAGGATACAAAATTCTTAGGGACAGTTTATAGAGGTACAGCTTGTAGTTTAAAATAATTAAAGTGTACCCTTTTGTTACGTTATTGTTTCTATATCCCTAAGATTTGTCAATAATTTTAATGAACAGCTGGTAAAGCCTGCTCTTGCTGTAGTTTTTTCTGAAGTCTTTTCTTTTTTCTGCTTGGCATTTTTTCATGCAGATATTGGAAGATCACATACATTACCGGGATAATGAAAATTCCGAAAATAACTCCTGTAAGCATTCCTCCTACAGTACTGTACCCGATGGAATGGTTTCCTTTTGCAGAAGCACCCTGTGTCCATACTAATGGAAGCATACCCACGATAAAGGCAAAAGAGGTCATTAAGATGGGTCTTAAACGTAATCTTGAAGCCTGAAGAGCCGATTCAATCAGTGATTTTCCTGCATTTCTTCTCTGAACAGCAAATTCTACAATCAGGATGGCATTTTTTGCCAAAAGCCCTACAAGCATGATGAGTCCTACCTGCACATAAATGTTATTATCAATTCCGGCTAATCCTGTGAAGGCAAATACCCCAAAGACTCCTGTAGGAATGGTAAGGATAACGGCAAACGGAAGAATATAACTTTCATACTGAGCTGCCAGCAGGAAGTATACAAAGAGGATACTTAAAAGGAAGATAAATACAGTTTGTCCACCTGTTTTAATCTCTTCACGGGTAATTCCTGTCCATTCATAGCCATAGCCTCTGGGAAGGGATTTCTGTGCTACCTCTTCTACAGCCTTAATGGCATCACCGGTACTGTATCCAGGTTTTGGCGTTCCATTAATAGTTACGGCATTGAAAAGGTTATTTCTTGTTACGGTTTCAGGGCCAAAAGTTCTTTTTAAAGTAACCAGGGTCTTGGCAGGAACCATTTCTCCGGATTTATTTTTAACATAAATTCCTTCTAAAGAGTTAATATCCGTACGATAAGGAATATCTGCCTGGGCCATTACTCTGTAATATTTACCAAACCTGTTGAAATCCGAGACAAAGCTACTTCCATAATAAATCTGCATAGTCTGCATCAATTCAGTTATAGAAACTCCAAGCTGGTTGGCTTTGTCTGTATCTACATCAATAGTATACTGTGGGTTTCCGGCGGCATACGTTGTAAAGGCAAATGCAATTTCCGGACGTTTCATCAGTTCTCCGATGAATGCCTGTGTGGTGGTTCCCAATTGTTCAAAAGTACCGTTTGTCTTATCCTGAAGCATGAATTCAAAACCGGAAACGTTACCAAAACCTTGTACAGTAGGGAAGTTGAAGAAGAATGCGTTGGCATCTTTTACCTGGCTTACCTTTCCTGTCAACGTTGCTGCAATCTGGTCAGGATCTTTCATATCCCCACGTTTGTCATAATCTTTAAGCTTGATAAAACCTGCAGAATAAGGAGAAGCATTGGCATTACTGATGAAGTTCATCCCGTCTGCTACCCAAAGGTGATTGGTTGCTTTTTCGCCGTTAATGATTTTATCAATTTGTGCAGTTGCTCTGTGAGTTCTTTCCAGTGAGCTTCCCGGAGGTGTGTTCACGGCATATAATACGAATCCCTGATCTTCTGTCGGAATAAATCCTGAAGGTGCTTTTTTAATCAGGAAAATACTTACCGCTGTAATAAGGACAAGACCTCCTACAGCCACCCATTTATTTTTAATTAAAAACTTAAGACTGTAAATGTATTTTCTGGTCATATTGTTAAAGCTCACATTAAATGCATTGAAGAATCTCGCTCCAAAACCTTTTTTATGACCATGCTCACCATGCTCACCCTGAGGATCATTTAAGAACATGGCACATAAAGCGGGGCTTAATGTCAATGCATTTACTGCAGAAATCAGGATGGCAATTGCCAGAGTGAAAGCAAACTGTCTGTAGAAGACCCCTGCCGGGCCCTGCATAAATCCTACCGGAATAAATACAGCACACATCACCAATGTAATGGAAATAATAGCTCCGGAAATTTCACTCATAGAGTTCATGGTAGCTTGTTCCACGGGCATGCCTGTATGTTCCATTTTAGAATGGACGGCTTCCACTACTACAATGGCATCATCCACTACAATACCAATGGCCAGTACCAAAGCAAATAATGTAAGCATATTGATACTGAAACCGAACAGCTGCAGGAAGAAAAACGTCCCGATAATAGCAACCGGTACTGCAATAGCCGGTATAAGCGTAGATCTGAAATCCTGAAGGAAAATATACACCACAATAAATACCAGAATGAAAGCGATCACCAATGTCTCAACAACCTGATGAATAGAAGCGTCCAAAAAGTCCTTGGAGTTATACATGATAATTGGCTTTACCCCTTTTGGCAGGGTAGTATTCAATACATCAACCTGTTTTTCAATTTCTGTAAGGATCTCATTGGCATTAGAACCGGCAGTTTGTAAAATAGCAAATCCTGCAACCGGTTTTCCGTCTACTCTGTTTGTTGCAGTATAAGTATAAGAACCAAATTCTACTCTTGCAACATCTTTTAATCTTAGGAATGATCCGTCATTATTTGCTTTAATGGCGATACTTTCGTAATCTTCATTTTTGTTCAGCTTTCCTTTATATTTAAGGATATACTCGTAAGTTTCTTTACTTCCCTGCCCAAGACGGCCTGGGGCCGCTTCAAGGTTGTGGTCTTTGATTGCAGCGAGAACTTCCTGAGGAGAAAGATTATTGGCTGCCAGTCTATCCGGTTTCAGCCAGATTCTCATGGAATAATCTCTTGTTCCAAATACCTGAGCCTGTGCTACTCCCGGAATACGCTGTATTTGGGGAATGACATTGATCTTCAGGTAATTTTGTAAGAAAAGCTCGTCGTATTGTTTCGGATCATCACTGGTAAGTCCCATAAACATAATCATACTGTTTTGAACTTTCTGTGTTGAAATTCCGGCCTGTACTACTTCCTGAGGAAGCTGGCTCATTGCTTTTGATACACGGTTTTGTACGTTTACTGCTGCATTATCAGCATCAGCTCCCTGTTTGAAGAAAACACTCAGTGTCATGGTTCCGTCATTACTGGAATTGGAGGTCATATAAGTCATATTCTCAACTCCATTCACAGCTTCCTCAATGGGGGTAGCTACAGAACGAGCCACTACTTCGGCATTCGCTCCCGGATAAAAAGCCGTTACCTGAACACTTGGCGGAGCAATATCCGGAAAGAGGGCAATCGGTAAATTAAAGAGAGACAAGGCTCCCAATAACAAAAGTATTATGGAGATGACCGTTGAAAGTACCGGTCTTTCTATAAATTGTTTTAACATAAGAAGTTTATTTTTTTAAGTCTTCTGTATTCGGAAAAGGACTATAAAGGTTTTGCTTTCAATAAGCTGTCAGACGAAATTGCTTTTGGCTTGATCGAAGCTCCATCCTTTAAGCTTCCTATTCCGGTGTAGACGATTTTGTCTCCGGAATGAAGACCTTCAGAGATGAAGTAATAGCTGTCTGTTTTTCCGGAAATCTTTATCGGTCTGCTTGTTACTTTCTGGTCTTTTCCTAAGATGTAGACATATGTTTTGTCCTGAATTTCAAAAGTAGATTCCTGTGGAATAACTACAGCATTGGATAATAGTTGAGGCATACGTACCCTTCCCGTATTTCCGGTTCTCAAAGATCCCTGTGCATTAGGGAAAACTGCCCGTACGCTGATAGCTCCGGTTGTTTTATCAAACTGCCCGTCTACAATACTTAGTTTTCCTTTTTGAGGATAGATACTGTTATCGGCGATTACCAGTTCTACCATTGGCATATTTTTCAGTTTCTCTTCTAAAGTAGCACCTGGATATTTATTTTGAAAAGCAATAAAATCAAGTTCACTTAAAGAGAAATAGGCATAAATTTCACTGATGTCTGATAATAAAGTCAATGGATTAGGATCTGTTCTGGAGATCAGGCTTCCTTTTTTATAAGGAATTCTTCCAATATAACCGCTTACCGGTGCTGTAATAGTTGTAAATCCTACATTGATCCTTGCGCTTCCTACTGATGCTCTGGCCTGGGCTGCCGCTGCAACCGCAGCTTCATAGTTGGCTTTCGCTGTTTTAAGCTGCACATCAGACACTACTTTTGCAGCAACCAATGGCTGAAGTCTGTCAACTTCTACTTTTGCTTTCTGTATATTAGCATGGGCCACTTGGAGATTGGCTTGTGCCATATTCATCTGTTCACCATAGCTTCTGGAGTCTATTTTAAATAAAGGCTGTCCGGCTCTTACATAAGCTCCTTCTTCTACATAGATCCTATCAAGATATCCATCTACCTGAGATCTGATTTCTACATTGTTTTTTCCTTCTAAAGCAGTAGGAAGTTCCTGATAAGTGGTGGCAGGAGAGGTGATAACGGTATAAACCGGAAGTTCAGGTGCTGGCGGTGCGGCGTTAGATCCTTCGGCAGCCTTGGTGCAACTCTGTAAAAGAATTATACTTGAGATAAGTACAATAAACTTTGTTTTTCCAGGTATTTTCATTTTGAGTTTAATTTTTTTAATGAAGTGTTAGATTTAAGTAATATTCCTTGTAATAAATGCTGTTTTTTTTCCTAACAGTGTTAATAATTTGTTCAAAAAAAATTACATAATTTTTAATGTCCGATAAAGTTGAATGTTCCCATAATTGAATTTTTAAAATATATATAATGTATGAAGGTGTGAGGTGTGAGTGTGTTAATTTTGCTAACGGTGTTAATGTTTAAAGAAAAAATCCTTACTTTTACCGATTAAATTGTATAAGTTTTACATAATAATTTTAGTTTTTAATCAGGTTTGAATGAATTATTTACATTAATTCAGTGTTAAATTTCCTAACGGTGTTAATTTTTAGCTCAAAAAAAATCTATAAAGATCTGATAAAAGACGAAACAGTTTCATCTAAAGATGATTTATTCATAGTAGACGGGATATCTGCCGTACGCATCATCATAATGGAAATCATTCCGTGAACTGCTGAAAACAGGGCATGAGACATATGACATGCATTATCCGGATTGGATCCGTTTTTCTTGATAATTTCATAAGTACATTCATAAATCATTTCCTGAAAAGATGAAAATTCTTTTTTCATCTGGCCTTTTCCACAGCACTGCATTCCCAAACCAAACATAAGCTGGTAGTATTCTTTATTTTTAAAAGCAAAATTCCAGTAGGCATCTACAATAGCCACAAGCTGATCCTCCGGACTGTCATGTTTCTTCTGAGCTTTTAATAATTCTATATGTAAATTGTGAAAGCCATCTAAAGAAATTTCAAATAGGATGGCCTCTTTATTTTCAAAATAATCGTAGACTACCGGTGCGCTGTATTCAATAGCATCTGCTATTTTACGCATGGATAGCGAAGCCCAACCTTCAGTTTTCGCCAATGTGAAAGCAGCCTGCAAAATATTTGCACGGATAGATTCTTTTTCTCTTTGACGGCGTTCATGTAGGCCCATGATATTTATTTACTAACAGTGTTAGCAAAACTACAAACTTTTGAACATAACTTCCAAATGTTATTTTGATTTTAACATTTAATAGATATTGATAGAAGTAGCTCAAAGCTGTAAGAATGGGAGCTAGAGACCTCTTTTTGAATGTAATTTAAAAATCTTATAAAAAATAAGTAAAGTGAAAATCAATACAATTGATGATCAAGAGTTTTTAAGGGCATATAACTTCCATCCTCTATTAAATAAAAATAAAAATGTCTTATTCAGAACTCAGTTTATTAATAAAAGAAATTTTTATCTTTGTGAACAAAGAAATAAGGTATGAATACTCCCTCAAATATGTTGGCATTAGGAACCAAAGCTCCCTTTTTTGAACTTCCAAACCCATCAAAAACGAATGAAATACAGTCTTTAGAAGATCTGAAAGGCGAAAAAGGTACATTAGTGATCTTTATGTGTAACCATTGTCCATTTGTTCTTCATGTGATCGATAAGATCAACGAACTATATGAAGATTATAATGATAAAGGAATTGAATTCATTGCCATTAATGCGAATGATATTGAAAAATATCCTGCTGATTCTCCTGAAAAAATGATTGAGTTCCAAATCGAAAAGAATTTTGATTTCCCTTATTTATTTGACGAAAGCCAGGCAGTAGCAAAAGCTTATGAAGCGGCATGTACACCGGATTTTTATTTCTTTGATGATAAATTGGACCTTGTCTACAGAGGTCAGATGGATGATTCAAGACCTGGGAATAATAAAGATGTAACCGGAGAAGATTTAATTATTGCTTTTGAAAATCTTTTGGCTGGTGAAGCACAGGAAGAAATTCAGAGACCAAGCATGGGATGTAATATTAAATGGAAATAAATAGGTTATTGGCTTTTAATTGCCATTTCTTATGTATCATGATATAAAGGCTGTTCTTTTTAAGGACAGCTTTTTTATTTTCTCTGTCCCGTCCTAAAATAAGTTGACAGAAAACCGACTTATTTATGAAAAAAGAAGAATCAAAGAGAGAAAAGCGAACGCAAAGAGATTACACAATGGCTTTTAAATTAAGTG
>NZ_JALCZD010000007.1:0-251865 GCF_024586945.1 Chryseobacterium sp. WG14
GTTTCCGTTGATAATCCCTGCACTCAGAGAAAGGAAATTAAACTGAGTAGGAAGTCCACATACCATAACCGTACTTGGCTGTGCAGGATCTGCAGCAGGAATACCCGGAGTGACAAATGGGTTAGGAGCTAAAGTGGGATTGTTAAACGCAGATTCTAAGCTTGCGGTACCGGTCCAGTTCAATGAGAAGCCATTGGTAGACCTGCTGTAATTATCAATAACCAGATAATAGGTTTCTCCGGCTAATGCATTGATATAAGGGCTCCATTTACCATTATTCATGCTATTTGTTTGACCCGGAGGATTGGTCGGGAATACAGCAGGTGGATTTAGAGTCAGGTCAAGCCCGGTATCTCCACCGGTCCCTGAATAATTACATCTTAAAGGCTGTATAAAAATATTGCCGGGAGTTTGCAGGGAAGCACATCCTCCATTCGTAGGCCCATACACTGCAAAATCATAATCATTTGCCTGTACATTGGGTACAATGGTAAAGGCAAGTGTTCCTGAAGTAGATACGCTGAAAGTATACCATACTGTAAACCTTTCATTAGTACTTAAGCAGCCGCCGTTCTGATTGAGAATTTCCAGTATACTTCCAGGGCCTGAAGGGGTATAGGATATATTAGAGTTTCCACATATTGGGATGGCTGTAATGCAGTCTGATTGCGAGTAAAATGCCTGGGATATCCATAAAATTAAAAATAATAATATCTTTTTCATTGACTGGTTTTTTTAATGGTGATTATTAAGCCATTGTATATTTTAAAAACATATCTTTTAGGGAATTAAAGAGCGAATTAATCTCTGTTTTTTACCATGATCCATCCTGAGAATTTAATAGGCGTATTCTTTTTATCATTTTCATTCCATGTCATAGAATACCAGTAGGTTCCTGTAGGTATTTTTTTCCCGGAAACAGTTCCATCCCATTTATATCCGTTGGACTTATCTGCCTGATGGATTTTTGTTCCGTATCTGTCGAAAATGTTTAAGATGAGATTTTGCTTATCTGCCAATGTTGAATAATCTATTCCATCGTTTATTCCGTCTCCGTTTGGAGTGATGACATTAACCAGGTTTGGGACAACTACTGAAATTTCAATAGGATCACAATCATAAGCATCTTTTACATATACTTTATGATTTCCTCTGGAAATGTTGGTGAATACATTCGAGTTCTGCCATATTATATTATCCATAGAGTATTGGTAACTGGGAGTTCCGCCTGTGACATTTATAGTTATTGCATTGTTGGAGATATCAATACCGGTCACTACAGGCTGTTCGGAAGCATAAATCTTTACTGTTTGCAGGGTTATGCAGTCTCCGGTTTTCAGTTTTACCCAGTAGGTTCCTACTCCTGCATTGGAGATGGACTGAGTAGTAGCTCCGGTGCTCCATTCATAGCCGCTGAATCCAGGTCCTGCATCCAGTGTAGTTGTATCTTCCATGCAAATGATTTTGTCAACCAACACATCAGATTGTACAGGAGGAAGTACTGTTAAAGTTACTTTAGCAATAGAGTAGCATCCCTGGCTATTGATGACTCTTACGTAAATCAGTCCGTTTGGTGCAATATAATTTGCCGGGTTTAAGATTTCATTCGTCTCGTTTATTGCATCTGTCAAAGAAGGAAAGTATCTTTTCGTCGTATTCGCTTGTGTGGTTACCAATGCGTTGTTAAGATTAAATGAGGCTGTTGATGGATTGGCTTCAATATAGCAGGCTCTTAGAATAGCATCCGTTACGGTTACTGCCGGATGAAATTTTAAGGTAATTTCTACAGTGGCAATACATCCGGACGGATTGGTTGCTTTTACAAAGACAGATCCTTCAGCAGAGGAATAAGCGTTTGGATTGGTGATTTCATTGGTGCCATTGTTGAGGTCATATAGCGAAGGATAATATTTTAATACATGAGTGGGACCGGCTCCTATATTGGCTGTTGTCAGGTCATACAATGCTGTTCCTGAGTTATTATTACTACAGCTGGTAAGAGTGGTGGGCGTTAGGGTAAAATTGCCATCTCTAAACCTGAACCTCCCTGTAATGAAACATCCGTTGTTGAGGTTAGCAGGATTGGCAGGGTCACGATAAACAATTCTGTAGAAATAAATTGTTGTAGCATCTATAAGTCCTGTTGTAATAGGATTTCCTCCTGTAACAGCATCATTGGTGTTATTATGATAAGTTACTGTAAAATTGGTGCTGTTGCCGTTTATAATTCCCTGAGTAAAGGTCGTAAAATCAAAGGGAACAGAAAATCCACTGCATACTGTCACTTCATTGGGCTCTGGTGGGGTTGATAGAGTGCCTGGCGTGATGAACGGATTAGGAGCCAGCGCTGGATCATTAAATGCAGAATTCAGACTTGCAGTACCGGTCCAGTTCAACAAAAATCCGTTAGCTGATTCGTCGAAGTTGTCTACAATAAGATAATAGGTTTCACCGGCTGTTACGTCCATGTATGGACTCCATTCATTTTGGTTATTTGAGCCGGGAGGTATGGTTAATGATAAGCCGGTATTTCCTGTAGTGGTACCCGGCCAGTAATTACACCTCAATGGAGATACAAAAACACCGTTGTTCTGTAAAGAGGAGCATCCGCCATTCGTGGGACCATAAACTGCAAAATCATAATCATCGTCGTCGTCATTGGGGTCGATAGTGAATGCCAGTGTTCCCGGGGTTGCTATGGTAAAAGTATACCACACAGAATAATGTTCCCTAGTTAAGCATGAATTCGGACCAACCTGTTCATTGATGGCGCCAGGTCCGGTAGGGGTATAGGAGATATCAGAGTTTCCGCAAATAGGTATTGCAGTTATGCAGTCCGACTGAGCGTGAAATAGATGTGATATAAATAAGATGATAAGGAGTAGTTTTTTTTTCATATAAAATAGTATTTGAGTTTTTATTTATCAGAAAAGGTCCTAAGACTGTTGTTTATAATCATTAGATATTGATATAGTTAGTAATATTTTTTGTTGAAATTTATATATCCCTACTTGTTCAGGTGTTGTTTGAAAAACATTTAAATATTTCAGGTTTTTAGGAGATTATTCTAATGGGCTTGTGTTAATTACAACAGCAGCAGGTACTTTATAAAGAATACATTTAATTATTATAATCTAACAAGGCTAAAATACTTATTTGTTATTTAATAATTAATATTTTAGCCAAATGTTTATAGTATTAATAAAATAAATGTATTTATTTGCGTGTATTTATTATTTTGAAGAAAATTTTACTAATAAAAAAGCAAAAATCATTTACGGGGCAATAAAAAATCAGCTACGTTTTATAGCTGATGTTATTTTTTTATAGGTGAAGATGAGCTAGTACTGCATTTTTCTCAGCTTAGGATTAGTGCTTCCTACAAGCAGGGCTATCAAAACAGTCATGGTTCCCCCAAATATTACAGAACGTACAACTCCTAAAGCTTTAGCCATTACGCCGCTTTCAAATTGTCCCATTTCATTACTGGACATAATGAATATTGAATTGACACTTAAAACACGGCCCCGAATATGATCCGGGGTTTTTAGCTGAACAATGGTTCCCCTGATTACTACAGAAATTCCATCCAGCATTCCGCTCATCACCAGGAACATAAATGATACCCAGTAGAGTTTGGATAATCCGAATCCAATGATACAGAGCCCAAATCCTGTAACGGCCACCAGAAGAATTTTCCCCTGGTTTTTTCGTAAAGGAACAAGCGCCAGAATAGTAATGATGCACATTGACCCTATATCCGAGGCAGCATTCAGCAAACCGAAACCTTCCGCTCCCGAATCCAGAATGTCAGTAGCAAATACAGGAATCATAGCCACTGCACCACCAAAAAGTACGGCAAACATATCGAGGCATAAGGCTCCTAAAATTTCTTTGGTTTTAAAGATATAAGAAATCCCCTCACGCATACTTTCCGCAATATTTACTGAGTCCTTTTTGTTTTCCGAATATTGCTTGTTCAGCTGCCAGAAAAATAAAGAAGCAATAAAAATTAAAGATAATATAACCACTAATGTCCACTTTACTCCCACATATCCGATGAGAACACCTCCTATGGCATGGCCGCATACCGAAGAGATCAGAAATGTTGCCTGATTCAGGGTAACGGCATTCGGCAGGTTTTCTTTTTTTACTATTCTGGGGATCATAGAAGGAACGATAGGGCCGATAAAAGCCCTTGCTATTCCTGTGAAGAATATAACACCATAAATAAAATAAGTGATCTGATGGCCTGTAAAATGCATTTCTACATTAAGAAATGCAGGAATAAGTAAAAGACCTATCAGGAAAATATAAGAATAATTACAGATCAGAAGCAGGCGCTTCTTTTCATTCATGTCGATAACATGACCGGCATATAAAGCACAGCTCACCGCAGGGATAACCTCCGAGAGCCCGATAAGGCCTATTGAAAATGGATCTTTAGTCAGCTGGTATACCCACCATCCCAATAAGGTGGCAAGCATTCTGAATGCTAAAACAATAAAAAACCTTCCTGTAAGAAGATTTCTGAATTCGATATTTTGTAGGGTTTGTAACGGGGTAAAGGAAATCATGAACAAAAATAGCCCTAAAAATTTATTTAAGGCTATTCATATGTTGATTTTTAAAAGATAAATTAAATATATCCTGAAAGATAAAATCTATTTTAGTCAGCTCTGCTTGCACTCAGTACTATGGCAGCAACTCCGGCTGCTCCTATAATGGTTGCTCCGGCAGCTATTCTTGCTTTGGATCTGTCCTTTACAGCAGCTACCTTAGCTTTAGGAATAATTACTTCTGTACTGTCTTTTTTGCCGGCTGTTCCTACCAGATTTTCACCCACTACATTTCTGAACAGGATTTTTTGTTTTGGAGAGCCATCCCTCATTTGAACAACATACATTTTTCCTGCCTGAAGATTTGAATAGTTATTTTTGGAGATATCTTCGCTGTATTTTGTGGTAGCACAAGATGAAATGACAAATAAGGAGGTTAATAAAGACGATTTTAACAGTACAGATGCTTTCATTATTTTCTTTTAGTTTTTCAAATTTATAATTTTTTTCGAATATACGTTTTTGGAATTGAAAAAATATCTTTAAAGTTTATAAATTTCTAATAAATCTGCGATATTTCTGTCATTTGCCAATCTTGGAGTTTTGTTTTGTCCACCCAATTTTCCCTGAGATTTAGCATACTCTTGAAATGCATTTTTTCTGAGCCTGGTAATACAGAGCTTTTGTAAAATATTCCCTGAAATCAGGTCGTCATAATAGCTGTTTCTGCTTCTTAGCTGGCGGTCAAGTTCATTTCTGAATAATTCCAGATCTTCAGGAGCTTTTTCAAATTCAATCAGCCATTCATGGTAAGGAAGGCCCTCCTGAGGATTAACTTGAGGGGCAAGATGAAATTCTGTAATCTGTGCCGGGAGTTTTTCCAAAGTAGCCTTCATTGCTTCTTCCACTTCAAAAGCAATGACATGTTCACCAAAAGCAGAGGTGAAATGTTTGGTTCTGCCACTTACTAAAACTCTGTAAGGTTCTTTGTCAATAAATCGTACAACATCGCCTATCGAGTAAGCCCATAACCCGGAATTGGTGGTAAGGATCAGAGCATAATCCTTATGAAGTTCAACTTCTTGTAATGTTAATCTCCGTGCATGAGGTTTGCCGTATTCTTCAAGAGGAATAAATTCATAGAAAATTCCATGATTGGTCAGCAGTAACAATCCTTCTTTAGTATAATCATCCTGGAAAGCAAAAAATCCTTCGGAAGCTGGAAAAGTTTGGATAATATCAACTTTACCTCCCAGAAGATCTTCCATTTTATCCCGGTATGGTTCATAATTGACTCCTCCCGTAACAATGAGCTGAAGGTTGGGAAACAGTTGTTTGATCTTTTTCCCATGCTTCTCGGACAGTTTTTCAAAATACATAATCAGCCATGGCGGAATTCCTGAAATAAGGGTCATATTTTCAGACTCGGTTTCCATAATGATTTGATCTACTTTGGCCTCCCAGTCTTCCATAATATTGGTTTCCCAGCTGGGGAGACGGTTCTTTTGAAGGTATCCTGGGATATGATGGGCCACGATACCTGATAATCTTCCTGTTTTTATTCCAAAGACTTCTTCCAGCTCGGGACTTCCCTGTAGAAAGATCATTTTTCCGTTAACGAAGTCTGCATTGTTTTTTTGAGCAATATAATGGAACAGAGCACTCTGAGCTCCCGCAATCTGGAATGGCATCCCTTCTTTAGAAATAGGAATGTATTTAGATCCGGAGGTTGTTCCGGAGGTTTTTGCGAAATACTCCGGAGTATCGGTCCAGAGAATGTTGGCCTGTCCTTTTTTTACTCTTTCAATATAAGGCTTCAGGTCTTCATAGTCAGAAAGAGGAACTCTATCCTGAAAATCTTTTACAGAATGAATGTTTTCGAAATCATGCTCCCGTCCAAAAAGAGTTTTTTGAGCAGTGTTTATAAGAGAAAGTAATAGATCGTCCTGATTTTTCTCCGCATTTTTTTTGAATTCCCCTGCTTTTTGAACATGTTTTTTTGCCCAAATAAGCGCTGCATTTTTCTTGAAGAAGTTTAACATGCTCCAAATTTATAAATTAAGTAGAGAACTGGAACAATTTTTACAAAGCATGGCATAAAAAAGCCGATAAAACTTGTTCATCGGCATTTCGAAATTTGATTATGAAAATAACAACTATATATGTTAATGTTGTGCTTATTGGTTTACTTTATACCTTTTGTCGGGAGTTCCGTCTTTTTTCAGATGTTTATTGTCTTTGTATCTCTTATCCGGAGTTCCGTCTTTTTTCATTTTGACAGCAGGCTGAGCGGGTTTTACTTCAGCGGGTTTTGCTGTTTTCATGTCAGCGGGTTTTGCAGCTTTTATTTCAGCAGGTTTAGTTGCTTTTACTGTTTTCACCGGTTGATGAGCTGTGCTTGTAGCAGGAGCCGTCTGCTGAGCAGTTGCAAGTCCCAGTCCTAAGATCAGTGACATTGCTGATAATAATTTTTTCATAAGAAATACTGTTTGTTTTTGTTACATAAAGATATGCAAAAAGCGGGCTGAGAATTTTTGGTTTTTTAAACTTAACTAAAGTTTATTACAGCTTAAAAAAAAATTAAAACAATTCCTATCATTACAAAAACCTGTTTCAATGAAAACAGGTTTTTGTAATATAATTATAGTATGAAATGTTTATCGGGTACAATTGGCGGTCCAGGTCTTACCATCTTTAAGGTATAGAATTTTTAATTCGTTGTTGTCAATTCTTATATATGATGTTCCTGTAGAACCAATCATGACAAGGGTATGATCTCCTTTTTGTTCAAACTCAATCCCGTTGAGATCAGGAATTCCGTTTGAGAAAGAAAAATTATACTTGGTACCGCTGGCGATCTTGGTTACGAATACACTTCCGTTATCTGTACTGATGTTGGTAGATCCTCCGTCGTTATAAGAGATGCTTCCTTTATATGTTCCTGCGAAGAAGTCATTATTCGTAGGGTCATCATCATCACTGCACGACGAAAAAGATAATGCCGTAAAAACAAACAGCATTAAGACTCCTAAGATTTTAATTGCTTTTTTCATAATATTATTCTTTAGCGTTTGGTTATAAGCATAAATTTTCAAACATTGTGCCATGGGAATTTTTTTGTTTTTTTTTAACAGGGAATTAAATAAATTAATAAAAATTAAGATTTATAAAAAAAACTAATAGCCTCATTTTAAATAGGTATCTATCCGCTTTTATAAATAAGAAAAATTTATTCTTATCTTTGTATAGCTAAAAACGATTTCGGAAAACTCCCGAAATCGCTTTTGTCGTTTATACCATTAGTATTTATGCAGTTAAAATCCATCAATGAAAAGTTTCTTCCTGATCTTTTACAAAAGGAATTCGGGAAAGAAATATTCACTCAGTTAGAAAACGATCAGCATATTGCCGTGAAGGGGAGTGCGGGGTCTTCGGTGTCTGTTTTTGTTGCTGAACTTTTTTTAGTTCAAAAGAAAAGTATTCTTTATCTGGTAGATGATAAAGAAGATGCTTTGTATGCGAATGCAGAAATGGAAGATCTTTTGGGAAAAGAAAAGGTGCTGTATTTTCCGGCAACCCATCTTGAACCTTATCAGGTGGAAAAAACTCAAAATGCCAATCTGGTACTGAGAACGGAGGTTTTAAATAAGCTCAGCTCAGGAAGGTCTTCAAAAGTAATTGTGGCCTACGCAGGAGCATTATCCGAAAAGGTTTTAAAGAAAGAAGACTTTAAAGCAATTTCACATCATATAAAAGTAGGAGATCAACTGGATTTTGATTTTATTGACGAGTTGCTTAATCATTATCATTTTCAGCAGACTGACTTTGTCTCCGAGCCTGGTGAGTTTTCTGTAAGAGGAGGAATTGTAGATGTATTTTCCTATTCTTATGAAAAACCATATAGGATAACGTTCTTTGGAAATGAAGTGGAAAGTATTAAAACCTTTGATATAGAAACCCAGCTTTCTATAGATAAAGTAAAAGAGCTCCAGCTGGTTTCCAATATGAATTTTTCCGTGACAGGAAGTAGAGTGTCATTATTACAGCTACTGCCAAAGGAAAGCTTTATTATTTCCAGAAATGGAATGGTTGGAATGCAAAAGATAAAGACATTCTATGAGAAAGCTTTAGAGAAATATGATACTTTAAATAAAGATATTGCCCACAGAACGCCTCAGGAACTTTTTATTTCAGACCAGGAATTTCTTTTTGATTATAAAAAATTCAAGACCGTTGATTTTGGCGGAATAAGCATAGAAGGGCTGAAAGATATTTCCGAAATAAAAATGGAGCAGCTTCCACAGCCTTCCTTCCATAAAAATTTTGAACTGCTGATTGAAGATCTTGAAGAAAAGCAGAACGAAGGTTTTGATACCTGGATATCTTTTTCAACAGAAAAACAAAAAGAAAGGCTGGAATCTATTTTTGAAGAACTGGAACATGAGCTTCCTTTTAAAAGCTTTAAATCTGAACTTCATGAAGGATTTGTGGATAATGGACATAAGCTCCTGGTGTATACGGATCACCAGATTTTTGACCGTTATCAAAGGTATAAAGCCAAAAATACATTTGCCAAGTCTGAACAGCTTACCCTGAAAGACCTGATGTCTTTAAAAATCGGGGACTATATTGCCCATATTGATCATGGTATCGGGAAGTTTATGGGACTCGTAAAGGTGAATAATGATGGGAAGATTCAGGAATGTTTTAAACTGACTTATAAAAACGGAGATCTCCTGTATGTCAGCATTCACTCACTGCATAAAATTTCAAAATTTAATGGCCCTGACGGAAAAGAAGTGGTGCTAAGTAAACTGGGTTCTCCTGCCTGGAAATCTTTAAAACAGAAAACAAAAGCAAAAGTAAAACAGATTGCTTTTGACCTTATCCAATTATACGCCCAAAGAAAAACAGCCAAAGGTTTTGCTTATACTCCGGATTCTTACCTGCAGAATGAACTGGAAGCAAGCTTCATCTATGAAGATACTCCAGACCAGGAAAAAGCAACATTTGATGTGAAGAAGGATATGGAGGCTGATACGGTTATGGACAGGCTGGTATGTGGTGACGTAGGTTTTGGAAAAACTGAAGTGGCCATTCGTGCAGCATTTAAAGCCGCCACAGATGGAAAACAGGTCGCTATATTGGTGCCTACAACTATTCTGGCGTTTCAGCATTATAGAAGCTTTAAAGAAAGACTGAAGGATTTTCCTGTAAATGTTGGCTATGTCAACCGCTTCAGAACTGCCAAGCAAAAATCAGAGACTTTAGATGCTTTAAAAAACGGAAAATTAGATATTATTATAGGAACTCATCAATTGGTAAGTGCTTCCGTGAAATTTAAAGACTTAGGATTACTGATCATTGATGAAGAGCATAAGTTTGGTGTTTCTGTAAAAGATAAGCTGAAAACTTTGAAAAGTAATGTTGATACCCTTACTTTGACGGCTACTCCTATTCCAAGAACACTGCAGTTTTCTTTAATGGCTGCCAGAGATTTATCGGTTATTAAAACGCCACCGCCAAACAGACAGCCTGTTGATACTCAGCTGATCGGATTTAATGAAGAAACTCTTCGTGATGCTGTTTCTTATGAACTTCAGAGAGATGGGCAGGTGTATTTCATCAATAACAGGATAGAGAACCTGAAAGATATTGCCGGGCTTATCCAGCGATTGGTTCCCGATGCCAGAGTTATTACCGGACATGGACAGATGGAAGGTAAACAGCTGGAAAAAAATGTTTTGGACTTTATGGAAGGGAAATATGACGTGCTGGTTTCTACAACAATTGTGGAAAGTGGAGTAGATGTTCCGAATGCCAACACTATTTTTATTAATGATGCCCAAAGATTCGGAATGGCGGATCTTCACCAGATGAGAGGAAGGGTGGGGCGAAGCAACAGGAAAGCATTTTGTTATCTGATTACACCCCCTTATGATATGATCACTTCTGATGCAAGAAAACGTTTGGAAGCTATTGAACAGTTTTCTGACCTGGGAAGTGGTTTTCAGATTGCCATGAAGGATCTTGAAATTCGTGGTGCCGGAGATTTATTGGGTGCGGAACAGAGTGGATTCATCAATGAGATGGGGTTTGAAACCTATCAGAAATTAATGCAGGAAGCCCTTGAAGAGCTGAAAGATGATGCAGACTTTGAAAACCTGTTTGAAAATGAAGAGGACAGACAGAAGCTGTTCAAATCTGTAAAAGATGTCAATATCGATACTGACCTTGAGCTTATGCTGCCGGATTCTTATATTTCCAATACGGAAGAAAGACTGCTGTTGTATCAGAAAATTGCAGAAATAACGAATGAACAGGATCTTCATAAGTTTGAGCTTGAATTAATAGACCGTTTTGGAGCTCTTCCAAAAGAAGCGGTAAATCTTTTGAAAAGTGTTGCTTTAAAATGGCTGGCTGCGGATATAGGCTTCGAAAAGATTGTAATGAAAAACGGTGTGTTTTTAGGGTATTTCCCAGGCAATCCCCAGGATAAATTTTACCAGACAGACAGATTCAGACATATCATTACTTATTTAACCCAAAATCCTGCCGAAGCGCAGCTTAAAGAAAAATCAGGAAAAGAAGGTAACCAGCTCATGATGAGAAAGGAAAGAGTGAAAAATGTAGATGAGGTTAATCTGTTGCTGAAAGCTATTATTGCCCATCATTAAAATCTAATTTCCAAAATGATAAAGCTTCCCCGGAAGCTGAAAAAACATATAATAACTTAAGTTTTTATATGTTTTTTTGTGATTGTTATCAGCTTTTTGGTTAAAAATATTCATTAATTAGAGAGTTAACGCAGTTTTAGGCAATATAATATCACTTTTTAATGATAAAAATAAAGCTGTAAGCCTCGTTGTAGAAGGAGGTTGTGAAGAAGCGTGCTTTAAGATGAGCCAATAAAGTATGCTCGTGTAGTAATAATTCTACTTTTGTGTGCGAATAATTCTATCGTGTAATGTGTTTATTTCTATGGTGTTAGGTGTGTCGGTTGGGACTTTTTGTAGTTCTTAATTTGTACATTTGCAGTCCTTAATTATGAAAAAAACTATTTATTTCGTTGCTGGATTTCTTTCATTCTATGCCAACGCACAGGTGGGAATCGGGACACCTAAGCCAAAATCTACTCTCGATGTCAATGGAAAAACTACTTTAAGAAAAGAACTTAGAGTGGGAGGCAGTTCTACTCAGGCAGGTAATGCCGGGTTGAACGGGCAAATCCTGGTTTCTCAGGGAGAAGGTAAATCTCCTGTTTGGAAGTCGTTGAATGTTTCCTTTATGGAAGAGGGGCAATACAAATTGATCAATTCGTATTTGTCATCAGATCAGGAGGGTATTACTACCCTTACAGATGGTATTGCAGGAGATAATGTGTTTAAGAATAATGTAGGGGACAATATCACTGATGCTACTAAAGGTAAATGGGTAAAGATTGCAGGTCTTGAAAATAACTTTAGTATCAAAAATGGAAGAAATAGGTTAACGTATCAGTTCCAGACAGGAGTTGAAATGAAATCACCAACCGCTACTGTGATCAATGATGTGAGATTTACGTGTGGGGTATTTAGAAATGGAAAGCTTGTGGCTGTTCGTCCAGACAGAATAGAGTCTAATAATAATTCTGAAAAAGGAGGTATCCAGGACTATATTTTCACCCTTAATTATACTGAGCAAAATGTACCTGTAGGTGCTCATAAAATTGAAATTGCATGCAGAAAAATTGATGCTTCCAGTACTTCATCTCAATTTACAATAGGACGGAATGTTCAGAGCTCCAATGGGGTGTCTAATGCATTTACGCTGGAATCTACGATGAAAATGGATGTAATTGAATTTGTAAGCTATAAAAACTAACAATTGATGAAAAAAATAATATTGACTTTACTCCTTCCGGCAGGATTATTATTGTCTGCTCAGGTGGGAATTAATACAGATTCTCCAAAAGCAAAACTTGATGTCAATGGAGACCTTAATTTAAGAGATAAGATTGCGGTGTATGACTCTTCAGATAATTCTGTATCTCAGGGAAATAATGACCAGTTACTTGTATCACAGGGCGAAGGATATCCTCCTATTTGGAAAACACTTCGTATTCCTGAATATGAACCCAACAAATTTTATCTGATTTTTAACAATTCATTTTCCGATAAACAGGGAGCCAGATTTACTTATAGTGAACAGTCTAATATAACTACTTCCAGAGGCAGTGTTTTTAATAAAGGCACACAATATGGTACTTTGAGTAATTTCAAGAAAATTGCCGGACTTTCACAGGATATCAATGTATACAGTACGGTAAGCAAAGCTTATTTTCAATTTGAAACTGTTGTACAGGCTAATTTTGATGCAAACGGGGCTACAGATACTTCCATAGACTATGCTTGTGGAATCTTTGTGGATGATAAATTGGTGAATCTAAGACAGAGAAATCTGAAGGCCATTGGTTCCCTGCAGCCTTTCCTTACCCATACTCAGATTGGAATCGTTGAAAACCTTACAAAAGGAACCCATACAGTAAGTGTAGGATGTGCAAGACTGGCATCTTACGGTAATGCATCAGGCAAAACGCTTACTATTGGAATCAATGCAGCATCTAATATCAACAGCTTTATTGCTCAGTCTTCTCTGAAAGTAGATGTATATGAGGTTCCGGAGGTGTTTAACCCGATTATAAACTAAATCAAATCATGAAAAAAATATTTTTTATAAAATCTCTTTTGCTGGCAGTATGGATAAATGCGCAAGTGGGCATTGATACATCAAACCCTACAAATAAGCTTGATGTGAATGGAGATTTAAATGTCAGAAAAGAATTAAGAACCGGAGGTACAGATCTTTTAAAAGGTTCTGCAGGAACGAGCGGAGATATCTTTCATAACAACTCAGCGATGACAGCTAATGACTGGAAGGCTATAAAAATTGCTGATGGCCAGGGAAGTATGTCTGTATTCTCTATCAACACTGTGGCAGATCAGACAGGGGTTTCTTTTAGCTCCAGCGGGTCAGCTGTCCCTTATAACGAAGGTGACCCTTTAGCCGGAGATTGGACTGTATTGCCAACGGCATTGGATAATTTCTCCGTAACCAATTCAAACAATAAAGTAACATTCTCATTTCAAACTACTGTTCAGAAAGCCGCAAAAGGTTCAGCAAGTTTTGCATGCGGGATTTTTGTAGATGACAGACTGAGAGCTGTAAGAACAGACGTATTGCTGGGAGGAGCCGGAGCTTATAAAATTTTTAATCTGAATGCCACTCTCTCCAATCTTACCCCAAAAAACAAATATGTGGTGAAAGTAGCCTGTATTAAACGTACATTAAGCGGTTCACCAATACCGGTGCTGGGAATAGGAAGAGCCGTGGATACTGCAGTATTGAATAATGATATGGCACAGTCTGTTTTGACAACATCAGTACTACAGCCTTATTAATTTTCATGAAAATATAATAATTAAGAATCTAAAAACGTTATGTTTTTAGATTTTTTTTGTTTTTACGTCTGTTTATTGTGAATTTGTTCGAATGGAGTGTATGCTGTTATCGAAAATTGAATTATATTTGGCATTACTAAAACTAATTTTTCTATGGTAAAAAATTACTTTCTTAAAATATTTACAGGAATTGCTCTTTTAGGAGTATTGGCATCATGCAATACAACCTCTGACCCTACAGAATCGATCCCGAATCCTGATGAAGGAACTGCCCCCAAAAAAATTCTGGAAAAAATCAATAAGGATAATGTTTCTCAGGAAGAATATATTACAACAGCCGGAATTTTGGATCAGGCTGTTTTTAAAGATGATAATTCTAACGCCAGTTATATAAGTACGTTAACATACAATACAAACAAAAAAATTACTAAAATTAATTTTGCAAGCCAGACTCCCGGAAGTTTGTCTTATGAGTTTGATGTAACTCCGGATATTAATGGACAGATTTATAATGCGTCTTGTGTGGCAACAGGATCAATTCCCGGAACATCATTCATCAGCGATTATGCTTTTACATATGATGTAGCAGGAAAGCTTACGAAAATTCTTGAAAAAAGAAAAGTAGGAGGGATATCTGCCTACAATGCATTCGTAGAGAACGTTTTTGTATATGCCGGAGATAATATTTTTAAGGTAACGAGTTCTAAAGGAATCCTGAATACGAATGGTGCTCCTGATATGACTACAGCTGTTCAAACGATCTATAGTTTTCAAAACTATGATTCTCAGAAAAGCCCCTTTTCTACACTTCCAAGAGTGTTTTTTATCATGCGGGGCCTGATGAATCCGGTCAATTTCTACAGGCTGTCTCCAAACAACCCTACGTCAACGTATGTTCAGATGCCTGCGCCGGCCCCTGGAGTTAATACCACACAAAGTTATACCTATGATCAAGGCTATCCGGTGATTGAGAAAAATCAAAAACTGACCTATAGCTATAAAAATTTGTAAAAGAGTTCAATTATTAATCTTATTGGAATATAAATAATTATATAATTTTTATGCAAAAAAAAATTATATTTGTCAAAAAATAATCAATTACCAGAAAATGAAACAACTTTTCTATTTTATTTTATTAATAGCTGGTTTTGCCTCAGTGCATTCCTGCAAGAATCTAGTGGATGAAGAAGGAAATCCATTATTAGATCTGAATAACACAGGAGGATTAACCGGTCCCAGAGCATTATATAAAGAAATTACAGATAAAGATACATTAGCTGAATATCATTACAGTGGGCTTCTTGTGAATACAGTACTTATGGATAGTGCATCAATCACTAACATAATGTACAGTGGAGATAAGATCAGCCAGATCGCCTTTAATGGATTCCTTGATCTTGACGGAAACGGGAAGCTGGATAAGGATAGTGTTTCTTTTACCAGACTGCTTACTTATGGAAATACCGGAAGATTGGAAACGATTTCTGAAAACCGTTCTATCTTCAGAAGACCTCCCCCTGTTCCACCAGCTACTGACCCGGGACCACAAACACTTCTCAGAAAGACAAAATCACTTTATAATGTAAGATACAGTGCTGCGACAGCAAAACTGGATTCTATTATTATGAAGACAGGTCCGGATATTGCAGGAACACCATTTGCTTATGATAACTTCTCAAGAACAGCTTATACCTATTCCGGAGACAATGTTTCCAAAGTTATAAGACATTACGGTCCTATGGCCGGAGGAGTAATGGGAGCGGTTACTACAAAATACAGCTATGAATATTATGCTTATGATAATGAGATCAGTCCGTTCACATTATTACCGTTAGCATATAAAATTTCAAGACTTTTAAATACAGATCTTAATGATAAAGAAAGTCTTATATTATCTCCGAACAATCCTAAAAGATGGTCGTTTACAGATCTTACTCCGCCTATTCCTAGCCCGGTTGTAAAGAGTACAAATTACGTTTATGATCCACAGACCTATATGACAAAAGGATATGGAGTAAACTATATTTACAAACCGCAATAACATTATTTTTAATAATATGTAAACTCAACCTTCCGAAGGTTGAGTTTTTTATTTTTTATCTCTTAATTTTGCAAAAAATTTCTGATGAAATATTTAATAGTCGGGCTGGGAAATAAAGGCTCAGAATACGAAAACACACGCCATAATATAGGATTCAAAGTAGCTGAAAAAATTGCGGAGACGCTTGATGTTTCTTTCAATACGGCTAATTTTGGATGGATGGCTGAAGGAAAATACAAAGGCAGGAAAGTTTTTGTGCTGAAACCGGATACTTATATGAATCTTTCAGGAAATGCTGTAAGATACTGGATGCAGAAAGAAAATATCCCGTTGGAGAATGTCCTCATTATAACAGATGACCTTGCGCTTCCTTTCGGTATGCTGAGGATGAAAGGGAAAGGTTCTGACGCCGGGCATAATGGGCTTAAAAATATTAATGAAGTATTACAGACGCAAAACTACACAAGGCTCCGTTTTGGAATTTCTGCAGATTTTTCTGCAGGACGTCAGGTAGATTATGTATTAGGCACATGGAGCGGAGAAGAAGCAGAAAAGCTTACCGAAAGAATTGAAATATTCTCTAAGGCGAGTCTTTCTTTTGTTTTTGCCGGATTGAATAACACGATGTCCGCATACAACGGAAAATAGAGCTTGCTGTTAGTAGTTACGGAAAATGAAAAAGGCCATCGGATTTCGATGGCCTTACTTATAATCGATCTTGAATTAAGTGTTGATCTTTGATCTTAATTCTATGATCATGTTAATCTCTTATAACCAGGTTACTGCACCTGTCTCAACGTTGTAATTCGCTCCAACGATTTTAATCTTACCCTCATTCTCAAGGTTACGAAGGGTTGAACTTTGCTTACGGATATCTTCAATGGCGCATCTTACGTTCTGCTGATTAAGCCTTTCCAAAAGTGAGCTGTTTTTTGATGAACGCTCTTCGTTTTCCTCAATTATTTGGTTAATGATAGGGTCAAAATGGTTGATAAGGTGGTTGAGGTTATCCATTCCCAGCCCTTCAATCTGTGCTGCATCAAGACCTCCTTTTAAGGCGCCGCATTTAGTATGGCCTAAAACCACGATAAGTTTGGAACCGGCCACATTACAGCCAAATTCCATTGATCCCAGAATGTCCTGGTTAACAAAATTACCGGCAATTCTGATGCTGAAAACATCTCCCAATCCCTGATCAAAAATAAGTTCTGCAGAAGTACGGCTGTCTATGCAGCTTAAAACTACCGCAAAAGGCCACTGTCCCTCACGTGTAGCATTTACCTGCTCCAGAAGGTCCCTGTTAGCCTTAAGATTATTTACAAATCTTTGATTTCCTTCTTTCAAAAAATCTAATGCTTTTTCAGGAGTAATCGTCGATTGGGTTTCGTATGTATGTGCTTTCATATAGTATGTAATTGTTTTTTGAATTTAAATTAAAAAAAAGTTGATGGGCAATGAGATTACATTGCTCTTTTATGGGTAACCAGAATATGGGAATCTTCACTTCTTTCATAATCTCTGTATGAAGTTTTGAAGCCTAAAAGTTCTACCATGATGTCCTGTTCCTTTGCGCGGATATTGGCAAAGTCCTGAATCATCTCCAGAACATCAGTAGCAATATATGATGTACTTCTGGCATCGATGGTTACCGTAGAATTTGGTTTGATATTTTTAAGTGTTTTTTTGATCGCTGCCTTATTTAAAAATGAAACTTCCTCAGCTAATTTGATGTTGATTCCATCGGCATCATCCAGCTTTTCGCGGCTTAGATAATAAGCTCTTTTCATATTTCCCTGAAGGATATAGAAAACAGAGATGGCAAGACCAATTCCCACTCCTTTTAATAGATCTGTTGCTACAACAGCTGCAACAGTGGCTACAAATGGAATAAACTGGAATTTTCCTAAATGCCAGAAATGCTTAAACGTAGCAGGTTTTGCCAGTTTATATCCAACTAAAATTAATACCGCAGCCAACGTAGCTAGTGGAATTAGATTAAGAATGACAGGGATAGTAAGTACACAGATCAGTAAGAAAACCCCATGAATAATAGCCGATATTTTAGAAGTTGCCCCTGCATTTGCATTGGCAGAACTTCTTACTACAACAGAAGTCATGGGAAGTCCACCAATGAATGAACTGATCAAATTCCCTATTCCCTGCGCTTTAAGCTCAAGATTAGTATCAGTAATTCTTCGCTGTCTGTCTAATCTGTCTGATGCTTCAATACAAAGCAGGGTTTCAATAGAGGCTACAATAGCAATAGTTGCTCCTACGATCCATACTTTTGGATTAGTAAAGCCATTAAAATCAGGAGTGACAATCAGGTTTTTAAAATCATCCAGAGACTGTGGAACAGGTAAAGAAACCAAGTGCTGGGTTTCTATAGCCAATGAGCTTCCTGCCATTTTAAACAGTTGATTTAAAATAATACTCGCAATTACTGCAACCAAAGCGCCTGGAAGCATTTTCATTCTTTTCAGTACATGAATTTTATCCCATGCAATAAGAATAGCTACAGAAACTAAAGTGACAATAATAGCCCCGGGCTGGATTGCCCCAAATAATTCTGTAAAATATCCGAAGTTTAAGCCGTTGTCGAAAATAGATTCATGGCCTTCATAATCTTTATCGAATCCTAAAGCATGTGGGATCTGTTTCAGAATAATAATGATTCCTATGGCGGCAAGCATGCCTTCGATAACGTTGTTGGGGAAATAGTTGGAAATACTTCCTGCCCTTACAAATCCTAGAATTAATTGAATCAGTCCTGCAATGATCCCGGCACATAGAAAGAGCTCAAATGCGCCAAGGTCTGTTATTGCCGTTAAAACTATAGCCGTTAAACCTGCAGCAGGCCCTGAAACTGAAATATTTGAATTACTGAGGAATCCTACGACCAGGCCGCCTACAATACCCGAAATAATTCCGGATAAGGGTGGAGCGCCTGAAGCTAAAGCAATTCCTAAACATAGTGGGAGTGCCACTAAAAATACCACGAGTCCTGAAGGAATATTCTCCTTAATTCCTCCTATTAATGATGTCTTTTTCATGATGTGAAGCTGTGAGAAATAACCGGCTTATTCTCTGTGAATAAGTCTGTTATAAAAGTTGAAAAATTTTAATTTTTAAAGTACATGTGTATTCAATATCAAAAAACTGATAGAGAATAGGTATCAAAAAAATCTAACTATGGAGTTAAGCTTCCGGAGGAGGAGAAAATATAGTAAGTAAGGGAGATAGATGAAAAGAATCATCTACCAGCACAAAAGACCTTCCCAGAAAATCGGGTTCCGAAAACTTGAGATAATCAAATACATTCAATGTTTTCGGAATAGCCTTTTCGTAAACAATAAAAGAAGACGGATGAGAATGTGGTTCTTCTTCGTTCACTATTATATTGGTTCTCAGAATATCCCAGCCCGCAACCGCAGCAATGCTTGGCAGCGCTGTAAAATTCAGAAAAATCGTTAATACAATAATACTCCAGAACTTCATTTCACATTCTTTTTAGAAAAACTACTTTGTTTTTCTACTCATGACCCAGTCTGAACTTGTAAGGTTATAAATTTTCTGGATGTCTTTTAAGATTTTCTCAAAATCAATATCCAGATCAATAATTTTACCGGTTCTAAGGTCAAATACCCAGCCGTGTACCACAGGATACTCTTCTAAGATGTATCTTTCCTGTACACAGGCCATTTTGATCACGTTGATGCACTGCTCCTGAACATTAAGTTCTACAAGTTTGTCATAACGTTTGTTTTCGTCTTCAATAGAATCAAGTTCAGCCTGATGCAATCTGTAAACATCACGGATGTTTCTCAGCCAAGGATTTAACAATCCCAAATCCTGAGGAGTCATCGCTGCTTTTACACCACCGCAGTTGTAATGTCCACATACAATAATATGTTTTACTCTAAGATGTTCTACAGCATATTGAATTACTGCTGTAGAGCTCATATCTAAAGTATTGACAACATTGGCTATATTTCTGTGAACAAAAACTTCGCCCGGTTTTGCACCCATCAGTTCTTCCGCTGTGGCCCTGCTGTCTGAACATCCGATATACAAATAGTCAGGATGCTGAGTTTTTGCCAGCTCTTCGAAGAAGTGTGGATCTTCTGATACTTTGGATTCTACCCATTTCTTATTGTTTTCAAAAATAACCTCGTACGATTGTGACATAATTTTAAATTTTTAAAAGTTTATAATTATTTATTTCGTTTAAATTATTTTCAAAATCAATAGACTAAATCAATAATTATACAAAAATATAATTTTTGTCGAAGAATTGATGTGTTTTAACAAAGTTTAATATTAAAATATGCTTAAAATCATGTCTGATAAAATATGCTTTGTCTTACTGTCAATGTAGGCTGTCCTATAATTCAAACGTTTAAATCTAAGTTAAAATTACAAAGTATAAATTAGAATTTTGAATTTGAGATTAAATATTCTTAATTTTCTGTTCCTCAGAAGAACTGCAGGTCATCATATTCAAAATAAATAACCATATACTGTGGAAAAAAGAATAAATTAAGGTCCTGATTTTAACCTTATATTTTTAATGGATTTCGATCTGGGAATATTTTATTGGGCAGGAATTTTTATTGCCTGGTTTTCATCTTTTCTTATCTTGGGAAAGCAGAAAAAGAAAACAGTAGATTTTCTTTTAGCATTCTGGTTTCTGATTATAGGATTTCATCTTGTTTTTTTTGTGTTGTTCCGTTCGGGAGGCTATTTAAAGTTTCCTTATCTCATTGGATTTGAAATTCCTTTTCCTTTCATGCATGGGCCGATGTTATATTTGTATATTCTGAGCCTGACAGGTAGAAATACGGGGAAAAAGATTTGGCTATTGCATTGGGTGCCTGTTGTGATAATTTATATGATTTTATTTCAGTTTTTGCTGCTGTCTCCGCAAGATAGGATGACGGTTTACCAGAATAAAGGTAAGGGGTATGAGGTGTTGAGTGATGTGATCAAATTTTTAATGATCTTGTCCGGAATTTTGTATGTGGGCTTAAGCCTTCTTACAGTCAGAAAATATAAAAAAGAAATTTCCAATCAATACTCCAATACCGAAAAGATTAACCTGAATTGGTCATATTATCTGATTACAGGGATTGCGTTAATATGGGTCGCTGTTATCATAAGGAATGATATTCTTATTTTTTCCATGGTTGTTTTGTTTATTCTGGTAGCGGCTTACTTCGGTATCAGTCGTGTGGGGATTTTGGATTTGCCTGTTGTAGCTGATGTTTCAGGTGAAAAAGAATCTGATGTTGAAGTGGTAAAGTACCAGAAAAACTCTCCGGGATTTGATGTTATACAAGCTATTTATGAAAAGCTTGTGTACAAAATGGAGTATGAAAAGCTGTACAAAGATCCGGACCTGAATCTGAATCATGTGGCTCAGCTGTTGGATGTTCATCCGAACCTATTATCACAGACCATTAATTCTTTGGAGAACAAAAACTTTTATGACTATATCAACCGGCAACGGATTAAGGAGTTTAAAAGAATAGCAATACTTCCTGAAAACCAAAAGTACACGATTTTATCACTGGCCTTTGAAAGTGGGTTCAATTCCAAGACCTCATTTAACCGGAATTTTAAAAAATATATGAATTGTTCTCCAAGAGAGTTTCTAAAAAGCAAAAATCTTACGTTGGAATAGTAAGTGTCAGTTAATAAGTGATATTATATTTGTTTCATCTTTCATTTTGGAACAGTTGAACCTTTCTTTATGTCCATTTTTACAGAAAATTTAATCAACTGTCATGAAGAAACTCTTATTTGTAATCCTATGTATTCTTGCATTGCTTATGGGTGCCTATCCTTTAATTTATGTTTTTGTTGAACATAAAAATACTTTTCTAGGTTCTAAATCATTGGAGATACTTCAAAATACAATTTGGAAAACTGCATTTTTTGCTCATATTATTTTTGGTGGAATTTCCCTCTTCATTGGCTGGCGTCAGTTTGGGAGCAAGTTCAGAAATAAATATGTAAAGTTGCACAAATTCATTGGAAAATTCTACATAGCCGCAGTGCTGATAAGTTCTGTTTCGTCTATCTATATAGGAATGTACGCCAACGGAGGAATTGTATCATCTGTCGGATTTGTTTGCCTGGGAATTATTTGGCTGATTACCACTTTGGTAGCAGTAGTCTATATAACCAAAGGTAACGTAGTAAAGCATCAACAATTTATGGTATACAGCTATGCCTGTACCTTTGCTGCAGTGACATTAAGAATCTGGTTTCCTGTTTTAAAGAGTATTACACAGGATCCTGACAATTCCTACATTGCTGTAGCCTGGTTATGCTGGCTTCCCAATCTTTTGGTAGCGTATCTTATTAATAAAAAGAATGTGGTGGCCGGTTAAACTTTATTGTTGATATAGCCGTTCGTCGCCTCTGTAGTAGGGTAGATCTTTCCGGGATTTCCCATTACCATAGAATCATCAGGTACGTCAAAATTGACGTAAGAATTAGGGGCAATCAATACATTATTTCCAATGTTGATACTTCCTACAATCACTGCGTTGGGGCCAATCCATACTTCATCACCAATCACTGGAAACCCTTCATTCTTTCCACGGTTCTGCTGTCCGATGGTTACACCCTGTGCTATATTGCAGTTTTTTCCAATTCTGGTTTTGGGATTGATAACCAATGCTCCGAAATGTCCCAGATACAGTCCTTCCCCGATTTCAGTCTCGGGATAGATCTGGAAACCGTATTTTATCTGAAAATGCCTCAAAACAATTCTCCAGAATAAACCGGAAATGGCTTTTTTATTGCTTTTCTGGGCTTTCCTAAATAAATAAACATAGTGGAGATTAGGATTGATACATTTTTTCCAAATTTCAAAAGTAGAAAGCCATTTGCCGCTTTCCCTGTAAAAATCTTTCTGTATTGCTGTGTAATCTGGCATAACAAAATATTTTATACTTCATCAATAATTTCCTGAAGATGTGCTACCGATTTCTGAAGCACAAATGGAAGATCTGCTGCTGCAGTTTCCTTTTCAAACTGTTGTGCAATCTCCTTATTGAGAAGGAACTTTTTCATCCCTTCATAGATTCCGTCTTCTGAATTAGGAGTAATGAGGCCCAGTTTTCCGTCCTGCAGAAGATCTTTGATTCCTGAAACATCTGTGGAAACTACAGGTTTATTCAGGATAAGAGCTTCTGCAATAATGGTAGGGAATCCTTCATGTCGGGATGACATGACATAAAAATCAGATTTTTTAAGATATGGATAAGGGTTACTTCTGAAGCCAAGCATCTTTACCGTCTCATGAAGCCCCAATTGATTAAGCTTTGCCTTGATATTCTCAAAATCAAATCCATCACCAATAATGATGATCTGATGTTTTAATCCTTCATCCATTAATTTTTTATGAACATCCAAAAGCCTGTCATAGCCTTTTTGAGGATACACCGTGCCTATGGTTATAAAGGTTGGAAGATCCTTTGAAAAAGGGTAGTCATTAATTTCAGCTTCAGCTTTCTGGAGAGTATCCTGAGAGTCAATGGGGTTAAAGATCTTAACAACAGCCTGTTTTTCTTTTTCATTACGGGCCAGCTTCTGCATTTCCTCTTTAAGCTTGTTGGAAATGACCAGGATTCTGTCAAATTTGAAAAACTGCCTGATGACATCCGGAGTATATTCTTTCAGATTAAAGATGTCATTCTGAACCCAAACGATCTTTTTGGAATCCTTTTGCGGGCTGGATAGTACCTCTCTGTACATTCCATGGATAGCCGCTATTTCTACATCGTATTTTTTATTTTTCAGTATAAATGTATAGAGAAGGGATGGGAACATCAGGAACATTTTCTGATAAAGTACTCTGAATGCCTTTACCGGAATTTCATGAGGCCTGTTGGTGGTAATCATTTCCCCTTTCAAAAGGTAGTATAGGTTGACCCATGACGGAATTTCCTTAATGTACATTCCTGTATACAGGTTAATCAAAAGATCAACTTCATATTTGTCTTTGGGAAGGTTTTTAAGAAAGTTGGCCAGAACTTTTTCTGCACCGCCATGGCGAAGGGAACCGATTCTAATGAGAATTTTCTTTTTTTCAGACATTTATTTTTTTATAGGTTTATAAGTATGTGGGAGGTGCTCACTTACATAAGCTTCAAGTTTAGGTCTGTCTGCTTCGAGCTCTCTTGGATATATGATATTGTTTTGTAATGCTTTATCTCCATATTCTTCAATAGTGCAAATAAATTTTGCAGGAATCCCTGCATAAACCGTTCCGTTCGGCATAGAGGAAGTTAAAATCGAACCTGCTCCCAATACACAGTTATCACCTATTTCTGAGCCGAGCATGATGATGGTGTCTGCACCAATAAAGCACTGTTTTCCAATTTTTATGCGCCCGAAAGCTCGTACATCCTTATATTTTTCGAAAAAATGTAAAGCATTATAACCGCCGTCATGATTAATGAATCTAACATTATTAGAAAGTGTTGTTTCGTCACCTATTTCAATTAAAAAAGGTTCTGTACCTAATTCGGGAACTTCTACAAAACGAACATTTTTTCCTACCTTTAATCCCTTAGCAATACAAATTTTGAGATAGATTCTCTTGATAAGGTATTGGTAGGTAGTATGAATTTTTAATATGATACGATAAATAAATATCATTATTCTAAATTTGTTTTTCTCATACAAAGAAAAGAATTTATATGATAAGAATTTCTAAAATAGAATATTATTTGCCTGAATTGGTCCTTACCAACATGGATTTGGAAAAGGAGTTCCCGGAATGGAGCTCTGAAAGAATCCGGGAAAAAGTAGGGATCGTACAGCGTCATATTTCTTCAGAAAATGAAACCGTCCTGGATCTGGCTATACAATCATCAGAAAAGGTTTTTGAGAACTATGATAAAAGTAAAATAGACTTTATTCTTTTCTGTACCCAAAGTCCGGATTATTTCCTTCCAACCACCGCCTGTATTTTGCAGGATAAGCTTGGACTGAGAAAAAATATAGGAGCCATGGATTTTAATTTGGGATGCTCAGGATTTGTCTATGGCCTGGCATTTGCCAAAGGTTTAATAGCCGCCGGAATTGCTAAAAGCGTATTGTTGGTCACTTCTGAAACATATACCAAGCATATCAATCCTAAAGATAAAGGAAACCGTTGTATATTCGGAGATGCCTCTGCTTCAGTAATTATTGAAAAAGATACCAATGTAGGCGATTATAAATTTTGTTTGGGAACTGATGGCAGTGGAGCTGAAAACCTAATCGTAAAAAAGGGAGGTTTCAAAACAGATTTTACACTAAACCCAAATCATGAATTTGATCCTGAGAATCTTTATATGAACGGACCTGAGATTTTTAATTTTACCATAGAAAAAATCCCGGGATTGATTAAAGAGACCATGGATGAAAATGGGCTTACCATGGATGATATTGATTATTTTGTTTTTCATCAGGCTAATTCTTTTATGCTGAATTATTTGAGACGAAAAATGAAAATTCCAACCGAAAAATTCTATATTGATATGGAGACAACGGGGAATACAGTCTCTGCAACCATTCCAATTGCACTGAAAAATATGCTGGATAAAGGCCTGTTGAAAAGAGGAAATAAGATTTTATTGGCTGGTTTTGGAGTAGGATATTCCTGGGGAGCCACTATAATGGACTTTTAATTTTCAAATCATAAAATTTAAAATATATGAAAACTTCCGTTTTTTTAGAAAAGTTACAAGAGGAACTAGAAGAAAAACAAATGCTGAACCGGGACACTAAGTTAAAGGATCTGGAAAACTATGATTCCATAAGTTTACTCTCTGTCATTGCTTTTGTAGATGAAAACTTTAATCAACAGCTTGATCCGGATCAGTTTAAAAATATGGAAACGGTATCTGATCTGATGAATATTATTGGGTTGGAAAACTTTGAAGATGAATGATGATTATTTAATTATCATCATTCACTTTGTTTTTGTTGATAAAGATTCTCAAGGATCTGCTCAACGGCATTGAAGATTTTTTGATTATCAAACTGATCTTCGATGGTAAGAAGGTTCTTTCTGATGTTGGAGATCAATTCCGGATCAGAAAGGAACTTTTTCATAGCTTCATACATTTCGTTGGTTTCGTATTTGATTAGATATCCTGTTTCGCGGTCCTTAATCATGATTCCAACATCGCCGGTATCCGTTGCAATAATTGGTTTTTGAAGAATCAATGCTTCAGCAATTACAAGTGGCCATGCTTCAGATTCGGAAGGAAGAATAAAATAATCTGCCTTCTTAATGTAAGGATAGGGATTCATTTTATTGCCACATAAAATAAACGTATCCTGAACATTATTGGTGTTGATCTGTTCTTTCAGGTTTTCCATTTCTTCTCCATTTCCAAGGATTAAGATACTGTGTTGGAAACCTTCCTCTATCAATCTTTTATGAGCATCAATAAGTTTGTGATACCCTTTTCTGTGATGAAGTCTGCCTACGGAAACAAAAACAGGTCCCTGAGGGAAGTCTTCTAATTTCTCTTCTGCCTTTTTTTTAATTTCTTCGATAGGAATTGCATTAATGACAACACTTTCTGCAGGATATTTTAAATCCGGATAATACAGATGCATCATTTCTTTGATCCTTTGCGAGCAATAGATCATATGGTCAAACTTTTGAAAGTTGTCTATGATCTCCGGAACTACTGGCTGTAGGGCAGGTAAATTGATCTCGGAGTGAAACCAGCCTATTTTTTTTGAATGTTTATTGCTTGAATTGTTTACAGATGAGAATGTAGCATAAGAGGGAGAGATCTCTATATCAAACTTTTTATTTCCTAAGATACGGTCAGCAATTCTTGGATTTTTTAATATTCTTATCAGTTTTAGTCTTCTGCGGGCCAGCTGAAGTTTATTGATGAAAGGGTTTTTGGAAAAACTCTCTTTGCCTTCAGTAAGGTAGATCTTTTTTACATGACCCGGGATTTCATTTCGAAGTTCTCCCTGATTCATGTTTAGGCATATAGTTAATTCAAATTTATCAGGATTCAGATTGTTGAGCATGCTCAGTACCACTTTTTCTACCCCTCCCATTTCCATAGAGCGGTGTCTGAAAAGAACCTGTATTTTCTTGTTTTCTGACATTATCTTAAAAATTTATGTAAAGTAATGGAGTTTTTTTCTTTCCTATATATCCATGTTGGTATTTGCAAAAGTGCGAAAATCTCATGATTGGAAGTATTCCGGAATTTTTTACCATTGATAGCTTTGTGGTTTCTCCGCTTCATGCTATTCTATCAGGAAAAAAAATTCATCCGTGATTAAAGTGAATCGAAAATTAGCTCCTGCTTATTGATAACCCTTGTATTCGGAGGGATATCCTGATAAATAGTACATCCGGCGCCTATAATACAATTATCACCTATGGTTACTCCTTTAAGAACTGTTACGTTACTTCCAAGCCAGCAATTACTGCCTATTTTTATGGGAGCTTTATTAAACTTTGATGAATATACTTTAAATTCAGGCGAGGTTTCATAACAATGGTTATGATCATAAAGCTTTACATTCTCTCCAAATAACGTATGGCTACCAATAGAGATGTGTTCCATACAATTAATTGAACAGAAGTTATTCATAAAAAAATCAGTTCCTATCTCTAAAGAGGCGTTTTCTAAAACAAGAATAGAAATGTAGTTCCTGAAATCTGCTGAATGGCCAATATTTACTTTTTTCAGGTTTCTATCCAGGACAAAATGATTGCCTACACCAATTCTTATATTCTGAGAAAATACATTAGGGTGCTTTTTTAAAGAAGACAGTTGTTTTTTTCTTTGAATTTTTTCAAAAAAATTGTAAAGCATATTGTAATTTTTTTTTCACTTTGAGTTACACAAATATAGCCTGTTTTTAGATAAATGAAAAAAAATCTTTATTTTTGCTTCAATTAAAGGCAACACAGTGAGTGAAGTAACTAGAGTTCTCAAAACATTTATCGGGTATTTAAAAAGACCTGATCTTTATCCGGAGTTAGGCCGGAAGATTATTAAAAATACTGTCAACAGGGGCAATGCCTTTAAAGGAAAAGATAAAACCAATTCCTGGGCCGCTGCAAGAGCAGTATCACAGAAAGAAGCCGTTTCTAAGCTTTTTGGGCTTGAAATAGATGCTTTCCGTAACAATTATCAGGAAGTTTTAGCTACAGCAGCAGAAAAAGAAAGGGGATGTCCTGTAAAAATGGGAGGCCCCGGAGCGTTAGAGCTTATCTACTATGCCTGTGAGTTTACCAAAGCTCAGCATGTAGTGGAAACTGGAGTTGCCTATGGGTGGTCTTCATTGGCAACGCTTTTATCACTGGTAAAAAGAAACGGAACACTCTACAGTTCGGATATGCCTTACCTGGCACAGGATGGTGATCAATATGTAGGATATGTAGTTCCGGAAAACCTTAAAGGAGGTTGGAAATTATTCCGTTTTGCAGACAAAGAGTCCTTACCCAGGATTTTCTCAGAAAATAAAGTTTTTGATGTTCTCCATTATGATTCTGATAAAAGTTATAATGGCAGGATGTGGGCTTACGATGAGCTTTATAAGCATTTGAGAGAAGGAGGAGTCTTCATCAGCGATGATATTGGTGATAACTCTGCGTATCAGGATTTTTGTGAAAAAAATAATATTGAAAGTACAGTAGTAGAATACGAAGGAAAATATATTGGTGTTTTTATTAAATAAGCTTTATAATAAAACAGTTTGTTCCTTTTTTTATAAGATGGTGAGCGGATTGTAATAAGTTTATTCAACGAAAATAATTCATGACTATACTTTACAGTAATAAAATAAAGGTTTCTGGATAAAGGACATTAAATACAATGTATAATATGACTGTTTGGCCGTTTTTATGAAGATAACCCAGATTACATTTACCCGGTTTCTTGCGGCTATGGCTATTGTCATTTCCCACTTCAATAAAGATATGTTTCTATACAAAATAGATTACATTTCTAATATTTTTCTGAAAGCGAATGTAGGAGTAAGCTATTTTTTTATTCTTTCCGGCTTTATCATGATCGTAGCCTATCATAAGAAAGACAGGATCAAGTATTTTGATTATTACAAAAATCGGTTTGCCAGGATCTATCCATTGTATGTATTGGGGCTTTTGCTATATCTGATCACCCGGTATTCAGGGTTTAGTTTTTATAAAGCTTTTTTATACTTGTTGGGTCTTCAGAGCTGGATTCCAGGAGAGGCTATGGTTCTTAATTTCCCGGGCTGGTCTATCTCTGTTGAATTTTTGTTTTATCTGCTTTTCCCGTTACTCTATAATCATTTTTATTCTAAAGGAAATAAAAGCATCTGGGTGATTACCATTATTATCTGGATTGTAACGCAGGTAATTTGTAGTCTTTATGCTGGGTCCCAATATTATGAAGGACCTCATACAGAGAGTCACGAACTGCTGTATTATTTCCCACTGATGCATATTAATGAATTTCTTGTAGGAAACCTGGCAGGGCTGTTTTTTGTGAAAAATCATAAGCAGAAAAATTACGATGTTCCTGTCATTGTAATTTTCCTATTAATACTATTGGCGTTGATCTTTGTACCTCTTTTCTATCATAACGGCCTGATGGCGCTGCTGTTTATTCCGCTTATTGTTTTGATATCGAAGAATAACGGAACACTGACCAGAATATTTTCATTAAAACCGTTAGAATATTTAGGAGAAGCAAGCTATGCTGTTTATATAACACATATCCCTATTTTATATATCTTAAGGGAGATTCTGGAACCATATAATCTTGGAATTGACAATATATTCTGGATTTATATGGGTACTCTTATTATTACTTCTGCTTTATTTTATCAGTTTATTGAAAAGCCGCTCAGGGATTATCTTAAAAAAATAAAATTGAGCTGAGGATATGTATTTTTATCTAACTTAAAACGCTCATAATGATCAAAATAAAAAATGTTCCCCCCAAAAAACAATATCGAAATAGATGGTTTATTGCTTTATGGGAGGTATTTAAATATCAATAACTTCTAAAAAGGCAATATGTTATTTAATTCAATAGGGTTTCTTATCTTTTTACCAATCGTATTCTGTCTTTATTGGTTTGTTTTCAATAAAAAATTTCAGCATCAAAACAGGCTGTTGCTGTTGGCCAGTTTTTATTTTTATGCATGCTGGGACTGGAGATTTCTCTTTTTGCTACTGTTTTCTATTGGTTTGGATTATCTTTCAGGTATTAAGATTGAGAACAGTAAAAATAAGCGGGAAGCCACATTTTGGCTTACATTAAGTATTGCCATCAATCTCGGCTTTCTGGGCTTTTTTAAATACTATAACTTTTTTGTTGGAAGCTTTGCCGAACTTCTTGGTGGATTTGGGTTCAAAGCGAATATCTGGCTTCTTACAATTATCCTTCCGGTAGGTATTTCATTCTATACATTCCATGGTCTTTCTTATGTCATAGATGTGTATAAAAAAAGGATTAAAGCTGAACGTAACTTTACAGATTATGCCGTATTTGTAAGCTACTTTCCTCTTCTTGTAGCAGGCCCAATAGAAAGGGCTACCCATCTATTACCTCAGATACAGAAAAAAAGAACATTCAATTATGAGCAGGCTGTAGATGGCATGCGTCAGATACTTTGGGGGTTCTTCAAAAAAATGGTCATTGCAGATAACTGTGCTCCTTTAGTAAATGAGATCTTTACAAACTATCAGACGGAAAGCCCTGGAAATTTAGTAATAGGAGCTGTATTATTTGCATTCCAGATCTATGGTGATTTTTCCGGATATTCGGATATCGCATTAGGGGTTTCCAGACTGTTTGGAATAGAGCTCCTGAAAAACTTTGCATTTCCCTATTTCTCAAGAGATATTGCTGAATTTTGGAGGAGATGGCATATTTCGCTTTCTTCATGGTTCAGGGATTATCTTTATATTCCTTTAGGAGGCAGTAAAGGAGGGCTTTCTATGAAGATCAGAAATACATTTATTATTTTCCTTGTTTCCGGGTTCTGGCATGGTGCCAACTGGACGTTTATTATTTGGGGAGGACTTAATGCGCTGTATTTTATGCCTCTTCTGATAATGAATAAAAATCGTCAGAATATTGGAGTGGCAGCACAGGGGAAGGTATTACCCTCCTTTAAGGAATGTTTTCAGATCTTTATTACTTTTTTAGCGGCTTGCTTTGCGTGGATTTTTTTCAGAGCAGAATCTGTAGCCCAGGCTTTAGATTATATAAAGAGAATCTGCAGTACCGGAATTTTTACTTTACCACATCCATTACCTGTAAAAATACTGGCACTGATTGGGTTTATGCTTTTGGTAGAGTGGATCAATAGAGAAAAGTTTCATGGTTTGGAAATAAGAAGATTCAATCCATGGATGAGACGTCTTTTTTATATGGTTATTATTTATATCATTCTCCGTTATGCCAATTTCGGGAATAATGAATTTATTTATTTTCAGTTTTAGCATGAAGAAGTTTTTAATAAAAATAGGATCTTATTTTCTGGCAGTAGCAACGGTATTTGCTGTACTTGGAAGTTATGCTGACGGAAATACAGATGATAACTATATGCATTTTGCGGTTAAAAAGCCACAGAATATCATTTTGGGGGATTCCCGGGGATCACAGGCAGTTGTACCCAGTGTTTTAAAAAAGAAACTTTCAAGGGAATTTGATAATTTTTCGCTCAATGTTGTTGAGTCACCTTATGGGCAGATCTATTTTAAAGCATTAAAAAGAAAATTAGATCCTGAAACAAAAAATGGAATTTTCATTCTGACAGTAAGTCCATGGACTTTATCCTTGGATAAAAACACTAAAAATGTCAAAGATTTTCCGGAAGAACACTCACCACTGAATGATGTGTACACTTATGACAGGTCTCCAAATTATGAATACCTGCTAAAACACTATACAAGAAGCTGGTTCAAAATATACGCGGAAAGAGCAGATGCAGTTGGGAAATCCAGTTCATTTCTTCATGAAGACGGATGGATGGAAATTAATGTGAATATGCATAAAGATTCTGTGGCTGCCAGAACTACCAAAAAAGAAGTGTTCTATAAGGCTTTAGCCCAACAGGCCGAGTTGTCGCAGGAACGGCTCAAAGCTTTTGATGAGATCATTAACTATTTAAGAACTAAAGGAACGGTGTATCTGGTTCGGATCCCTGCTTCTAAAGGCATTATGGCCATTGAAAATAAAAAGTTCCCCCATTTCAGCAAGCTATTACAGGATGTTTCACGAAAACAGAATGTGAAATTTTTTGATTTTTCAGAGGCAAGCGAAACGTATATATATACTGACGGAAACCATATGTACCGGAATTCAAGTAAGGTTTTTACTTCCAGAATAGCAGACTCTATCAAAGTAGGGAAACGCTAAAATAAATTTTTTCTGAAATTAATATTGTAAATCCCCGAACGTATACTCGGGTAATCTGAGATCAAATGTTTTAGGATAACTCCCCATTTTTGAGGAGCAGCAGTTGTTGCGATCCGGAAACTTCTGTACATTCTGTTGATATGCAGTTTGATATGATCTGGTATTGTTTCTTCATTTTTAGCCCAATTGTCAACTTCCTGCCATAAAAGAACCCTGGTAGTAGCCGGATTGATTTTTTTCGAATCTACCTGAGTAATCCGGTTATTTTCATGTACACCTCTCATCGCTATAGCTTTATCTAAAATACCGGGATACAGATCAAGATAATAGGAAAGACGGAATAAAAATTCCGAATCCTGATGGAGCCTTAAACTGGCTTTAAATAAAGTACTCATTTTTTTTAGCAGAGAATCTCTTCGTATCGTTAAAGTATCAATACTGAACAGTCCAAAGCTTCCAAGCATATAGATTTGTCCCGGAAAAACTTCTTTTGGACTATGTTTCTTATGCACGGTAGTCAGTCTGTCTCCAAATACGGAATAGTACTGTTCTTTTGCTTTTTCAGTATAATAATGGACGCCAAGTGCTCCGTATACACCTTCTACTTTTGGATCTTTAAAAAGTTCTTTTTCAGCATCAAATCTGTTGGGAAGAAAATAATCATCTGCATCCAGAAATGCAATAAAATCTCCGGTAGCTTTTTGTATTCCCAGATTCCGGGTAGGGCCGGCACCGTGATTCCCTTTGTCAGGATGCTGATAAAGTTTTATCCTGTTGTCTTTTTCAATAAGTTGTTTGCATACCTGTAGTGCATTGTCTGGAGATTTGTCCTCAATCAGAATAACTTCATAGACCTCATCAAACTGAAGGGCTGATTCTACTGCCTGGAAAACAAATTTTTCGGCATTATAAACTGGAATTATTACAGAAATTTTCATTTTTTGCTAACTGAATTTTTTTGATCATTTGTGTGATGCAAGATAATCAAATATAAAGACTTGTGGCTTAAAAATTAATTAAAAAAGTGGAAATACAGCTCTGTAAAATAGAATAAACATAGCAGGATCACCAATCAGATCAGTGAATGCCTAAAGTTAATATTATAGAGACCGGATCTTATACTTTTATAATCTGTAAACAGGTATTTGATAATCATTCCCCATTTTTTGAAAGCCGGGGCTTTTGCAATTTCGAAGCTGCGGTGCATTCTTTCTATGTGAAGTTTGATATCTTCGGAAATATCACCCTCAGTTTGTGACCATGTTTTTATCTCCTTCCAAAGCACTGTCCGTGATATAGCGGGATTTATTGCACGGGAATCTATTTTTGTTATTCTGTTATTTTCGTGTACCCCTCTCATTGCTATTGCGCTATCAATAATTCCGGGATATAGATTAAGATAATAAGACAGACGAAGCAGAAATTCGGTGTCTTCATGCATTCTCAGATGAGGTTTGAATAAAGGATTCATCTTTTTCGTTAATGCCTCTCTGCGAACTGTCAGGGTGTCAATACTGAACAATCCAAAGCTTCCAAGCATGTGCAGCTGTCCCAGAAAGATATGGTAGGTATCGTATCTTTTATAGACGGTGGTAAGCCTGTCTCCAAATAAACTGTAGTATTGTTCTTTTGCTTTTTCAGTATAATAATGGACACCAAGTGCTCCATATACTCCATCTACTTCCGGATTTTTAAAAAGTTCCTTTTCCGCATCAAACCGATTAGGCAGAAAATAATCATCTGCATCTAAAAAAGCAATAAAGTCTCCCGTTGATTTTTCTATGCCTAAATTCCTACTTGGGCCTGCTCCGTGATTTTTCTTATCCGGATGCTGATAAAGCTGTACTTTATCATATTTTTCAGCAATCTGCTTACATACCTGCAGTGCATTGTCCGGAGACTGGTCTTCAACGAGAATTACCTCATAAACTTCATCAAACTGAAGAGCAGATTCCACTGCCTGAAGGACATAATTTTCGGCATTATAGACGGGAATAACTACTGAAATCTTCATTTCACCTTTTTATAATAAATTAATTGTGTTTTTTACACTGTCATTTCAAGTACGAAATTTAAGCTTTTAATTCTAGTTTTACAATTCTTAACCTTGTGAAACAGTGAAATACTTATTTTTTTGAATATAATAAAGATTAAAACATCATTTTATACCATATAAGCAAGGTAAATTGGTTGTATGAGATATTTTTTAATATACATTGGATATTAAAAAAGAAAACCTCTAAAAAAATTAATAGAGGCTTTAAGTTTTTAGGTGTAAGTTATCCTTTCGGTAGAATACTGATGTTACCCAGGACTTATTGGAGGTTGAATTTCATCAATGAGAATAGGTGAACCTGTATTTTGTCCGCAATATATTGGGATTTTTAAGAATAGTGGCCAATAGGCTCGTCATTTTTGAAAGTCCTTTTTTTGCAGAAAGCTCAAATGCTTTTTTCTGAAGGTAGATATGCTGGGCATAATCCGGTTCTAAAGATAATGGCTTAGACCATTCGTACAAAGAGTTCCAGAAAAGATATTGCCTTTGATTGTATTGAGGGGAATACCTTATGATTTTTGTAATTCTGTTGTCATCATGTATACCTCTCATCGCTACAGCCTGATCTATAATCCCGGACTTTAAATAACAGTGATAAGCCAGCTTAATGATAAAATCAGAATCCTGATGCACACGCAGAACCTTATTAAAGTTTAAAGAATGCTTCTCAAGGGCAGATTTTCTTACAGTCAATGCATTCAGGTGAAAAAATGTACCGAAAGTTTTCGGTGTAAAGCCTAAGAGTCCCCTGAAAACTTCTTTTCCCTCAGCAGGATAATTGACTGTAGTAAGTGTATTGTCGCTAAATTTAGACTGAAACTCTTCTTTTCCTTTTTCAGTCAGGTATTCAATACCCACAGCATTGAATACTCCGTCTACTTTTGGATCATTAAAGAGGGTGTTCTCTGCATCGAACCTGTTTGGAAGATAATAGTCATCTGCATCTAAAAATGTAATAAAACTTCCGGTTGCTTTTTCAATTCCCAGATTCCTTGAAGCTGCAGCTCCATGATTTTCCTGGTCAGGATGCTGAAAAAGCTTAACCTTTGAATGTTCTCCTGCTAATCGTTTACAGACTTTCAGGGAATGATCGGTTGATTTATCTTCGACTAAAATAACTTCTTTAACTTCTTCAAATTGTAACGCAGAGATTACTGATTTTTCTAAAAATTCAGCAGCATTATATACAGGGATGATTACAGAAATATCAAGCATTACAGTACAGATTGGTTATTATCTGCCCAAAGGGCAAGTTGCAAAAGATTCCAATGTTTTTCATCTTTATTCAGATAGCTTTGAGTGGCTTTAAAATCAATAAAATTAAATACTTTATGATTGGGGTTTTTCAGCATGTCATTGGAGAAATTCATGAGGTTTTCTTCGGTAAACCAGTTCTTTACTCCCAATCCAAATCCCTGTTTATGACGCTTCCTGATGGTTTCGGTCCAATATGATCCCATCGCTTCCCGAAGAATAATCTTGTCATTGGTATTGCTTAATTTCAACTGATCGGGTAGCTGTATGCAGAATTCTGCAAAATCCAGATCAAGAAACGGAGTCCTTACTTCCAGTGAATTGGCCATAGCCATCCTGTCAGATTTTACCATCATATTAGCCGGAACATAGTTCTCAAGATCGGTTCTCATAATATCATTGAGTGAGTCCGTATCCGGTGTGAAGCTGTAAGGCTGGAGGTAGTCGGAAGAAATACCGAGGTGCTTCCTTTCTTTCTTATTAAAGTCATTTCTTACAGCATTCAAATGGAAATCCAGAATAGAATCATATTGTATATTTTTTTGAGTAATAAAAGAAGTGGTTCTTAGCTTTTGATATAATTTTAATCCAAATTGAGCCATTATATTTTTATAGCTGAAATGCTGTTTCATCTTGTTTTCAACGGTATAAAAATGATAACCGCCAAAAAGTTCATCTCCTACATCTCCGGATAACACTACAGTAAGGTTTTTCTTAGCTGCTTTACATATCTCATAATGTGGGATAAAGGAAGCATCTGCAAAGGGCTCATCAAAAAAAGGAGTGATCTTTAAAAGAGAAGTGACAAGATCTTCTTTTTTCTCATGAACCTCTATATGGTTGGTTTTATATTTATCTGCAATTTCTTTAGCATATTTTAGCTCATTATCTTTATGGTCATATCCAAAACTGATGGTGGTCTGCTGAGGTAAAAATTCATCTACCAATGCAACAATGGATGAAGAATCCAACCCTCCGCTTAAAAAACTACCTACTTCTACATCTGCAATAAGCTGTTTTTTTACTGCATTTTTGAGGAGATGCAAAAATTCGTCTTTAGCATCAGAAAGACTGATCATTCTGTCTTTTGCCGGTAAACTGTAATAGCGTGATACACTAATTTTACCTTCTTTCCAGATCAGCTGATGGGCAGGAGGCAGGGTGTATATATTACTGTAAATACTTTGGTATGTACTTACATATCCATATTGAAGATAATGGGAGAGGGCATCAGAGCTTACTTTGGGTTGAATAAGACCAGAGGCCAGGATAGCTTTGATTTCCGATGCAAAAATAAACTCGTTATTGTTCCCAATAGCATAATAAAAAGGTTTTTCTCCAAAACGGTCTCTGGCACAGAATAATTGTTTTTTCTGATTATCCCAGATCGCAAATGCGAACATTCCCGGAAGCTCGTGGATCAGGTTTTCCTGCTTCCTCTGATACATAGCAAGGATAACTTCTGTATCAGATTCTCCATGGTAAGGATATTCGGCATATTGCTTTTTAATATCCTGATATCCGTAGATTTCACCATTGAGAACAATACATTCTTCTTTAGTATTGGAGAACATGGGCTGCTTTCCATTTTCAGATAAATCTATAATGGAAAGTCTGCGATGGCCTAATGCTGCATTGTCATAAAATTCATAATGCGAAGAATCAGGACCTCGGTGTATCAGGGAATCTGTCATTTTTTTGATTTCTTCCTGATAATTTCTGGCATTACTGCTTATAATTCCCGCTATTCCACACATAGATTTTTATTTTTCATCATTAATTTTCATTTTTTTGTATTGGCTAATTTACGACAGATTAAGAAAAGTAGGACCTTTCTGACTCAGCTGATTTCGTAAATCTGTTAATGTTTCCCCGTCTCTGGATATTTTTTTATATTTCTTTGAAAGCTGTTTATACTTACTAATATTGCCCGTCATTATATTTTTAAACATGCTTTGCTTAAGGGCTTTTTTTTCAAGTTCAAGAGCATTGGGAAGATTCGGATTCATAATATTGACTTCAATACGGACGTCTTCATACTTTGTGAAGTCTATTTTATGAAGTGACTGAACACCGTCATGCACCACCTTACTGCCGGGGACAAGTAATACTTTCTTCTGGTGAAAATGAATACGGTTCACGTACTCATCATCTTCTCCATAATGGAAAAAATAAGGATTAAAACCACCTACTGTCTCTATTGTTTTTTTGGGCAGCAGCCAATGGGCGGCATTCACAAATTTGATTTCATAAAAAGGCTTCAGGGTCTGAAAATAAAGGTCAGAAATCAGCCTGGTTTTTTCATAATTCTTAGCGATATACTGGTCTAAAAAAATATCCAGATATTTTTCTGAACCATCTATATGGAAAGGGCTGATAATCCCAATCTCGTCCTTGTTAGGGTGATGGTTATAAATATCTAGCATTTTTTCCATACTGTCCTGATAAAGCCATGCATCCTGGTTCATCAGATAAAAAAAATCTGCACCTTTTTGGTAGGCTTTTTCAATACCTATATTATTGGCCTTTCCAAAGCCCAGATTACTGTCCGCTTGAATAAAATCAGCTTCAGGAAAGTGGTTTTTTATATATTCCTGTGTACCATCTGTGGACCCATTATCAATAATTATACATTGCACAGGAACAGAAGACTGTTTTAAACTTGTAAAACATCTTTCGGCCCACTTCATGGCATTGTAAGTAACAATAATAATATAGACGTTAGGCATTGTAAATTTTTAATGAATTATCTTGTAAAAGTATATTTTATTATTTTTAATAATTGACTGATGCCAGTCCCCCAGTCCCTGGAGATTGAAAAACGTTCAAAAATTGCAGTATACAATTTGTTGTTTACTAAGGGAGAAGCAAACTCTTTTTCATAATAATATTTATTAATGAGTTCATCCAGATTCTTTACGATCTGCTGATCCGCTCTGTTATCATTATTGACTTTCTTGATGTTTTTAAAAATATTAATTGAAGTACGGAATTTTTTTTCATTTTCCAAAGAACTGAAAACACCTCCGCTGTGAAGCCGGTATACTCCAACAATAGTATTGAAACTTCTGCCTTTTCCAAATTCGAGGGCATGGTAAAAATAATATAAATCCCTGTAATTTGGGTAAACATCTATCCATTTGAGATCTACAAACTTTCTCCTTACAAGATAGGTAAATGTTTGTGTAGGACGCTGTACAAAAAAACTGTCCTGCGTATAATCAATATGTTCCTGATTTTTAAACATATAGTCTTTTCCATCCTCTGTAAATTTATTTTCATCCTGATGGAATAATAAATTTCTGGCAGTAACCATCACATAGTCCGGATTAGCTTCCAGAAAGTCATACTGAAACTGTAATTTTTCATGATCTGTCCAATAATCATCACCTTCACAGTAGGCGAGGTATTTCCCTTGTGCCTTGCCGAATGCAAATCTCTGATTTTCTACAAATCCAATATTTTCTTTATGGTTAAAATACCGGATGAGGTCCGGAAACCGGGCTGCATACTCTGAAATGATGGCATCAGAATAATCTGGTGAATTGTCATTACAAATGATCAACTCAATCGGGAAGTCTGTTTTCTGTGCAAGTACTCCTTCTATAGCCTGTTTCAAATAAGGAGCATGCTTATAGGTAAGCATTATTACAGAAACCAGTGGTATTTTATTTTCCATTATTATTCGAAGATACTATCTGTAAATTATATATTTAAAAAAGAATGTTGTTTCTTTTTAAGTGTTTCTCGGGAGCTCATGATTTCTTCAAATCTGCTTTTCTGATACTTGTATTCCTTAAAAATACGTATTGCAGCTGAGAATTTTCCCATCACCGTTTGCTTGATGATATCAGGAATGAAGTCTTTTTTTAAAACAGATCTGCTAAACTCTAGCCGGGGATCCAGGTAACGCTGTTCTCTCTGTACCCTTTTGGCATTGATATGGCTTGTTTTATTAAAGTCTTGTCTGCCATCATGTACTACCTTACTTTTAGTACATGCCAGTATTTTTTTGTCAAAATAGGCTACCCGCTGAACATATTCATAATCTTCGGAATAATGAAAAAAGTAAGGATTAAAACCTCCAATTTCTTCAATCGTCTTTCTGGGTAAGAACCAGTGCGCTGCATTTACAAAGTCAATTTCATAATATTCCTGTTGTGTGTTGGTAAAAGTATTTGAGAAGATCCTGTTGACATGGGTATTTCTTGCCAGATACCTTTCAAAAAAAATGTCGAGATTCTTTTCCGTACCATCCAGGTGCATAGGACTTAAGATACCTATTTTTTTTGGGTCAGGATAAGTGTTGTATACATCCAATAGATGTTGAAAACTGTCTTGAAAAATCCATGCATCCTGATTCATCAGATAAAAGAATTCTGCTCCTCCCCTGTACGCTTTTTCAATTCCTAGATTATTGGCTTTTCCAAAGCCTAAATTTTGAGGAGACTGTATAAAATCTACCTCGGGAAAGTGAGTTTTAATATATTCCTGTGTACCATCTGTAGAACCATTGTCTACTACAATACATTGTATCGGTACTGAAGAGGTTTTTAAGCTTGAAAAACATCTTTCTGCCCATCGCATGGCATTATAAGTAACGATAATTACATGAACAACAGCCATTCTTAAATATACTTTTGAGTTAATGTTTCAAGGTAATTTTCCGGGCTTATTCCTGAGAAGAAAGTGATGATCTCTTCCTCAAAATCTACTTTATAAAAGTCTCCTTCATCTACTTCTGAATAACAGGCTTTTTGATAAGTCTCTTTTTCAATCGCACGGATAATTTCTTTTAAATCAAAATTGTACGGAAATGAAAAATTAATAATCTTATTATTAACATGTAAGCATTGTGATTCTAAGAACCTGGAAATATCTTCTATATCCAAAAGCAGTCTTCTGGCTTTAGTATGGAGTGTAAATTCAGTTTTGTTCGCGATCTGTGTTTTAAGAAAATTAAAAAGGGTATTGGGATTTCCGCCTTTACCCACAATATTTCCGATTCTTAAAATTACATAATCCTCAATATTGTTCTTTATATAGTCCTCAATCTTTTTTTTATGAATGACGTAGAGACTCTTCTGTTTGGATTGGTCAAGAATGCTTAAGGTGGAGAAATAGACCATTTTTTTTCCTTTATTTTGTTCATATACCGTTTTTAAAAGAGAAAATTCTCTTTCAAACTCGGATGTTCGTGTTTCCAAAGAGTTGGAAACTCCTGATGCAAAATATAATATATCGTTTGTATCAATATTCATTAATGAATTGGCAATAAGCCCTGTTCCTATAATCATATTCTATTATATTTTTTCTTCACCATAGTGAAAGTAATAAATTTTTAGTTCTCAGTGTTTGTGTTTATCTTTCTGTTGATACTCTTGTGGTATCTAATATATTTAAAATACTTCTTTGTAATAATCAGATGATCATTAAAAGTAAGTTTTTTAGGATAAAATTTTAAAGTAAATACTATGTTTTTTGTATTTATAGGATAATAAGTGAAATAGTTATATAAAAAACCAAGGAAACTCTTTTTTTCAGTTTCAGAATCTGATTTTTTTTGGAAAGTTAAGTGATTGTTTTCCCTTACCAGAATAGTATTGTCCAGCCAGAGTTTATCCCGATTTCCCTTTGAAAAATGTTCTATGAGAATATCATCTATCACATAATTCTGAAGTTTTTTTGACACTCTGAGGCTGAAGTCCAAATCATAGCCATGAAAACCCTTTAATATGGTTTCGTTAAATTTGAATTGAGCGTAATTTTCTTTTTTAATGGCCATAAAAACACCATCTACAGCAAAAACCTCTTCTCTGTTTCGCTTGGTGGAGTGGATTAGAAATGAATCTGTATTGCTTTTATCCCCTTGTAATATATGTACAAAATTATATTTCTCTGAAACTGTCCAGCTTGAAGGAGCAGAAGGGACATATGAAGATCCTGCAATGCCTATGATTCCTGTGTTTTCTTTACTTAAATGTTTATTAAGCTTTTCTCCCCAACCTTGAGTATGGAATAGAATATCTTCATGTATAAAAAGAAGATTTTCGTATTTTGCTTTTTCAGCTCCTTGGTTGTATGCCTTACAGATCCCCATTAATCCGGGGTTGTCAATTTTAATTAGTTCGTAGGAACTGCCAATAGTTTCCTCTATATTTTTTTCGAGAGCAGAAAAAAACTTCGGAAGATAGGAGGAGATAATAATGGAAATCATTTTTTAAAGTAAGCTATCAATTATAGTGAAAATTTTACCGGCCAGTTTTTTATCAGAATATTCATTTTCCAGTCTGTGGTGAATGTTTTCTCCATAAGTTTCCCGCAAGCTGGAATTGAGCATAAGGGTAACTACTTTTGCTGCCATCACCTCCAAATCCAGATACGGAATAAGAACCCCATGATCATTTTCTAAAAATTCTACTGCGCCACCACTTTTTTCAAAAGCTATAATGGGCTTTTTAAGTTTCGCTGCAGTAAGCATTACCAAAGGGAAAGGGTCTTCACGTGACATCAGAATAAAAATGTCAAAAATATTGATATAGTCATTAGGGGTCTTGTTATGATCAATAAAAATCATACTATTTTCTATTCCTAACTTTTCTGCATCAAGCTTTGCACATCTTACGGCAGGACTTTTTGAATTACCACCGAGATTGATGAATTTAAACTCGAGATCGGTTTTTTGTTTTATCTTCTGAACCAACATAGGAACCATGTCCGTTCCTTTCCTTAATTCCTGAGAACTTGCAATTCCAATGATTAATTCATTATTTTTAATATTTAACTCACTTCTTAAAGTGTCTTTGTCTTTTTGGATGGTAAGAGCCGTATCAACAAAAGAATGTACAGCAGTGACTTTTTGAGGGTTTGCGTTGTACTTAGTGATGAGGTTGTCTGCAACGGCTTGTGAACCTGCGATGATTTGTGTGATGTTTGAAATATTTTCTAAAACAAATTCTTTAGAATATGTACTTTCAATTCCAAAACTCAGCTCATGAATAGCAACGATTGTCGGAATATTCTTTTTGTAGAAAGGGAGTGCCCAAATTAGTGATTCCATTGTATTTCCATAAACCAGATCATAGTTGTTCTCAAGAAGTATATTGGTGATTTTATCAATTTTATCTTGTTGCGTTTCTGTTTTCCTGAAAACAAGGGACTGAATTCTTTTTAAATTTCTCTTAAGAAATGAGAAGGATTGCAGATGATAATGTGCTACAACAATCTGGTTTGATACTTTTGCAAATTCTTCATATAATTCTCCGCCTCTGATCAATAAGACATCAATGATATAGTTTTCCTTTTCCTTCTTTAATCTTTTTATTAAATCTAAAACAAGAATCGGAGCGCCTGATAAAGAGGCTTCGTGGGAAATGAATAATATTTTTTTTGTATTCATTTTAAAGAGATTAAGAAATTAAATTTTGTTTATTTTTCATAATTGTGTTTGAAGGAACAGATTGATGTATTACACATCCTGCCCCAATAATGGAGTTGTCTCCAATAGTAACACCTTTTAATATAACGGTATTACTTCCGATCCAGCAGTTTTTACCAATTTTAATAGGTTTTTTTGTGTATTTTTCTTTTTCTATGGAAAGATTTTCATTCTTATGGATTAAATGATTATGATCATATAGTCTTACGCCTTCACCGAAAATAGTATCATCTCCAATTTCAATATTGTCTAAACAATTAATTGAGCAATAGTTATTAAAGAAAACTCCCTTTCCGATTTGAAGCTTGGCATTTGGGAAAACTAAAATGCGGCCATATTCTCGGATTAAAAAATTTTCACCAATTGTGATAGTTCCCAATTGATTATTTTCACCTTTGAAAATTTCTGCATCCTTTGGAAAAAAGCTGGAATGAATGTTAACATTAGATTTTGAAGTGAACATGTTCCATTTTTCCTGTTTCTTTCTTTTTTCATTATTCTCAATAAGAGTAATGATTTTTTTTGCAAAGTTGTTTTTTAATCTTGTAAACATTTTAGAAAAATTTATATTTCAGATTATATAATTTTGCCGGGAAGCCATACTTTAAACATATATCCAGCCAACGTTCTTTACCTTTATATTGGGAATATTTTTCAGAAACCTTTTGAATTTCTTTTTTATCGGTAGACGTTAGGTAAATCTTTTTAATGTCATTATTTATTTTTGTTTTATTTTCAAGATTGCTGTCGTATTTTAATCTTAAAAGAATTTCTTCTACAAAAACGATTCTTTCTTTTATTTTGGAAATGTTTTCATCATGTTTTCTATGATATGCTAAATTTTCAGGTACAAAATCAATGAAATAGTTTTCATTAATCCTAAGCCACCTGTCATAGTCTTCAATGAGAATATTTTTATCATAATGTCCGGTTTCAAGTAAGACTTTTCTTTTGGTCAAAGTAGCTAAAGCCGGGATGAAATTCATTTTTTTTAACGTCTTTTTAAATTGATTTTCATTCTGGTAAAAATTTAGATTATCAATATAATTGATCAGGCTTTTGTCCTCTTTTATAATAAAACAACTTGAAAAAACCATTCCGAAACGATCGCTTTTATTCTCTAAAGAAGCAAGACATTTTTCAAGAAATTCAGGATGGAAATAATCATCAGCAGCAATGATATTTACATATTTACCCTCCGTCATTTCAATACATTCATTAAGTGTGGTTGCAAATCCCTTATTAATTTCGTGAAAATTCGTTTTTGCGTGAATATTATTTTCTTTCAACCAGTTTTTTGTGATTTCTACGGAATTATCCGGAGAAGCGTCATCAGCAACGATAAGCTCCCAATTTTTATAAGTTTGGTTTTTAATACTGTTCAGACACTCAACAATAAATTCTGAGTGTTTGTAGGAAACCACTATGAAACTTACCAGAGGACTTTCCATTAAAACTTGTTTAATAATTCTATAATTTTTGTTACGGCTTCATTTTCCATCACAGGAGAAATAGGAAGACTCAATACTTCTTTATGAATTTTTTCACTGATGGTAAAAGATTGAGTATTCCATTCTTTGTATGCTTTCTGTTTATGAGGAGGAATAGGGTAGTGGATCAAAGTCTGTACATTATTTTCTGCAAGATATTTTTGAAGCTCATCTCTTTTTTCAGTTCTGATCAGGAAGATATGCCACACATGTTCACTTTCATTTTCAGGGTTTTCAGGAAGAATAATGTTAGAGTTTGAAATTTCATCGACATATCTTCGTGCTATTTTTCTCCTTGTTTCATTCTCTTCATCAATGTATTTTAATTTAATATCTAAAACAGCAGCCTGAATTTCATCAAGACGAGAATTTAACCCTTGGTAGATATTGACATATTTTGTATTTGAACCATAATTAGCTAAAGCTCTTATCGTTTTTGTTAACTCTTCATCATTGGTTGTAATTGCACCTGCATCACCTAAAGCTCCTAAGTTTTTTCCTGGATAGAAACTGAACCCCGCTGCATCACCAAGATTTCCTGTTTTTATACCATTCCACTCAGCTCCGATAGCCTGGGCATTATCTTCGATGATTTTTACATCATATTTTTGAGTAAGATTCTGTAATTCTTCAGAGAAAACTACTCTTCCATAAAGATGAACAATAAGAATCCCTTTCGTTTTAGAAGTGATTTTTTCTTCAATTTTTGAAATATTAATATTATAGGTATTGATATCCGGTTCAACTAATACAGGGACTAATCCGTTGTCTGAAATGGCAAGAATGGATGCTATATAAGTATTGGACGGAACAATAATCTCATCACCAGTACTCATGATGCCTAATTCAATATATGCGCGTAAAATGAGCCGTAATGCATCTAAACCATTAGCTACTCCTATGGCATATTTTGCTCCGGTATACTGGGCAAGATTTTGCTCAAAACTGGCAAGTTCTTTTCCCATAAGATACCAGCCGGAACGAAAAACGTCAATAAGCTTGGCTTCAATCTCCTGCTGATATTCTAAATTAATTTTTTGTAAATCGAGGAACTTAATCATGAGAATAAATTTTTTATTTTTTTGTTGAAAGGTTTCTCTATTATTTCATAAGCAAAAATACTTGCAATAAGTGTAATAGAAAACATTATTAAGGCTAGAGGGATACCGGTAAGGTGAATTCCCTTTATATCATTATATTTAAGTGTGTAAGTTATGACTAAATAATGAATTAAATAAAATCCAAAGCTAATCTCTCCTAAATATACAAGCCATTTCCATGAAAAAAAAGTTGTAATCCAAGTTATATTTTTCTCTGAAATAAAAGAATTTGCAGCAGTTAGGATAATTAGACACATTGGTGGCCAATAGTAAATTGAAAATCTATAACTGATAGGAAAGTTGTTATGAAAAATGAAAAATAATACCAGGGTAGACAGAGCTCCTATTTCAAAAAATGTACGTATGCTCTTTTGTAAGCTTATTTTTTTATTTTTCAGATAAAGGGCAACATCAAATAACAGAATTCCTAGAATAAAATCAAAAATTCTTGTGAAAGGTGAAATATAAAGCCAATAATGGCTTTTTTCTTCAGGTAAAAAATTATTTAGTACTATTAATAATGATACAAATATTATTAATAATAGTATTTTAAATATTCTACTAAATTTAAAACTAATTCCGATTAAAATAGGAAATAAAGCATAAAAAAAAATTTCATCAGAAATGCTCCATGAAGGTGCATTGAATGAGAAAAAATATTTTTGGTCAGGGATATAGCTTTGAATCAAGAAAATATTATACAACAATATTTTGAAACTACTATACAGCATTGGTATAGAAATCAAAATTGTTACAAGATATAATGGATAAATTCTGGCAAATCTGGCTATATAGAATTTTTTTAAAGTAATTGTTTTATTCTTAAACTTATCTCTATAATTTAACGCGAGGATGAATCCACTCAATATGAAAAAGAAACTAACTCCCAAAAATCCTTCTGAAAATATATCGTTAAACATAGTCTTATACCTCTCGTCCTCTTTTAAATAGGATAAATGGCTTAAGAAGACAAAGAATGCAAAGAAGAATCTTAAAGAAGTTAATGGTTTAATCATTTTTCAACAAATCATGATTTTGGAATTGATAAAAAATTTCCTTCGTTGTCCATCATATTTAGATCTAATATTTCACCTTTTGAGATGATGTAGCCTGTATATTGGGCTAGATTTTCAAGAGCAGGAATATTTTTGCTCTGAACGTCAGTTAATCTATGTGTTTTATAATTCATTCCGTATCTTAAAAAAATGATCATAATCCTTCTCAGACACAATAAGTAGTTGGAGAATTGGTTAAAAAATCCCCAAACCTTCTCCAATACATTTTCAGGTGTATAATCTGTAATAAGAGCGTTCTTAATAAATACTCTTTTTCTCCTTTATCATTTGTGATGATATCAACTTCCTGATAATGCAGTGATGAATTCCTACTGCTCTTTAAAAGCGCAGATTCCTCTTAATCCTATACCTAACATAAATCGAGTTATGTCTTTTTAGAAGTTGTATCGTCTGAGGTATCATGGCGTTTGTACATTATAGTCAAAATTAGGTCTCATAATTCCGGGATAGATGTGAAGTTTGCTGCCTACTTTTACATTTTCAACTTCAAAGCCAACGAAGTTATCAACTCCAAATAATACTTCAGTTTGATTTCTCCCGAAGATCAGTTTAAAATAATAATTGCCTGCATTGATAAGGCCTGCCGGAATATCAAATTCTACCGTATAATCACCTGTTTTGGAATCTTCATTCTCTGTAATAAGCTTTCCTACATGGAAGATGACAAGTTCTTCGTAATTTCTTAATTCAAAAGTCGTATCCAGATTAATATTGGGGCAATTATTTTGGAAAATAAGCTTTACCCTTATTCCTGAATCAATGTCAATCAAATTTCCGAGAATAGGACTAACAGAGAATTCTTTTATTCTGATATTTTCGTTTCCTAAAGCCTCATTAATGTTGCCGTTAAAATAATAAGAACTGGCTTTTGTACTGCTTTTTTGATACTCAATAATAGTACTTAGCATATCTCCTTCATAGGAAAGAGTCCCTTGGTTAAGAAGGATACCTTTATTACAAAGCTCTTTTACAGCAGTCATATTATGACTCACAAAAAGAATAGTTCTTCCCTCTCCTTTAGTAACATCCCCCATTTTACCGAGACATTTTTTCTGAAAATCAGCATCTCCTACCGCCAGTACTTCATCTACAATTAAAATTTCGGATTCCAGGTGGGCTGCAACAGCAAATGCAAGTCGGACGTACATTCCTGAAGAATATCTTTTTACTGGAGTGTCAATATATCTTTCAACACCTGAAAAATCTACAATTTCATCAAATTTACGTTTGATCTCTTTTCGGGTCATTCCTAAAATGGCTCCATTGAGAAAAACATTTTCACGACCCGTCATTTCAGGGTGAAAACCTGTTCCTACTTCCAATAAAGAGGCTATTCTTCCATTGGTATATATTTTTCCTGTTGTAGGCTTTGTAACTTTACTTAAGAGCTTTAGGAGGGTAGATTTTCCGGCACCGTTTCTTCCGATAATTCCTATAGCATCACCCTGTTCAATTTCGAAATTAATATCGCGGAGAGACCAGACGTAATCTGAATTGCCTTTGGAAGCTCTGTCATTAGTTTCACCAATTTTTAAATATGGATCTTCTTTTCCTCTTACTTTATGCCAGAACCTGTTGAGGTCATGAGATAAAGTACCGGTCCCGACTTCACCCAGGCGGTATTGTTTTGATATGTTTTCTGCTTTTAAAGCTAGCATGTTTTAGAGTTTTAAATTTTTTTATTCAAGTGCTTTCATGTTCACTTATACTGTATCCATAAATGTTTTTTCAACTTTGTTAAAAGTAACTACTCCTACCACAAGAAGAATTAAAATGATAACCGTACTGGTTATTAGCATTACGGGAGAGAAATCACCTACTCCCAGCCAGCCATATTTGAAACATTCAAAAATACCGGTTAATGGGTTGAATTTTGCTAACTGCTTAAAATATCCGGGAAGCATAGATACAGGATAAATAACCGGAGTCGCATACATGTATAAAGTGATCCCAAAAGCCAACAGCATGCTTAAATCTTTATATTTTGTAGTAAGAGCTGAAAAAATCATTCCCATTCCCAATGCAAATAAAGCCATGAGAATGAGTAGAAATGGAGTTGCCAGTATCCATAAATTAGGTGAAATTTCATGATTAATAAAATAGTATGCCCAGACCATAAGGAATAAAATAAACTGAACACTTAAACGCATCAGGTTTGAAATGACAATTGAAATAGGGGTTACTAACCTTGGAAAATATACTTTGCCAAAAATATTGGCATTTCCGGTAAACGTTGCTGATGTCCCTAATAATGCCCCGGCAAAATAATTCCACAAAGTAACTCCTGCAAGATAAAATATTGGGCCAGGAGCGCCATCTGTAGGAAGCTTTGCAAACCTTCCGAAAATAATCAGATAAGTGATCGTGGTAAAAATAGGATTGATAAAAAACCAGATAGGTCCTAAAATAGTTTGTTTGAAGCTTGATATAAAGTCCCTTTTTACAAACATGTAAACAAGGTCTTTATATTTCCATACTTCTTTAAGCTGGATATCAAATAAAGAATGATTGGCTTCAATTGTTTCTGTCCACTTTTGCTGTGGTTCATTCATCTGTGTAAGTTTTTACAAATTTATAATAATTAATTCTTACTCTATTTCTTCGTTTTATGAATAATTGTTCACATAAAAGCGAAAATCAACAACTAATATATTGATATTTGTTGTTATAAACAAAAACTATTGGCCATAAAGCCAATAGTGTGTGGGATTTACAAATTGTTTTTTTATTTACGGATAAGCTGTTTCAGGTATTCACCATAGCCGCTTTTGCCATATTTAGCTGCTGTTTCCAATAGCTTTTCTTCGTTGATAAATTTATTTCTGAAAGCAATTTCTTCAATACATCCGATCTTGAAGCCTTGTCTTTTTTCAATAACACTTACAAATTCTGAAGCATCATGAAGGGAATCGAAAGTTCCTGTATCCAGCCATGCGGTACCTCTGTCCAGTACACCTACCTCAAGATTTCCCTGGCTCAGATAAACATTGTTTAGATCCGTGATCTCCAGTTCACCTCTTGCAGAAGGCTGAATGTTTTTAGCAATGTCTACTACACTGTTATCATAAAAATATAAGCCGGGAACAGCATAGTTGGATTTTGGCTGTAAAGGCTTTTCTTCAATAGATATTGCTTTAAAGTCATCATCAAATTCTACCACACCATATCTTTCGGGGTCTGCTACGTGGTATGCGAAAACAACACCTCCCTCCGGATTGGTTTTATTTTTTAATAAAGTTCCCATCTCAGAACCGTAGAAAATATTATCACCAAGAACTAATGCTGCAGGATCATTGCCAATAAACTGCTCACCGAGAATAAATGCCTGTGCCAGCCCGTCCGGACTTGGCTGTACCACATATTCTATATTACATCCTATCTGGGACCCATCACCTAAAAGTTTGATAAAACCAGGCTGGTCATGAGGAGTGGTAATGATCAATATATCCTTAATTCCTGCTAAAAGAAGCGTAGAAAGAGGGTAGTAGATCATAGGTTTATCGTAAACAGGCATTAGCTGTTTGCTTACCGCAATGGTTAAAGGGTATAGTCTTGTTCCGGATCCTCCGGCTAATATTATTCCTTTCATATTATTTTTTGTTTTCTACTGCATAGCCTGTGTGATTTTAAATCAACAGGTAGGTAATTTAACCTTTTTCTATGCTTTTATAAAATATGATCAGTTCTTGAGGTCTTCTTTTTAAAATATATAGAAGAGTGATCTGATCAAATTTTAAAATTGTTTTTTTATACGTAGTTCCTTTGGTGTATGGATACTAGTTATATTGTTTTTCGTAATATTTTTGGTAATCTCCGCTGGTTATATTCTCAAGCCATTCTTTATTTTCAAGATACCAGTCTATTGTTTTTCCCAGACCTTCTTCAAAGGTTACTGAAGGCTTCCATCCCAAATCTTTATTAAGTTTAGTAGCATCAATAGCATAACGCTTGTCATGGCCAGGTCTGTCTTTTACAAAAGTGATCAGTTTTTCAGAATGACCTTCCGGCTTTCCTAATTTAGCATCCATTTGTTTGATAAGCTCTTTTACCAGATCAATATTCTGCCACTCATTGAATCCTCCAATATTGTAAGTTTCCCCTGTTTTTGCTTCATTGAAGACCTGGTGGATAGCTCTGGCGTGATCAATTACAAAAAGCCAGTCTCTGGTATACTTTCCATCACCATAAATAGGTAAAGGCCTTTCATTAATGATATTTGAAATACATAAAGGAATCAGTTTTTCAGGAAAGTGATTGGGTCCGTAGTTATTAGAACAGTTGGAAACGATGAAAGGCATTCCATACGTGTTACCATAAGCTCTTACCAGGTGGTCAGAAGCTGCTTTTGATGCAGAATACGGAGATTGAGGATCATAAGATGTTGTTTCTAAAAAGAATCCTGTTTCTCCTAAGCTACCATATACTTCATCGGTAGATACGTGGTAGAATAAGTTTTTTCTTTTTTCATTCGGAAATCTTCCATGGGTATGATCCGGGTTTAAAGTCCAGAATTCCTTACATAGATTAAGAAGATTGGCTGTTCCGTTTACATTCGTGTTAATGAATGCCATGGGGTCCGTAATACTTCTGTCTACATGACTTTCTGCAGCTAAATGTACTACTGCATCAGGATTGTATTTTTCGAAAACCCTTCTTAATTCTTCAGGTTCTGTAATGTCGGCTTTTTCGAAAACATAATTAGGTTCATTTTCAATATCCTTTAAGTTTTCTAAATTTCCGGCATAGGTAAGAGCATCAAGATTGATGATCATACCATCCGGGTTATTCTTCACAAATTCTCTTACAACATGTGAACCGATAAATCCGGCACCCCCAGTGATAATTATATTTTTCATTTTGTCTATTTTAAAATTGTTCTTCTTCCTATACTTTTATAATAAAACCCATTCTGCTCAGGAACTTCTAACGGGTACATGTTTCTACCGTCAAAAATAGCTTTATCCTTCATTTTTTTCGACATGAGTTCAAAATTGGGATTTTTAAACTCCGGCCATTCTGTAGAGATAAATAGAGCGTCTGCACCTTCTAAAGCATCATACATTCCTTTGGCGTATTGTATTTTATCACCAATTACTTTCTTGACGTTACTTTCTGCAACAGTATCATAAGCTATGATTTCAGCTCCCTTTTCCAATAACAGGGCAATATTATCTAAAGAAGAGGCTTCCCGGATATCATCCGTATTGGCTTTAAAAGCTAATCCCCATATAGCAATTTTCTTGCCTTTAATATTTCCTCCGAAATATTTTTCTATTTCAGACACGAGAATTACCTTCTGTGCCGTATTTACATTTTCTGTAGCTTCTAAAATCTGGAAATTGAAATCTTCCTGCTTTCCGGATTTAATAAGTGCTTTTACATCTTTAGGAAAACAGCTCCCTCCATAGCCGATACCCGGAAATAAAAAGCGGTGTCCAATTCTGTCATCACTTCCCATTCCCAGTCTTACCTTGTCCACATCTGCACCTACTTTTTCACAATAGTTGGCAATTTCATTCATGAAAGTAATCTTTACTGCTAAGAATGAATTGGCTGCATATTTGGTAAGTTCTGATGATTTTTCATCCATGAAGATGATTGGAATCCCAGTATTGGTAAAAGGCTGGTAAATTTTAGACATAATTTCCTTCGCTCTTTCAGAGCTTGCTCCTACAACCACTCTTGATGGGTTCATGGAGTCTTCCACAGCAAAACCTTCTCTTAAAAATTCCGGATTTGAAACTACATCAAAAGGAATGTTTGTTTTGGAAGATATGACGCTGCTTACTTTATCAGCAGTTCCTACAGGTACTGTACTTTTATTGACAATAACTTTATATTCTGTCATCATCTCACCAATATTATTGGCTACCTGAAGAACATATGAAAGATCTGCTGAACCATCCTCGCCGGGAGGAGTGGGCAGTGCCAGATAAATGACCTCACTTTTGTCTAAGGCTTCTTTCAGATTGGTAGTGAAAAATAATCTCTCAGACTGTATGTTTCTTAGAAACATTTCTTCAAGATTCGGCTCATAGATGGGAACTACGCCGTTTTTCATACCTTCAACTTTTTTTTCATCAATATCAACACAGTATACTGAATTGCCAAGTTCTGCCAGCGTAGTTCCTGTAACTAATCCTACATAACCTGTTCCTACAATCGTTATATTCAAAATGTTTGGTTTTTAAAATTCAAGACAAAAATAATAAAAATACTTTCATATGCTCGTTTAATTTAAGGTAAATAGAATTTATGCTATTTGCTTGATAATAAGATAATTTTGCTTTTTTAGAAAAAAAGCGTATATTTGCATTGGATTTACGGGAAAAATGAGAAGGCTTCGAAAGAAAGCCTTTTTTCGTACTATAAATCAAGATAAAACAATGTATGGAGTTTAGAAAAAGAATTGAAGAATTATTAAATGAATTCCTTGAGACCAGAAAAGATCTGTTTCTTATTGATCTTAAATTTTCTGCAGGGGATGACATTACAGTGATTTTAGATGGCGACAATGGAGTTTCTTTGCAGGATTGCCTTGATGCAAGCCGTGCAGTGGAATTCAATATGGATCGTGAGGAACATGATTTTAGCCTTCAGGTGATGTCTGCAGGACTTAGTGAACCGTTGTCTATCCCAAGACAGTTCAAAAAGAACTTAGGACGAGAGATTGAAGTGATGTTGGAGGACTCTTCTAAAATTGAAGGAGAATTATCTAAAGTAGATGAAGAGAAGATTACCCTTGTTTTACGTTATCGTAAACCGAAGGATATCGGGAAAGGGAAAGTTGATGTAGAGGAGGAAAAAGAAATTCCTTACTCTGAGATCAAAAAAGCATTGGCAGTAATTAAATTTTAAAAAAGAAAAAAGAATAGATGGATAATATAGCGTTGATTGAATCCTTTGGTGATTTTAAAGACGAAAAAGGGATCAGTAAGATTGATCTTATGGCAATTATTGAAGACTCACTGAAAACTCTTTTGAGAAAAAGATTTGATTCGGATGATCATTTTGATGTGATTGTAAACCCTGATAAAGGAGATTTTCAGATATTTTTAAATAAAACAATTGTAGAAGACGAAATGTCTGAAGACGATGATCTGGAGATTGAAATTTCTGAGGCTAAAAAAATTGATCCTACCTTTGAAGTAGGAGAAGATTTTACAATGGAAATTCCTGTTGCGCAATTAGGAAGAAGGAATATTCTTACCCTAAAGCAAATTTTGGCTACAAAACTTCAGGAGCACAATAATGCAATGCTGTATGAACAGTTTAGAGATAAAATCGGGGAAATAGTTGTAGGGGAAATTCACCATATCCGTCATAAGCACGTGATTTTGTTGGATGATGAAGAGAATGAATTTATTTTACCGAAAGAAAATCAGATCCCATCAGATTTCTTTAAAAAAGGTGAGAATATCAGAGCTATTGTAGAAACAGTAGACTTTAAAGGTTCTAAACCACAGATTATTATTTCCAGAACTGCACCTAAGTTTCTTGAAAAGTTACTAGAACTGGAAATTCCTGAAATTCAGGACGGAACAATTATCTTGAAGAAGGCCGTTAGAATTCCTGGAGAAAAGGCAAAAATTGCAGTAGATGCTTATGATGACAGAATTGATCCTGTAGGTGCCTGTGTAGGTGTGAAGGGATCCAGAATTCATGGGGTTGTAAGAGAGTTGAGAAATGAAAACATCGATGTTATTCAGTGGTCTAAAAACCCTGAGATTTTGGTGAAGAGAGCTTTAGGAAATGTTACAATTAATAAGATTGAAATCAATGAGGATACTAACTATGCATTGGTATATACTCCGGTTGAGGAAATCTCTAAAGTAATTGGAAAACAAGGTCAAAATATCAGACTGGCTTCTTGGTTGACAGGATATGAGATTGATGTATACAGAGAGTCTAGTGAGGATGACGACGTTGATTTGAGAGAATTTAATGACGATATCGAGCAGTGGATTTTGGATGAATTTAAAAAGGTAGGTCTTACTACTGCAAAGTCGGTTTTAGATAAAGAAACTGAAAGTCTTTTAAATATGGTTGATCTTGAGGAAGAAACTATTGAAGATGTAAAACGTATTTTAAGAGAAGAATTTGAAGATTAAGATTTTAATAAATTTTAATAAGCAGTAAAAAGAAATACTTTAATTTTAAAAATTAAAAAAATAGTAAATAATATAGATGCCAAAAATAAGATTAAATAAAGCGGTTAAGGAATTCAACATTTCGATGTCTAGATTAGTGGAGTTTTTACAAGCTAAGGGAATCGAGGTTGAAAGCAATCCTAACGCTCAATTAGAAGAAGCGGCATATTCTGCATTGGAAGCTGAGTTTGCCAAGGATGGTGAACAACGTAAAGCTTCCCATGAGGTGGTGATCACAAAGGTTCCGGAAGAGAAACTGGAAATTGAGAAATCCCCTGAAGTAATAAGAGCTAAAGCTAGTAAACCAGAAACTAAGATTTTAGGTAAAATAGACTTGGAGGCTAGAAAGCCTGAAGTTGAAGAAGCTCCTGCAGCCCCTGTAGCAATACCGGTTGAAGAAAAGAAAGAAGAAATAGTGAAAGAAGAACCGGAAGTGAAAACAGCGCCTGAGAAGCAGGAATTTAAAGTTTTGGATAAGATTGATTTGTCTCAGATAGAATCTAGAAATAGACCTGTGAAAAAAGACAAACCAAAAATGGAGGAGAAAAAAGAAGAAGTGAAACCTGTGGAACCAATAAAAGAAACTCCAAAACCGGTTGTAGAGGAGAAAAAAGTGGAAACTCCAAAAGTTGAGGCTGAACCGGAGTCTCAGGAACCACAAAAGATTGAGACAGTTTATCAGAAGCTTGACGGTCCTAAGATCGTTGGAGAAAAGATAGACTTAACTCAGTTTGCGCCAAAACCAGGTTCTGGAGCAAAAAAGAAAAGAAAAAGAATTGAAAAACCCGGTGGCCCGAATAATAATCAGCAAGGTCAGGGGAATAATCAAAATTCTGGAAACAATAACCAAGGTGGTCAAAACCAAGGAAACCGTCAGAATAATAACAATGGCGGACAAGGTGGGAACCGTCCTCCGGGTCAAGGAGGCCAAGGAAACCGTCCTCCAGGACAAGGTGGTCAGGGTGGTGGAAACCGTTTTGGAAACAACCAAGGTGGCGGAAATCGTCCGGGTCAAGGTGGTGGCTTCAAAAAAGGAGGTCAAAACAACAGACCTGGTCAGCGAGTTATGCCAGTTGAATTAACTGACGAACAAGTTAAAAATCAGATTAAAGAAACTCTTGAAAAACTTACCAATAAAGGAGGTAAGTCTAAATCTGCTAAACACAGAAAAGACAAGAGAACGTACCGGAGAGAGCAGGATGAGCGTCAGCAGGAGCTTGAAGCACAAGACAGAACGCTTAAGGTAACAGAATTCATCACAGTAGGTGAATTGGCCAGCTTAATGAATGTTTCACCAACAGAAGTTATTTCTGCTTGTTTCTCATTGGGGGTAATGGTAACCATGAACCAGAGATTAGAAGCTGATACCTTATTATTAGTAGCAGATGAATTTGGTTATAAAATTGAATTCTCAGATGCTGATCTTGAAGAAAGCGAAAGCGAAGATGAAGTTGATAATGAAGAGGATTTAGTGAGCAGAGCTCCAATCGTTACAGTAATGGGACACGTTGACCACGGTAAAACTTCATTACTTGACTACGTAAGAAAAACCAATGTAATTGCAGGAGAATCCGGAGGGATTACTCAGCACATAGGTGCTTATAATGTGAAACTGGAAAACGGTCAGAGAATTACTTTCTTAGATACACCAGGTCACGAAGCATTTACGGCGATGAGAGCCCGAGGTGCTCAGATTACGGATATTGCTATCATTGTAATTGCGGCTGATGATGATGTAATGCCTCAGACGAGAGAAGCTATTTCTCACGCTCAGGCAGCGGGGGTACCAATGATTATTGCATTGAACAAAGTAGATAGACCAAGTGCAAATCCTGATAATATCAGACAACAGCTTTCCGGGATGAATATCCTTGTAGAAGAATGGGGTGGAAATGTTCAGGCGCAGGAAATTTCTGCAAAATTTGGTAACAATATGGATGTTCTATTGGAAAAAGTATTACTTCAGGCAGAAATGCTTGATTTAAAAGCTAACCCGGATAGAAATGCTCAAGGAGTTGTTATTGAGGCTTCACTAGATAAAGGAAGAGGATATGTTGCCACGATGTTGGTACAAACCGGTACTTTAAGAGTTGGAGATTATGTAGTGGCTGGTAAAAACCACGGTAAGGTAAAAGCAATGCTTGATGAAAGAGGAAGAAACCTTACAGAGGCGGGTCCATCTATCCCGGTAACTATTTTAGGGTTGGACGGAGCACCAACAGCAGGTGATAAGTTTAAAGTATATGAAGATGAAAGTGAGGCTAAAACTATTGCCAATAAGAGAGAACAACTTCAGAGAGAGCTTTCAATCAGAACGAAGAAGCATACTACGCTTGAAGAATTAGGTAGAAGAATTGCTTTAGGAGACTTTAAGGAATTAAATATTATTCTGAAAGGTGACGTGGATGGTTCAGTTGAAGCATTATCTGATCAGTTACAAAGATTGTCTACAGGTGAGATTAACGTTAATATTCTTCATAAAGGAGTAGGTCAGATCACAGAATCTGATGTTAACTTAGCGGCTGCTTCAGATGCTATCATTATCGGATTTAACGTAAGAGCTGGTGCTAATGCTAAAGATCTTGCGGATAGAGAAGAAATTGAAATCAGAAACTATTCTGTAATTTATGCAGCAATAGAAGAAGTGAAAGAAGCTATGGAGGGTATGCTTTCTCCTGAAATTAAAGAACAGGTCATCGGTAATGTTGAGATCAGAGAGGTGTTTAAAATCTCTAAGGTTGGAACAATTGCCGGTTGTATGGTTCTTTCAGGAAAAGTAGCCAGAAACTCCAAAGTAAGAGTATTGAGAGATGGTATTGTTAAGTTTGACGGAGAGCTTGAAAGCTTGAAGCGTTTCAAAGATGATGTGAAAGAAGTAACCAAAGGTTATGAATGTGGTCTGAACCTGAAAGGATATAACGATATTGAGATCGGAGATATTCTTGAAGTTTATGAACAGGTAGCTGTTAAAAAGAAGCTAAAATAATATCATAAATAAATATATTATTAACCTGCCGTTTCAGAGAAACGGCAGGTTTTTTTATGGTATTTCATTTCAAAAATACTATCCGATGTTGATTTTATTAACCATTAATGGATTATAGATTTATATTTTTTAGTTTGATTAAAAACAACGGTTAAGGTCAATTTTTTCCTTGTTGGATAGTGTAATTCGCTTATATACTTAACTGTATGGTGAATTATAAAGGATGCATTATTTTCTATTGATTCAATTTATTTTTTAAGTATATCCCTTATTTTGGTTTTCCACTAATGATTGTGGTTTTCTGTAATGTGTTGGAAATGTGGGATGAATGGATGGTTTTAGTATTTTTATAGTCATTTTAACCTTAGAGAAAGCAAGTTTTGGCAATAAAATAATTTAGAATCATTATAAATAAAAAAAAATAAACTACGGATTGATTATTTATAGTGTGTTATTTTTAATATATTTTAATTTTATGGTATTTTTTTACTTTAAAAATTGTTAAATATTTATAATTTAAGCTCAATACCAAGTGAATTGTTAAAATTATACTATTTAGTCAAAGTGAAAAATTTGCTAGTGTTAATATTTATTAACATATTTGTTGCTAAAATATATTAAAATTTGTTAATATGAATGTTAAACTATGTGTATTGAGTGTGGGGGCTTTGTTTTTCTTGGGACAAACTGCTTTTGCACAGACAACAAAAAAAGATACAGCAAAAACTAAAGTAATTGATGAGATTGTTGTAGTTGGGGTACAAAAAAAGAAAAAAAATGAAATTACCCAGGCTGTTTCTGTAGTAGGTGGTGAAGAGCTTACTAGAATGTCCGCTTCAAGTACCGGTATTACAAACATGCTTCAGGGTAAGATGTCTGGTTTGCAGGTATCTACCAACTCTGGTAAACCAGGAGAACCAGGGTCCATCAGAATTAGAGGAGCTGTCAATGTTTCTGCTACAATAGGAGCTTCAGATCCATTGTTTGTTGTAGATGGTATTTATATGACTCAGCGTCAGTTCAACTCCATTCCTGCAACAGATATTGAAAGTGTTACGGAATTAAAAGATGCCGCTTCAACTGCTGTATATGGAGCTAGAGCTGCTAACGGGGTTATTGTAGTGACTACAAAAAGAGGTAAGTCTGGAAAACCAGCGATCACTTATGATACAAGATTTGGTTTTGCTTATAAGCCGAAAGACAAGAACTTCACAATGATGAATACTGCTCAGAAGATTCAGTTTGAGAACGAGATGTCAGGATTAGGAGTGAATCCAAACCCGGTTTATACTCCTGCAGAAGCTGCAGAATTAATGGCACAGGATCATGACTGGTCTAAAGATATCTTAAGAAATTCAGCAATTCAATATCATAACCTATCAGTAAGAGGTGGGGGAGAAACTAACTCATACTACGCTTCTTTGGGATATGATTCAGATTCTGGTATCCTACAGGAATTAGATGGATTTAAAAGATACAATGCCCGATTCAACTTTGACCAAAAGGTTAGTGATAAAATGAAGCTAGCTTTTGATTTTGGTATCATTAATGTTAGAACACAGGATCAGAGATTTTCTTATAATGCATTAAGCCCGTTTTATTCAATTTATACATTGAATTCATATGAGCCTATCTATAATGCAGACGGTTCTCTTAATCCTACAACCAACTCTATTAACCCAATTGATCTTAGAAGAAATGAGGTTACTACAGACTGGAGAACAAGAATTTCAGGGCAAATATCCGGTTCTTACGAATTCTTTAAAGGGTTAACATTCAAATCTACGTTCGGAAATATTTATGATCTTAGAAAGAATAAGTACGTAGTGAAAAAAGGGTCTGATATTGCTAAAGTATATGGTACTCCAGATGGAAGTATCAGAGATACAAGGTCAGATTTCTGGACGTATGTATTTAACAATAGATTTGACTTCTCAAGATCATTTGGACAGCACAAAGTGTCAGCAGTTGCTGCATTTGAATATAGCCAGGAACAGTTCGGAAGTTTATCAGGAACAAAAAGAGTAATGTTGGGACCTGATGTTACTGATGTGGGTTCTGCCTCTACTCCGTTTGCTATTACGGGTAGTACAACAACAACAAGATATGTGAGTTTATTAGGAGTAGTTGACTACAACTATGCTGGTAGATACTTATTATCAGGATCTATCAGAAGAGATGGAAACTCAAGACTAGGACAAGATAATAAATATGGTAACTTCTGGTCTGCTTCAGCAGCATGGAATTTAGCAAAAGAATCTTTCTTTGATGTTCCTTTCTTCAATGATATTAAATTTAGATATAGTATCGGTACAACGGGTAATATATCTGCTCTTGCAGATTATCAAAACCTTATTACTGTCGTATCAGGTGATTATGGTACAGATCCTACAGCGGGTCCTTCTAATGCATATGGACAGCCAAACCTTAAATGGGAGTCTAAAAAATCTCAAAACTTAGGGGTAGATGTGGCGATGTGGAATAACAGAATTAAATTAACTGCCGAAGTATTTAAAGATGACAGAAAAGACTTCTTGTATGCAATTCCTAATACACCACTTGAAGGAGGAGGTTATATTTATTCAAGTGTTACCAATGCTGGAAATATTGAAATTAAAGGGTTAGAATCTGAATTAAGTATTGATATCATCAGAAGTAAAGATATTGACTGGTCTGTAAGAGGAAATATCTCTATGCTTAAATATAATGTAAAAAGTTTATATGGAGATGCTACCCAGCTTAGCTTAGATGGTACTACATTTATGCGTGTGGGTGATGAGCCTACCGTGTTCAAAATGGTTAAGAGTGCCGGTGTAGACCCTACCAATGGAGATGCATTGTATTATAAACTGGATGGTTCTGTTACCAACGTATATAGCTCCGGTGATGCGCAGTTCCTGTCAGGAAAATCTACTTTACCAAGTGCGTATGGTGGTTTTGGAACTACATTCAGATATAAAGGATTTGATTTAAATGCAGATTTTTCTTTCCAGACTGGAGGATATAGCTATAATATTATGGGGCAAAACCTTTCAGATTTCTCTGCATACAACCAAAACTTGAGTACGGATGCGTTTAATTACTGGAAGAATCCGGGAGATACTAATGTGTTGCCTAAGCCAAATGTTAACGGTCTTCAATCTACAGATGCATTTTTACAGAAAACAGATTTTGTAAGATTGAGATCAGTGGAAATAGGATATACTTTTGATAAGAAATTCCTAGGTGAGTCCCTTCCTGTAAATAGTATCAGAGTATATGGTTCTGGTCAGAACTTAGCTCTTTGGACTAACTATACAGGAGATCCTGAAGTTGCTTTAGCCTCTGAGACACAGTCGAATGGAGCGTTTATTCCAGGATCTATCAGTTTATACAATTATCCAAATACAAGAACATTCCTAATGGGAGTGCAAGTTAACTTCTAATTCAATTTTCTCATGAAAAAAAACATAGTAAGAATAGTATTATTTACATCATTAGCTTTTACTGCTGCATCATGTACTGATGACTTAACAGTATTGCCGAATGATAGATTGGTTTCGGATACCTATTACACAACTGAAAGTGATTTTAGAAAAGGTGTAGATTATGCTTATGATGCGTTTAAGATTTCAGGATATTATCAGCAGGATTATACACAATTAATTGTTCCTGATGTTATTTCAGATAACTTAATTCAGAATCCTCAGGGAAGAAGATCAAATAACGATGCATACAATTTCAATTTTGCAGGAGATGTGGATGCAGTTGTTTCTGTTTATGGAGCAGGATATGCTGTGGCGGCAAGAGCCAATGCAGTTCTTGATAAGATTGGTAATTTAGCGCCGGGTGCATTCAGAACTAATATTGAAGCAGAAGCAAGAGGTATTCGTGCAATAGCTCACTTTGATATTGTAAGAAGATATTGTAAAATACCTACACAATCTGCTGATGCAGGTACTTCATTAGGTATTGCTTATGTAGAAAAGTTTGACCCATTTCAGTTAGTTACAAGAAACCTGAATGTAAATCAGGTATATGATAAAATTATTGCTGATTTACTTTTTGCAGAGCAAAATATTACTCAGACTGCCAACGTAGGTAAGCTTAGAAAACCTGCTATCCAAGGGATGTTATCAAGAGTATATTTGTACAAAGGTGATTATGATAATGCCATTCTTTGGGGCCAAAAAGCGTTAGCTTTAAGCCCTAGCGTAGGAGCTATCGGTACCTTCAAGAATATCTGGAATGATACTTCAAGTGATGGAGTATTGTTTAAAATACTTAACTCAAGTATTGAGAATATCAAAACAGGTTCGGCTTATAACCAAACTGTTGGTGGGCAAATTAAGTCAGAGTATGTAGTAGATTTCGATTTCTATAATAAGTTCGCTGCTACAGACATCAGAAAAAGTTCTTATATTACTACTTCTCCATTCCTTACAAAAACGTATAATAACGTTATTAAATACAAGCAGGCTACTGATAAGCCAATTGAGGCGGTAGATGTAAAGTATTTAAGAACTGCTGAAGTTGTTTTAAATGTTGCAGAAGCAATGTTTAAGAAAGGAAATGAAGCAGGAGCTCTGGGATTATTAAATACTTTAAGAGCGCAGAGATATACTGGATTTGTACCTGGTACAGAAGCCGGACAAGCTCTTTGGAATGCAATTATGCTGGAAAGAAGATTAGAATTAGCATTTGAAACAGACAGATTCTTTACATTAAAAAGACTTGCTCTTCCAATTCAAAGGTCTAACTTTGGTCCGGAATCAACTGGTGCAGGGAATCCGGCACCTGTGTTGAGTCTTCCTGCTTCCAGCCATAAGTGGCAGTGGCCAATCCCTCAAACTGCAATAAACAATAACCCACAGATTCAACAGAATCCTGGTTATTAATAATAATCATCAATTGTTATAAACAAAAAAACCTGCTCTTAGCAGGTTTTTTTGTTTATAATTTCTTTACATAGTATAAATAAAGTATATATTTTGCTGTTTTTAATTCTTGATAGGATTTTATTAATTAACATGTAATATTTTAAAAAATTTTATAATCATTAAAACTGCTATTTGTGTTTATTTTTTTCTTAATAAATTATTGTATTATGAAAAATAATTAACATAAATTATCAAAAGTTAAATTTTTTTTTAGTTAAAAAATAGAAGTTGATGTGCTTGGAACGGCCTGTAGAGGGCAAAAGCTTGTGGATGTTAATATTTATTAACATATTTGTCGCCTTAAAATTTATTAATAAAATTTGTTAATATGAATGTGAAACTAAGAGTATTAAGTGTTGGGGCTTTATTTTTTTTAGGGCAAACAGCTTTTGCGCAAAAGACAACAAAAGACTCTGCTTCGAATGAAACGAAAATTGAAGAAGTAATCGTTACAGGGTATCAGAAAAAGAAAGCGGATGAAATTACTCAGGCTCAGGCTGTAGTAGGTGGTGATGAGATCAGGAGAAACAGTCCTACTACCTCTATCGGTAACTCGTTACAGGGTAGAGCTTCAGGGGTATTTGTACAAAGTACTACAGGACAGCCAGGTGCTGCTGCTACCATTCAGGTAAGAGGTATTGGTGGTGTTGGTGGTTCTTCAGAGCCTACTTATGTGGTGAACGGAATGTACATGACTGCAAGACAGTTTAGTGCGATCAACCCTGCAGACGTAGAATCTATTTCGATTCTTAAAGATGCTGCTGCTACTGCCCAGTATGGCGCAAGAGGTGCTAATGGGGTAGTTGTAGTAACTACTAAATCCGGAAAGTCTGGAAAAACTCATTATTCATTTGAAACTAAATTTGGTTTCGCTGAAAGATTAAAGGACAATAACTATACCATGATGAACTCACGGGAGTTAATGGGTTTCCAAAATCAATTGGGATATCTAGGGTTTAAGCCAAGATCTCAGCAAGAGATGGATAGACTTGCTGCATATGATCACAATTGGCAAAAAGATCTGTTAAAGCCTTCTGCAATTCAGTCTTATTTGTTCAGTGCACAAGGGGGATCTAAAGAAAGTACTTTTTATTATTCATTAGGATATGATTCTGACAATGGAATTATCAGAGATATTGACGGGCTTAAGAGATATACAGGTAACTTCGGTTTTACAAATAGACTGAGTGAAAAACTGAACGTAGGAATCAACCTTGGAGTTCAGTATCAGGTTACACAGAACTTCAGAGATAGAAATAATACGCAGAACCCATTCGGAGCAATGTACAAATATGCTCCATATGAGCCAATTTATAACCAGGATGGAAGTTATAATCAAACCATGAGAGCCGGGTCAAATGTTGTTGAACAGATCCGTAATTATAGATTAGATGATCAGAGACTGAGAATTCCGGTAACTTTATTTGCTGAGTATAAAATCATCGATGGTCTGAAATTTAAAACTAATTTCAACGGACTTTTTGACTGGTTTATGGGAACTCAGTGGTTGAAAAAAGGATCAAACCTGGATTTAACGACAAACAAAGTTCCTACAGGGGCATTGAATAAAAATACATTCTATGGATTTAACTATACTTGGAATAACTCAATCAACTACAAAAAATCATACGGAAGCCACAACTTTGATTTCTTAGGATTTATCGAATATAATGATAATTTCAACGAAACAACCAATGGAGGTGCTTATGGATTGAAGTCTCCTGTGCTAAACGTTCCTTCTATTACTACACCTTCAGAAAGAAATACATTTACCGGAATTAAGACGAGAAATACCCTTTTCAGTTTAGCGGGAATGTTGAATTATGATTATGAAGGTAGATATTTAGTAACAGGATCATTGAGAAGAGATGCTTCTTCAAGATTTGGTGTAAATAATCAAAGTGGTATCTTCTGGTCAGCAAGTGCTGCATGGAATATTGCGAAAGAAGAATTTATGAAGGGTGGCTTTATTAATGATTTAAAACTTAGAGGATCATACGGTACAACAGGTAATGATGGAACATTGCCGGATTATTATAATGTAACAAATGTCAGCTACGGATTATATGGTTCTAATGCCACTTTGTATCCTGGAACAAGCTCACAAGGAAGCTTTATCATCGGTAATGAGAATCTTAAATGGGAATCTAATGCGATTACCAACTTAGGAGTTGATTTCACTATGATGAATAGAAGAATCCGTGGATCAGTTGAAGTGTATCAAAATAAAAGAAAAGATTTTGTACAGCTTGTACCATTGGATAAACTGGAAGGAGGATATTACCAGTACATCAATGCAGGAGATATGTCTCAGAAAGGTCTTGAAGTTGAGCTGAGCGTAGATGTACTTAAAAAGAAAGATTTTCAGTGGAATTTACATGCTAATATTTCTTTTCAGAAATCAACTCTTGATAAGCTAGCAGACGGTCAGACTGAAAGAAACTTAGGAGATACTTATCTTAAAGTAGGTGAAAGCCCATATGTATTCTATAATGTAAGGTTTGCAGGAGTAGACCCTAATAACGGAGATGCATTATATTACGATAAAGCAGGAAATGTAACTAACGAATACAGTGCCTCAAATGCTGTTCCTCTTACGGATAAATCTCCTTTCCCAAAAAGTTTTGGTGGATTCGGAACTACACTTCAGTACAAAGGGCTTGATTTCAGTGCAGATTTTGCATTTAAACTGGGAGGATATACTTATAACAATATGTATGCAGCTGCTGTTGATCCTACTCTTGCTGTTGCAGGGAGAAATATGGCGCAATCTGCTGCTAATATTTGGCAAAAACCAGGGGATACGAATGTATTTCAGAAGGTGGATTCAAACGGTATGCGTGATTCAGACCAATGGATTGAAAAATCAGATTACTTGAGACTAAGATCCCTTACATTAGGATATACATTTGATAAAGAATTCCTTGGAGAAGGATCACCTATCAATAAACTTAGAGCATATGTACAGGGACAGAACTTATTTACTGTAACTAAGTTCCACGGAGAGCCTGAGGTTTCTGTAGGTTCTGGTGAGTCTACCGCATTATTTGTTCCTGGATCATACAACCTTTATACTTATCCTGCTGTAAGAACAATCCTGGTAGGATTGCAATTAGAATTTTAATATTGAATAGCTTTATGAAAAAGAATATAATAAAAATAAGTTTAGCTGCGTTAACTGCCTTTGTTACGTTGACGTCTTGTGATAGAAATTTAGACCAGGTTTCATCTATTAATGAAACTGTAGACCAGGCGATGTTAAGACCTGAATCGTTCAGGCAGGCTATGGACGGTGCCTATACGGCACTAAAAGGAGCGGGGTATTATAATGGAGATACGGGTAGTCAGCTTATTATGGGAGACCTTACTACGGATAATTTAATTCGTACAGCTTCAGGAAGAAATTCAAATTTTGCAGCATCAAACTTTGAGTTTTCTTCAGATAATTCACAGACAACAGGATTGTATAGTGCGGCTTATCTTGCCATCAGCAGAGCAAATTTTGTTTTGTCACATATCAATAACGGGGTATTATCAGGTGCGCAAAAAACAAATGTAGAAGCAGAAGCGAGAGCATTGAGAGCAATCGTTCATTTTGATATCGTAAGAGCATATTCTCAAATTCCAACACAGTCTGCAGGAGCTAAAAATTCTATTGGAATTTATTATTCAGAAAAATATTCTCCATTAAGTAATACTGCCTCCAGAAACCTAACGGTTGAACAGGTGTATGATAAAATCATTGCAGATTTATTATTTGCTGCTGATAATATTACACAGAATGATGCTGATAAAGGAAGAATGAGCAAGGCTGCTATTTATGGATTATTATCAAGGGTAAACCTTTATAAAGGAGATTATGCTAATACAATCAAATATGGAGAACTAGCTTTAGGGCTTTCACCAAGTATTACCACAATCGATAACTTTACCAGAATTTGGAAAGAAAATGAAGGGCTATCCAGAATCACTGATGGTGTTCTATTCCAGGTATCTAATGCACCGGCAGAATCTAATACTGTAGGATCAGCATACAACCAGGCAGTCCCTAACCTTAGATCAGAATTTGTGGTAGATTATGATTTGTATACGGCATATACAGCTAATGATGTTAGAAAATCTGCTTACTTTACAACGAGTATATACAGTGGTGAAAAATATAACCACGTTACAAAATATGCTGGTAACGGCGGTCCTGCTAACATAGTACCTATTAAATATTTAAGATCTGCGGAAGTATTGTTAAATGTTGCAGAAGCTCATTACAGAACAGGAAACCCCTCTCAGGCCCTTACTTTATTGAATAAATTAAGACAAGAGAGATATTCTTCATTTACTCCGGGAACAGAAGCCGGACAGGCTCTTTTAGATGCTATCCTGAAAGAAAGAAGATTAGAACTTGCCTTTGAAAATGACAGATGGTATACCCTGAAAAGATTAGGTCTTTCTGTTCAGAGATCAGGTAAAGGAGATATTTTTGATGGTACAGGAGCACCGGCTGTTAAGCAGACTCTTGCTGCCGGAAGTACAAAATGGCAATGGCCGATCCCTATTACAGCGATCCAGGCTAATCCTAATATTAAGCAAAACGACGGTTATTAATTATCGTACAATTCTATAGCAGAGGCTATCTCATTTTTGAGATAGCCTCTTTTATTTCTTATTATTTCTTATTTTTGCTGTACAATAATGAATAATGAAGTACATCCTTTTCATACTCATCTTCTTTGGTTTTGTGAGCAAAGCGCAGGTTGTGGATAAAACAGATCCTAACAAATCAACTCAAAAAGAAGAAGATACCCTGGTCATAGACTCCGGGAAAAAAGACTCCTTAAAAATTTTTAAACCTACCATCAACGATTATCAGTATCAAACCCAGTTTTCAGAAAAAAAAGTTTTTGATACGGTAATGACTTTTGATAAGACCCATATTTTTTCACAGTATAACAACCGTGATAATTTTGGAAGAGCTCAGCCGGCTAACATAGGAGCAGGTTTTAATCCGCTTGTATTTGAAGTAAATCCCGAGCAGAATTTATCTTTACTACCTTCCAATAAATCTTATATGATTCTGGGAGCTGATGATGTGAAATATTATGATGTAAAAACGCCTACCGCCTCATTCATCTACCATACGGCAATGAAAAACGGTGCCGCATTAAATTCAACTTATACCCAGAATATAGGGAAAAGATTCAATTTTGCTATTGAATATATGGGACTGCGCTCTCAGGGGTTTTACAGGAATTCCTTAGCGGCAAATAACAATACTATATTTTCAGGACACTATACCTCAAAAAGTGGAAACTATGAGCTATTTGCCCATTACCTTCATCAGAATGTAAATAATCAGGAAAGTGGAGGGCTTGTGGAAGATAATCTGTTTCAAAATGGAGACAGTAATTCTAACAACAGGCAAAATATGCAGGTTAATCTGGCTTCCAGCAGCTCACAATTTGCTTATAGAAGGTACTATCTGAGCCATCAGTTCACTCCATTCAATGCAGAAAAATTTCCTTTCAGCATAAGACATACCATTTCCCACCAGGGAAACAAATATTATTATAACCAAGGTGCTCTGGAGCAGTATTGGTATGCTGAACCAACAGATTTAGTTAATGGATTTCCTTTGGCAACCAAAAAATATTCGGAGAATTTCAGCAATACGGTAAGTCTGGTTTTCAATAATGAAAAATTTAAACTGGATGCCGGAGTTCGTTATCAGGTTCTGAAGTTTGGAATTAATGACGCTGTTATTGCCAATGGGGTACCTTTCCCAAATGAGCTTAAAGAAAACAGGATTGGAGCTGTCGGCAATTTACAGGTAAAACTGTTGGATAAAATACAGCTGAATTCATTTTTAGAATTTTCAAACGGAAGCCAGTTTAAAAGCTATCTTAAAACGACAAATAATCTAAAATTTGAACCTATAAAAGATTATTTTGTCAATGCAAAAGTAAACTTCCAAAGCGCTTATCCTTCATTTAATTATTTATTAAATACTTCTGTTTACGGCAAGTATAATTATTACCTTGAGAATGCCAAGAATCAGTCGGTAACGGAAATTGGAGGAAGCATCAATCTGAAGTGGTTCAAGACAGAAATTTTCGCTAACTATTTCAGAATTGATAACTATACTTATTTTGACAGCAACGCTAATCCGAAACAGAGTGAAAGCTCATTGAACATTTCTCAGATCGGAGGAGATGCAACCTTCAGCTACGGTAAATTTCATCTAAATACAAGACTGCATTTTCAAAATGCATTAACGAATAAAGAATTGCTTCCTATGCCGGGTTTTATCGGAAGAGCTAATTTCTTCTTTCAGACACAGGCATTTAAAAAAGCTGCAGAAATTCAGGCAGGAGTTAAAGTGTATTACTTCTCTAAATTTGCATCCAGAGAGTATTTTCCAATCCTTAATGAATATATTCTGCCCAATGCAAATTCATTTTCCATTGGTGGGCAGCCTATTGCAGACCTTTATGTGAATATGAAAGTTAAAAAAATGTTCTTCTTTATTGAAGGACAGCAGATAGGAACTGTTATTTCCAGTAACAAAGCATATGCATTTCCACATTACCCTGTATATGACTTCAGGTTAAATATCGGAATTGTGTGGTATTTGTTCAACTAAAAACAAAACAAGTTGAAAACAATTAATAAAATATCATTTAACGATATAGAAAGCATTCCCCAATTGGTAAAAGATTTTTTGAATCAGAAAATTGAGGGTTTTGAAAATAATACATTTTCTTTAGATCATTTCAGAAATCAGATTGAACTGAAGAAAGAATCATTCTTATCCGGACAGAGAGAAATACTATATGACGTATTTGAAAAACAGCTTTCAGATCTCGATCTTTCTTTGAAGCAAAAAGAAAATCTTGAAAATCTGAAACTCCCCAATACCTTTACCATTACAACCGGTCATCAGCTGAACCTATTTTCGGGACCTGTTTTCTTTGTCTATAAAATTCTACAGACCATTAAAACCTGTACTTATCTGAAAGAAAATTTTCCTGATTTTAACTTTGTACCGGTATATTGGATGGCTTCGGAAGACCATGATTTTGCTGAGATCAATCACTTTAAAACTGAAAACAACTACTATGAAACCCATGAGAAATCAGGTGGGCCTGTAGGAAGAATACAGATCACGGATACCTTTTTTATCTCGGAATTTGAAAAAGAATTTAAAGATTCTGTTTTCGGTACCGAGCTGATCTTAATGCTAAAAGAATCCTATAAGCAAGGAAATACCCTGACACAAGCTATTAAAACATTAGTTAATCGTCTTTTTTCAGAGTGGGGTCTTATGATTTTGGATGGAGATTCTAAAGAGTTAAAGAATCAGATCAAAGATGTTTTTAAAGATGAGCTTCTCCACTGTAGTTTACAAAAAGCTTCAAAAAATAAAGTAGATCTCCTCACGGAAAAATATGGAAAAGTACAGGTGAATCCTAGAGATATCAATCTTTTCTATCTTACTGAAACAAGGGATAGAATTGAATATAACGGGCAAAAATATACTATTGTAGATACAGATATTCAGTTTACACAGGAAGAAATATTAGCTGAACTTGAAAATAATCCTGACAGATTCAGTCCGAATGCTTTGATGCGTCCTGTATACCAGGAAAAAGTATTGCCAAACCTTGCCTATATTGGAGGAAATGCTGAAATCATGTATTGGCTGGAACTTAAAGACTATTTTTCTGCAATTAATATTCCTTTTCCTATTTTGATTCCAAGAAATTCAATGCTTTTTCTGAAAGAAAAAACACTGGGGAAAATTGAAAAATTGGATCTTAGCATAGAAGACTTTTTTCAGAATTTTACCATCATTACCAACCGTAAAATTTTAAATGATAATACCATTTTAAAATTACTGGAAGAAAAGGAAGAGCTTTTAATTCGTAGTTTTTCGGAGCTGAAAGCAACAGCATCTACCACGGAAAAATCTTTTGGTAACCTTGTGAATGCTGAAGAAGTAAGACAATTGAAATCATTTAAAAGAATGAAAAAACGTTTGCTTCATGCCGAGAAAATAAAACAGGGCGAATTGCTGGAAAGACTTGAAAATCTGTTCCTCAGTGTACATCCTTCCAAAACCTGGCAGGAACGGGTATATAACTTTAGTACATTCTTTTCAGATGAAGGATATTCATGGCTTGAAAATTGTTTGGAAGAAATGGTGGTTCAAGAATCCAAATTAATAATTGTTGCCATTTAATTTTAAAGGAGTATTTTTGTAAATTATAATTATCGAATATGATAAAGAGGTTTTTTATTCTATCTAGTTTATGTATGGTTTTGGGCGTTTCAGCTCAAAAATCTCATACGGTTGTACAAGGTGATAACCCTTACAACATCGCAAAAAAGTATGGAATAACTGTAGATGAATTGCTGAAGCTAAACCCAAAGTTTAAAGACGGCAAATTGGCTATTGGAGATATTTTAACAATAAAATCAGATAAAGTAGCAGCTCCTGTTGTTACCAAAACTGCCGTAGCTGAAAAAGTAAAAACCAATACGGATGCTTCGCTTGGAAAAATTGTTTTACAGCCAAAGCAAACGATCTATGGAATTACCAAACAATACAGAATCTCGGAAACTGATTTAAGAAAACTGAATCCTGAATTGGATTCTCATATGAAAATCGGAGATGAGATCACATTGCCTCTTACAAGCATAAAAAAATATGGAGATAGCCAGCAGGTTATTGCTACTGAAAAACCGGTAGAAACTCCAGTAGAAAAAGAAGGTACTGCAACTCCTCCAGCTGTAGCTGTAGAAGGAGAGACCTATGTAATTCAAGCTAAGGATAATTACTACAGAATAACGAAACAGTTTGGAATCACGCAGCAGGACCTTTTTGCTTTAAATCCCGGATTGGAAGAAAAGGGACTAAAGCCCGGAGACTCCATCAAAATAAAAAGATCAAATACATCAGATACCGTTGCTGAACCTGTCAATCCAAAGACAAAAATAGATTCAGGAAACGAAAAATCTTCATCATCCAATGTGGTTGTAGGAGATGACTATGTAACCTATACTGTTCAGCAGGGAGATACTGTATTCTCTATTGTTAACAGATTTGGAGTGAGTATTGATGATTTGATCGCTCTGAACCCGGATCTTTCACATGGACTGAAATCAGGAATGGTTTTAAAGATCAAAAAGCAGGATCCTGCTTATGTGAAGAAAAACGGAGATGCTTTGAGCGTAGTGTTGATGCTTCCGTTTGGTTACAGCACGAACGAAACTCAATACCGGGGAATGGCATTAGACTTTTTAACCGGAGCTAAACTTGCTATTGAAAGAAACGCAAGAGGAGGTCAGAAACTGGATATAAAAATAGTGGACTCCGGAAACGAGGCTTCATTTAAAAATTCTCTGACACAGATTAACCCGGACAATACCGATTTGATTATCGGCCCATTCTTTAAGTCTAATGTAATTGACGTTTTGGATTTCACCAGAAATCAAAAAATTCCAATTGTAGCACCATTCGCTAATTCTCCGGAATTATACAATTACAGCAACCTGATTATTGTTGAAACAAACAATCAGACGTATGCCGATAAAATTGTTGAAGAAGTAAAAGCAGTATATTCAGATCAGAAAATATATGTGGTTGCAGATCCTAAGAAAGAAAATGCAAACTATATTAAAGCAGGTCTTGAAAAATCTGTTAAAAATCCAAATATTGTTATCGTTAATTCTCCGGCAGAAATTCAGCTGGATCAGAATATGATGACAGGGCAATCTGCCCCGGTTATTGCTGTTTTAGCTAATGATAATGATAGTATGGGTGAGGCTTTTGCCAACAGAATGATTGCTCTTTCTAAAGAAGCACAGGGAGTGAAAGCTTTCAGCTTATTCTATTCTCCGGTTTTTGAAAAGAAAGTAGATGAACTGAGCCAGGCAAACCTTGTATACCTGATGGATAGAAAGATCAATACTGACGGAGGATTTGAAAAAGAAATTCTGGCAGCCTATAAAACAAAATACTGTAAAACACCTCCAAAATATGCAATTGTAGGTTTTGATGTGGTGAATGATATGCTGACAAGAGAGAATAAAAAGGGAGAAATCTTTAAGCAGATGAATAAAGTTCAGACTCAGCTTGCAACAAAATTTGAGTTTGTAAAATCTAAAGCTAATGGAGCTTACGTAAACACCGGATACAGAGTAATCAGGCTGGTTCCCTAAATGATTTATATCTCTTTAACAGTATATTGTTAACAATATAGTTATATTTGCATAATATTTAATTCAGTACATGAAAGCACTTGTATTTCCTGGGCAGGGTTCTCAGTTCGTAGGAATGGGAAAAGAATTGTATGATTCTAGAAAAGATATCAAAGATCTGATGGAATCTGCCAATGAAATTTTAGGTTTCGATATTCTTTCCATTATGTTTAACGGAGCAGATGAGGATCTTAAGAAAACAGAGGTTACCCAGCCTTCAATTTTTATACATTCAGTAGCAGCATTAAAAGCAGTAAACGGTCTTGGAGCTGAAATGGTAGCAGGACACTCGTTAGGAGAGTTCTCTGCATTGGTAGCTAACGGAGTTTTATCTTTTGATGATGGTTTGAAATTAGTATCCGAAAGAGCTAAAGCTATGCAGGAGGCTTGTGATGCAAATCCAAGTTCAATGGCAGCTATTCTAGGACTGGAAGATGCCAAAGTAGAAGAAATCTGTGCTCAGATCAATGGAATTGTAGTTCCTGCCAATTATAACTGTCCGGGGCAGCTTGTAATTTCGGGAGAAACACCTGCAGTAGAAGAAGCTTGTGCTAAATTGAAAGAAGCAGGAGCAAAAAGAGCATTACTACTGGCTGTAAACGGAGCTTTCCATTCGCCATTAATGCAGCCTGCACAAGAAAGGCTAGCTGCAGCCATTGAGAAAACAAAATTCAGAAAAGCTACTATTCCGGTATATCAGAATATCACTACTACAGCGGTAACAAATCCTGATGAGATTAAACAAAACCTTATTGATCAACTTACCGGTCCTGTAAAATGGACACAGTCTGTTCAGAATATGATCAAAGATGGAGCTTCTAATTTTGTAGAAGTTGGACCTGGAAAAACCCTTCAGGGGCTGATCAAAAAAATTGACGGATCTGTAGACGCTGTTTCTGCAATCTAAAATAAAAAAATATGAACGCGATATTTTCACCGGGCAAGCTTATGCTTACTTCAGAATATTTCGCGATAGACGGAGCTCTTGTCCTGGCGGTACCTACCAAGCTTGGACAAGAGTTTTTTTTTGAAGAAAGAAATGACAACAAATCCCTGATTCTTTGGGAAGCATTTCATCAGAACAAATTATGGCTAAAGGCTGCTATAGATTATAAGAATTGGCAGATTCTTGAAGCTAATATTCCTGCAAGTGCTGAATTTATTCTAAAAACATTAAAGAATGTACAGCAGCTTTCCGACATAAAATTCAAAAACGATTGTACTTACCATTTAAAAACAAATCTTCAGTTTCCTGCGGATTTTGGACTTGGAAGCAGTTCTACCTTAATGAATAATCTGGCAGAATGGGCCAGAATTGATCCTTTTTATTTGAACTCCATCAGTTTGGGAGGAAGTGGATATGATGTTGCAGTCGCAAAAGAAAAATCTGCTGTTCTTTTTCAAAGTAAACCGGAAATCAAATATGAGAAGGTAACTTTCAGTCCTCCTTTTAAAAATGAATTGATTTTTATTCACCTGAATCAAAAACAAGATAGTAGGGAAGGAATCATTTTTTACAAGTCAAAAAAGAAATCTCCGGAATTGGTTGATGAATTTTCAGATATCACAAAGAAAATTTTGTTATGCAGTGAATTGCAAAATTTTTCTGAGCTAATGGCGGTTCATGAGCAAAAAATTTCCAATTTTCTTGAAATTCCTACAGTTAAAGAGAGATTATTCTCAGACTGCCCTTGTTTTGTCAAAAGTTTGGGGGCATGGGGTGGAGATTTCGTGATGAGTGCTAAATTTGGGAGCTATAAAGACTATTTTTGGGAGAAGGGTTTTACTAGTGTTTTTGAATGGCAAGATATAATTAATTTATAATCAATAATTTACAAGCCCCTTTTTTTATTTGCGATTCTGACTTATATCAGTATATTTAAACCACCTTTAACAAATAATTAATATTATTTTTGTTGAACTCAATAAAGAAATAGAAAATATAAGTAAAATGAAAAACACTAAAATCATCCAGGATTTAGAGAAATTAGGGATTAAAGGAAACTATGAAGTAGTATATAATCCTTCTTATGAAGAATTATATCAGGCTGAAGTTTCTCCTGAAAATCAAGGATTTGAGAAAGCTGAGCTTACAGAATCTGGCGCGGTATCGGTAAAAACAGGAATTTTCACAGGTCGTTCACCTAAAGACAGATATATTGTTCAGGATGATGTTACAAGAGATACAATTTTCTGGGATGGTAAAGTAAACTTACCTACCACTTCGGAAATTTTCGGGTCTTGTAAAGAACTAGTGATGGATCAGCTGGCAGAAGCAAAAAAAATCTATGTTGTAGACGCTTTCTGCGGGACAAATGCTGATACAAGACTTAAAGTAAGATTTATTGTTGAAGTGGCATGGCAGGCACATTTCGTGACCAATATGTTCATTCGCCCTTCTCATTTTGAGCTTGAAAACTTCGGAGAGCCTGATTTTACTGTAATCAATGGTTCTAAAACTACGAATCCAAATTGGGAAGCTCAGGGATTAAACTCTGAAAACTTCATCATGTTCAACCTTACTGAAAAACTACAGATCATTGGTGGTACTTGGTACGGAGGTGAGATGAAGAAAGGAATGTTTGCAATGATGAACTATTACCTACCATTAAAAGGTATGGCTTCAATGCACTGTTCTGCAAATGTAGGAGAAGAAGGTGATGTTGCTTTATTCTTTGGTCTTTCAGGAACTGGTAAAACTACTTTATCAGCAGATCCGAAAAGATACCTGATCGGTGACGATGAGCACGGATGGGACAATAACGGAGTATTCAACTATGAAGGGGGATGCTACGCTAAGGTTATCGATTTATCAAAAGAAAAAGAACCGGATATCTTCAGAGCGATCAAGAGAGATGCACTTCTTGAAAACGTTGTTGTGAACAATGGAGTGGCAGATTATACAGACGGATCAATCACTGAAAACACAAGAGTTTCTTATCCAATCTATCATATCAACAAAATTGTATTGCCATCTAAGGCAGGGCATGCTAAAAAGATTGTTTATCTTTCAGCAGATGCATTCGGAGTACTTCCTCCGGTTTCTATCCTGAATGAAGATCAGGCTCAGTACCATTTCCTTTGCGGTTATACTTCAAAACTTGCCGGAACAGAAAGAGGAATTACAGAACCTCAGCCATCTTTCTCACCTGCATTTGGTGAAGCATTCCTTACATTACACCCTACAATGTACTCTAAAACATTGATCGGTAAAATGAAAGAGCACGGTGCTAAAGCTTATTTAGTAAATACAGGTTGGAACGGTACTGGAAAAAGAATTTCTTTAAAAGATACAAGAGCAATCATTGATGCTATTATTGACGGTTCTATTGATAACGCTCCTAAAACTCAGGTTCCCATCATGAATCTTGAAATTCCTACCGAACTTCCAAATGTTTCTGCAGGTATTCTGGATCCTAGAGATACTTACGGTAATGTTTCCGAGTGGGAAGAAAAAGCAAAAGACCTTGCTTCAAGATATATTAAAAACTTTGAACAGTACTGTGATACTGAAGCCGGTAAAAAACTAATTGCTTCAGGACCTCAATTACAGGGACAGACTATCTAATAAGATTGCTTACAACATACACAAAAGCCTCATCACTGATGAGGCTTTTCTATTTTCAAATAGATGAATTGCTTATTTTTTCTACAACGCAATCATTTGCAGAATTTGCTAAACCTGAGGAGAAACTGAGAAATTATTTTAATCCCAGTAATGCTAATCTGTATCCCTCCATTCCGAAGCCAGACAAAACAGCATCGGTATTGGCGGCAGTCACAGACTTTTGCCGGAATTCCTCTCTTTTATAAATGTTGCTGATGTGAACTTCCACTTTAGGTTTCTGAATATTTTTTAAACAATCTGCTATGGCATAAGAGTAGTGTGTGAAAGCACCTGGATTGATGACAACAGCATCAAAATCATCTTCCTGAAGCCTGTTGATAAGCTCTCCTTCAATATTGGATTGATAATATTTTAATTCATAAGAATGAAACTCGGATTTTAAATTTTCCAAATAAGTTTCCATGGATATTGTTCCATAGATTTCCGGTTCTCTGGTGCCTAAAAGATTGAGATTAGGCCCGTTTATAATTAAAACTTTCATCTTATAAAAATAAAACTTTTTCCTTTAAAGAGTAGAATTTTATTTTTTTTCATTTTTCTCCTTTGCATTATCTATAATGATATTTGTCATGTTTGTTAAAGTGCCAATTTTTATAAGTCCTTATTTTACCGGCTTTTTAATAAAATATTAAGTTAATTTTTGAAAAATTATCATGAAAAATTATAAGTCTACTTGTTTTGTAGACTAAATATTTCTAGATTTGCAGTCATATTTCGATCGGCTTATAAAGAAAGATGGAGGGAACTGACCCAATGAAATCTTAACAACCTGCTCTTGTGCAAGGTGTTACATTCAGCCTTTAAAGGAAAAATAAGCATTAGGTTTATCGTATTTATCGATGCCCTTTGCTGTATTATCTGCAAAGGGCAAAATTTTAATATATGATAAACAAAATTGATTATGATTAATAAAAATTTGATTAGCTCAAAAATTTGGATTCCCCCTGTAGCGGTATTCTTTTTAGGAATTGGAAGCATACACGGGCAGGATACCAAATCTAAAAAAGATACACTCAATGAGAAGGAACTTGATGAAGTGGTGGTGGTAGCTTACGGAAAGGCTAAAAGAACCAGCTATACCGGTTCTGTGGCAACTATTTCCAGTGATAAGATTAACAACAGACCTGTTACCAATATTACCAAAGCATTGGAAGGACAGGTGGCGGGAGTACAAACAACAAGTTCTTCCGGACAGCCGGGATCTACAGCTACAATCAGGATCAGGGGAATTGGCTCTATCAGTGCATCCAGCGATCCTTTATATGTGGTAGACGGTATTCCTTTTGACGGAAATCTGAACTCTATAAGCCCTAATGATATAGAATCAATCAGTGTGCTGAAAGATGCTACGGCAAGTGCTCTTTATGGATCAAGAGGGGCGAATGGGATTATTATTATTACGACCAAGTCCGGTAAAAAAGGAGAAGCCAGAATCAACTTTAATATAAGCCAGGGTTTTTCCAGCAGAGCGGTAAAAGACTACGAACAGGTAAGTACAGATCAGTATTTCCAGCTGTATTGGGAAGCATTGAGAAACGGATACAGATCCAGTCAGGTCAATGGGCAGCAGGCAGCCCAGATGGCTACCAATAATCTTATCTCTGAACTGGGTATTAATCCTTATGGTGCTAATTATTCAAAACCTGTAGGTACAGACGGGAAATTGTTACCCGGAGCAACACCATTATGGAATGATGACTGGAGAGATGTTTTACAGAGAGTGGCTTCCAGGAATCAGGTAGATCTGGATATCAGTGGAGGAAGTGAAAAAAGCAATTACTTTTTCTCATTGGGATATCTTGATGATAAAGGGATTGCCATTGAATCCGGATTTAAAAAATACAGCACAAGGTTAAAACTCAACTCTGAAGTTAAGAAATGGCTGAATGTAGGGGTGAATTTAAGTTATACCAACAGTATTCAGCAGGCTCCTACGTCTTCAGATTCCAATACAAGCAATGTTATCCAGGCAGCAAGATCTGTTCCTTCGTTTTATCCTTATTATGAGAGAAACCCTGATGGATCATATATATTGGATGGGGCAGGAAACAGAATTTACGATTTTGGAAAATACAGACCTACCAATGCTCTTCAGAATCAAAATTTAGCGGCAACTTTACCTTTAGATAAAAATGAAAATAAAGAAGATAACTTCTCCGGAAAAGGTTTTATGGACTTCACATTCTTACCGGAGTTGAAGTTCAGAACAAGTTTTTCCGTAGATTTAGTCAATTATAATGGACATTATTATTCAAACCCACTTATTGGGCAGGGTAGTGAGATTGGAGGATCGGTCACAAAGTCAAACAGCAGAACTTTATCTTATACCACGAGTAATATTCTGACGTTTGATAAAAAATTCGGAAAGCATCATTTTAATGTGTTAGCAGGTCAGGAATTTTATAAATATGATTACCAGACAATCTCCGGTACCCGAAGTCAGTTTTCACTTCCATACTATTATGAGCCGGATGCTGCAGCCTTGTTGGGGAGTTTCAGTGGAAACAGTGATAAGGTCAGCCTGCTAAGTTATCTTGGAAAAGTGGAATATGATTTTAACAATACCTATTTCCTGTCAGCTTCAGGAAGGGCAGACGGTTCTTCAAGATTCTTTGAGGATAACCGTTGGGGGAAATTCTGGTCTTTAGGAGGTTCATGGAAGATTTCTAACGAGGAATTTATCAAAAATCTGAATTTCTTTAATCAGCTGACACTTCGTGCAAGTTATGGAGGGCAGGGGAATGATAAATTATTACAGCCTAATAAACTACCTCTTTATTACGCTTACCAGGAGCTTTATAAATTTTATAACAACCTTGGTGAGCCTGGTGCCGTACTTGAAAAAGCGAGAACCAACGGCTTAAAGTGGGAGACGAATCTTAATCTGAACGTAGGATTAGAGTTTGCGGTTCTTAATAACAGAGTAAAAGGAAATATCGAATATTTTGAGCGAAAAAGCCAGGATCTTCTATTTAATATGCCAGTAGCTCCGTCTTTAGGGATTAATGATTTCCCGGCCAATATCGGAACTATAAAAAATACAGGTTTTGAATTCTCCCTTTTTACGACGCCAATCAAGACAGATAATTTCCAATGGAATTTAGACCTTAACCTGAGTACACTGAATAATAAGATTACGAAATTACCTAAAGGTTCTATCCTTACCGGAACGAAGCTGTTACAGGTAGGAGGTTCTGTATATGATTTCTATATTCCGGAATGGGCAGGGGTAGATGCAAGTAACGGAAGACCGTTATGGAAAACCATTGGTACAGATGCTAATGGAAACACAGTGGAAGGGACTACTTCTGAATATGCAAAAGCAACAAGAACATTGCAGGGATCTGCATTGCCAAAAGTAACCGGAGGGCTTAGTACAAGTATTACCTATAAGAATTTCGACTTCTCAGGGTTGCTGACTTTCAAAATCGGAGGTAAAATTCTTGATACCGATTATACCTCAATTATGCATAACGGAAGCGCCGGAGGTCGTGCGTGGAGTGTAGAAATGTTAAACAGATGGACGCCTGAAAATCCTAATACGGATGTACCTGCATTGAGTACAATTACCAATAACTGGACGTCCAATTCTTCAAGATTCTTATATTCCGGAACGTATGCAAGACTTAAAAATGTAAGTCTGGGATATACTCTTCCTTCAGATTATTTTGAAAAACTTGGACTTAAAAAGTTCAGAATCTATGTTCAGGCAGAAAATCTTCTGACCTTCTATAAGCATAAAGGAATGGATCCTGAGCAGGCATTGGACGGTACTACTTATTACAGGTATCCTGCCATGAGAACAATTACTTTTGGACTTCAGGCAACTCTTTAACTTTTAAAATTGAAACAATGAAAAAATTAAAATATTTATCTTTTGCCTTACTTACAGCATGGTCATTGACCAGCTGTGAAAGTGACCTGGCAACAGCTCCTACCGATCAGGCTAATGATGTGGAAGTTTTTAAAACTGCTGAAAGTGCAGAAACAGTAATCAACGGAACCTGGGCCAGATTCAATGATGACGGAACTACTTATGCCAATATCGGGTATTCAACTGTTTTAAGAGCAAGTGATGCTATGGGAAGTGATGTTGCTGTACTGACTAATAAATATGGTTTTTCTTCTACCTATACATTTACAGAAATGGTCAATAATACAGCAAGCCGTCCATTATTTATCTGGTCGATGCTCTATTCTGCCATTAATAATATGAATAATGTGATTGCAAGGATTGACGGAACAGAAGGAAGTCAGGAAAAAAAGAATCAGGTGAAGGGCCAGGCAAAGGCTTTACGGGCTTTCTGTTATCTGAATCTTGCCAGTTTTTATCAGTTCAGTTACCTGAAAGATAAGACAGCATTAACAGCTCCGATCTATACGGAACCTTCAACGATAACTACTGTAGGGAAGAAAAGAGCAAGCCTGGAAGAGATCTATGCTTTAGTGAAAAATGATCTTACAGATGCTGATGATTTATTGAAAGATTATACGAGAAACAATAAAGATAAGATCAATCGTTCTGTAGTAAACGGGATCTTGGCAAGAACTTATCTGAATACAGGAGAATGGAGTAAAGCTGCAGCTGCAGCAAAAGTTGCAAGAGAAGGGTATCCTTTGATGGCTCCGGAGAAATATAAGGATGGTTTCAACGATATCAATAATGCTGAATGGATTTGGGGACACGGACAAACCCAGGAGCAGTCGGGGGCGAGTTATGCATTCCATTACCTGGATGTATCTTCTTCCGGAAGTTATTATTACAGTTTTATGGCTGATCCTTATTTTAAAGACCTCTTTGATGCTAATGATATCAGATATCAGCTTTTCTCATGGGATGGCCTTAAAGGGAGAGAAGGGTTGCTGAGGTATGCTAAGTTTAAATTTAAATCAGGGCTTATTGCTGATATCGTCTATATGAGAGCTGCTGAGATGTACCTGATTGAAGCGGAAGCAGAAGCAAGAAACGGAAATGTATCCCAGGCAGTCACTATTTTAAATCAACTAAAATCTGCAAGAAATGCTAATGTTTACAGTGGTTCTTTAGCTCAGAATAATGTGGTAAAGGAAATTTTAATTGAAAGAAGAAAAGAATTATTTGGAGAAGGTTTTTCTCTTTCAGATATCATCAGAACACAGGGGACAGTAGTAAGGAAACGTTTCGTAGATGCCAATGGAGAACCTGTTAAAGTTCAGGTTACCACACCGAACGGAACGGTAAAAACGGTTGATGGAAGAGGTCATACTAATTTTGCATTCCCTGATCAAACAGGATTTGTTCCGAATAGCAGGTATTACTTATTCAGCATTCCACAGAAGGAATCTGAAAACAACCCGAATTTATAGTTTATAACCCAATAATTAGATTTGATTTTTTTAAGCCACTGCACTTGCGGTGGTTTTTTTATTTTGATAAATGATTTGGTTGATAAATTTATAAATTATCTATGGTTAACAAATTATTTCCCCCTGGATCTATAATATACTAAAGAATCAAAAGTGTGCATAAAATTTTTAAAACTTTTAGTTTTTACAGTATCTATACTCTCTTTTTCGTTAAGAAAATGGCGAAAGTTTATTGATAAGGACCTTTTATTTGTTTTAATTATAATTGTATCATCAAGTTCAATAGAATTTGCTCTTTCTCCTATCTTTGTATTGTTATTAATAAGATAGATTTTATTCTTATCAAAACTTTTTCTTAAAAAAGTCCAATCCTTATCTGTTAGTTTAAACCTAAGCGTGTCAGAGGTATCAGGCTCGATCATAAGATTTGTTGTGTAAATATCAGTTCCATTAACAGTCGAAAGATTTCTGTTTTGGTTTAAGATCTTAATGTCCTCGTTTAATATCTCTTTTTTTTCACAAGAAAATAGGATTGAACAAGTCAATGATATAATTAAAGGTGTAGCAAAAAAAGGTTTCATTCTAATATAATTTTATTACTTGATTAGAGGGGTTTTTTAGAATATTTAAGTTATAATAATTGTCAGGATTTAAAATGTATTCAATGTAGTGATTGTTTTTTTATTTCATTATCAAACTTAGAATAATCAGAAACATTTCTGTATTGCATATTAAATATCCAAGGAGATGATCCATTTTAGAAAAAAGCTTTACCTTTGTAACAATGAATCTATTAAGATGGATACTGGCAATTTATTTCATGGCGTTATCATTAATGCCATGTGAAGATGTGTCCGCATCATTTGATTCAGGAGAAAAGAAAATATCATTAAGTATCCATGGAACTCATTCTACAGAGAAAGGAGATATCTGCTCGCCACTCTGTGCATGCAGCTGTTGCCAGATTGCAGTTTCCACATTTAAGATGGATCCTTTATTAGATATTCCTGAGCAGATTCCTGCTTATTTTTCAAAGAAAATTCTGTTTCAGAAGAATGACTTTGCTTACCAGGTATACGATCCTATCTGGCAGCCTCCCAAAATTTAATTTTTATTGATCTTTAGAAAGTGATGCTTTCTAAACATTACCTGAAACTTTGCAATACCGTTGCAGAGGTTTTCATGATATTTTTGCTGCAGCTTATAAGCTGCAGGCATTTGTTTTTCAATAAAAATTCAATAAAATCGTGTTAGATAAAATCATAAAATTCAGTATTAAAAATAAGGTTGTGATTGGTATTATGACCTTGCTGCTGATCATCTGGGGAACCTGGAGTGCCACCAGATTGCCGATAGATGCTGTACCGGATATTACCAATAATCAGGTGCAGATTATTACAGCCTGCCCTACATTGGCAGGTCAGGAAGTGGAGCAGCTGGTAACCTTTCCTATAGAGCAGAGTATTGCCAATGTTCCGGATATTCAGGAAACGAGGAGTATTTCAAGATTTGGCCTTTCTGTGATTACCGTCGTTTTCAAAGAAGATGTCGATATTTACTTTGCAAGACAGCTTATTAGTGAACAATTAAAAAATGCCGTAGAAGAAATCCCTAAAGGAATAGGAACTCCTGAGCTGGCTCCGGTAAGTACGGGGCTAGGAGAAGTATATCAGTATATTCTCCATCCTAAAAAAGGAAGTGAGAAGAAATACAATGCTAAAGACCTTAGAACGATGCAGGACTGGATTGTCCGCAGGCAGCTCAACGGAACTCCGGGAGTGGCGGAAATCAACAGTTTTGGAGGAGAACTGAAACAGTATGAAGTTGCTATTGACCCTAACCGTCTTAAAGCAATGGGAACCAGCATTACTGAAATATTTACAGCTTTAGAAAAAAACAACCAAAATACAGGAGGAGCTTATATCGATAAAAAGCCTAATGCTTATTTTATCCGTGGGATTGGTCTTGTTACTTCTCTTGAAGATATAAAAAATATAGCCGTTAAAAACGAAACCGGCAGTGTGCCTATTTTTATCAAAGATGTGGCAGATGTTCGTTTAGGAAGTGCTGTGCGTTACGGAGCTTTGACCTATAATGGGAAAGTAGATGCTGTTGGAGGGGTGGTTATGATGTTAAAAGGTGCCAACAGTAATGAAGTGGTGGAAAATATTAAGTCGAAAATTCCTGTTATTCAAAAATCACTCCCGGATGATGTTGTCATAGAACCTTTTCTGGATAGAACAGATTTGGTAGATAGGGCAATAGGCACGGTTGAGAAAAACCTTATTGAAGGGGCTTTAATCGTTATTTTCGTGCTGGTGGTTTTTTTAGGAAATCTTAGAGCAGGGCTTATTGTGGCTTCAGCAATTCCTCTTTCATTGTTGTTTGCGTTAGGAATGATGAACGTCTTTGGCGTAAGTGCTAATCTGATGAGCCTTGGAGCCATTGATTTCGGGTTAATTGTGGATGGCGCTGTAATTATTGTGGAAGCTACCCTGCATCTTCTTCATCATAAAAAGTTTAATGGAAGTCTTACCCAGGCTCAGATGGATCAGGAAGTAGGAACTGCTGCCTCTAAAATGATGAATAGTGCGATATTTGGACAGATTATTATCCTTATCGTTTATGTTCCTATCCTTACATTAGCAGGGGTAGAAGGGAAAATGTTTACGCCAATGGCTAAAACAGTTGGCTTTGCCATTATTGGAGCGACTATTTTATCCGTTACTTATATTCCAATGATGAGTGCCTTATTTCTGTCTAAAAAAATCTCTCATAAAGAAACTATTTCAGATAAGATGATGAACCGTCTGCAAAGGATCTATGAACCCTTACTGAAGAAAGCTATTAAAGTAAAATATGCCGTGGTTTCAGCTACAATACTTGTTTTTGTATTGGCTGCTTTCATCTTTAAAAATATGGGTGGAGAGTTTATCCCGCAGCTACAGGAAGGTGATTTTGCATTCCACTGTATACTGCCGCAGGGAAGTTCATTAAGCCAGAGTATAGAGACGTCTATGCAGGCTTCCAGGATCATTAAGCAATTTGATGAGGTAAAAATGGTCGTTGGAAAAACCGGTTCAGCTGAGGTTCCTACAGACCCGATGCCTCCTGAGGCCACGGATATGATTATTGTATTGAAACCACAGAGCGAGTGGAAAACCAAAAAATCATATGATGAACTGGCAGATGAGATCAGTGAGAAACTGGAAACGATCCCGGGGGTCTTTTTTGAAAAAAATCAGCCTATCCAGATGCGTTTCAATGAATTAATGACAGGGATAAGACAGGATGTTGCCGTGAAAATATTTGGTGAAAACCTTGATTCATTAGCAGTATATGCAGATAAAGTGGGAAAAGTAATTCAAACGGTTGACGGGGCTACAGCTCCTCAAATCGAAAGGGTAAGCGGTCTCCCACAAATTAATGTACAATATGACAGAACAAGGATAGCGAATTACGGATTAAATATTGAAGATGTTAACAATGCCGTAAGTACAGCCTTTGCTGGGAAAGCTGCAGGACAGGTTTTTGAAAATGAAAGACGTTTTGACCTGGTAGTAAGGCTTGACAGTCTTCACAGAACAGATATTACAGATGTTAATAATTTAATGATTACCTCAAGTACAGGAATTCAGATCCCATTATCGCAGGTTGCAGATATAAGCTACAAACTGGGCCCTGCACAGATTAGTCGTGAACAGGGAAAACGTAGAATTGTGATAGGCTTCAATGTAAAAGGACGTGATGTAGAAAGTGTCGTGAAAGATATTCAGGCAAACCTGGATAAAAAAATAAAGCTTCCATCCGGATATTACTTTACTTATGGCGGACAGTTTGAAAATCTTCAGGAAGCGAGCAAACGTCTTACGATTGCTGTTCCGGTGTCGTTATTTCTTATTTTCATGCTATTGTATTTTACATTCCGCTCATTCAAACAGGCTGCTTTAATTTTTACCGCAATTCCTATGAGTGCCATTGGGGGAGTATTTGCTCTTCTTTTAAGAGATATGCCTTTCAGTATCAGCGCAGGAATCGGGTTTATTGCTTTATTTGGAGTGGCTGTACTTAATGGGATTGTTTTGATAGGAACTTTTAACCAACTTGAAAAAGAAGGGCAAACCGATATTCTGAAAAGAGTATTTGAAGGAACAAAAACCAGGTTAAGACCGGTTTTGATGACGGCTACAGTAGCTTCATTAGGATTTTTACCCATGGCTATTTCCACCGGAGCAGGAGCGGAAGTTCAGAAGCCCTTGGCAACTGTGGTAATCGGTGGTTTGGTAACGGCAACCTTCCTTACTTTATTTGTCCTTCCTATGTTGTATATTATTTTTAATACTCAATTTTTCAAGCGAAAAAATAATAAAGCAGGAACATTTACCATCATTGTTCTCATAGGGTTTATGATGCTGGGACAGACATTTAAAGCACAAACCAGACCTATCTCTGTAGACCAGGCAATAGAAATGGCAGTGGATAATAATTTAACTTTAAAATCAAAAGATTTAAGTATAAGGTCGGCAGAGGCATTAAGGCCTACGGCTAAAGAACTTCCCAAGCTAAGTGTTGAGGCCCAGCTTGGCCAGTACAACAGCCCGAAATTTGACCAGTCTTTTGCCATTTCACAAAGTATTCCTTTCCCAACACTCTTTAAAGCAAAAAAGGAATTGATCAGCGAGAATATCAGGAGTAAGCAAATTGACAGAGAAATTACAGCCAACGAGCTGATAAGACAGGTTCGAACCTATTATTATCAGATTGAATATTTTCAGTACAATAAAGCACAGCTTACCAATCTTAGCACTGTCTATGATGACTTTATAAGAATTGCCACCGTGAGATTTAAAGCCGGCGATATTAAAAAGATTGAAATTAATACGGCCGAAACCCAAAAAGGAGAAATTAACCTGTTGCTTAAACAAAATGAAGTATATTTAAATAATGCGTATAAAAGTTTAAGAACACTTCTAAATACATCAGATAATATTGAAGTACCGTTTACAAAAGACTATGAACCTCTAAGAGCGGAAAATGTGCTGGATAGTGCTGCGGTAGCTAATAATCCGTCAGTAAGAGCTTTTTACCAGGAAATGGAAATGGCAGAGAAAAATAAAAAAGTTGAAAAATCTTTGGGCTTGCCGGATTTTAGCTTAGGATATACAAACCAGTCGCTAATAGGTCTTCATACGATCAATGGGCAGGAAAATTTTTATGGATCTGGCAAGCGTTTCCAGTCTGCAACAGTAGGTGTGGCAATTCCTTTAACATTTGGAGCTACAAAAGCCAGAATTCAGGCTCTGGAATATGATAAGCAGGTCGCAGAAACCAATGCTAAAATGCAGCAGAAACAACTTTCTGCACAGTTGGAAAATGCTTTCAGCCAATATCAGCAGGATATTCAGCAATATGACTATTATGTAAGCCAGGCACTGCCGAATGCGGAGAAAATTGTAAAGGCAGCTCAATTAGGATATAAAACGGGAGAAATCTCCTATGTGGAATATCTTTTTGCGCTGCAGACAGCAACGAATATTCAGTTAAAATACCTGGAATCTATCCAACAGGTTAATCAATCTGTAGTGACCATTAATTCAATCATTAATAAATAATATGAAATCGCTAGTAAAAAAAAATTCCGGAAAACAAGCCTTAATAAAGGAGGCGATTGCATCTGATCTTAGACCAAGTAAACATTTTCATATGAAACTCAAATATAACATCATAGCCCTTATACTTTTCTCCCTGGTAATCATAAGCTGTGGAAAAAAAGAAGTCGCAGTGGAAAAAGCTGCTGAAAAAACTGAGCAGAAAGAACAATCTCATGAAGAAGCTCCCGAAACCACAGCCTCACTTACAGAGGAACAGATGAAATCTGTGGGAGTAGCCCTGGGAACCGTAGAAATGAAAGAACTGACCTCCACGATTAAAGCAAATGGGCTGCTGAGTGTTCCCAACAGTAATAAAGCAACTATTACTTCTCTGTATGGAGGGATTATTAAAACATTAAATGTCCAGGTAGGAAGCATTGTGAAAAAAGGGCAGGTGATTGCTACCATTGCCAATCCGGAATATATACAGCTTCAGGAAGATTATCTCACCACAAATAGCCGGATTACCTATGCAGAACAGGAATACAGAAGACAGAAAGAGCTTTTTAATAATGATGCAGGCGCTAAAAAGAACCTTCAAAGTGCCGATGCAGAGCTCAACAAACTAAGAACCAAAAAAGCTTCTCTTCTCAAACAACTTCAGATGATGGGAATAAGTCCTGGAAAGGTAAGCAATGGTAATATGAGATCGGGTCTGGTAATTACTGCCCCAATTAGTGGGACAATCAGTGGTATTACAGCACAGATAGGAAGCTATGTAGATATTTCTTCTCCTGTGGCTACTGTGATTGATAATGGATCAATTCATCTGGATCTTCAGGTTTTTGAAAAAGATCTTCCGAAGATGAGAGTAGGGCAGATTGTTCATTTTAAACTGACAAATAATCCTGAAACAGAGTACGATGCAAGAATTTACAGTATAGGATCTTCATTTGAAAATGAGAGTAAAACAATTTCTATGCACTGTGAAGTGATCGGAAATAAAACCGGCTTAATTGACGGAATGAATATCACGGGAATTGTAAGCCTGGATAAAAGCACTACTCCGGCAGTGCCCACAGAGGCTATCGTAGAAGCAGACGGTAAATACTACATTTTTATTCAAACCGATAAAAAAATAGAGGAAGAGCATGAAGAAAAAGGGAAGCCTCATCCTAAAACTTTGAATTTTGAAAAAGTAGAAGTAGTAAAAGGAACATCAGATATGGGATACACTGCCATTACAGCCATTGGGAAAGTTCCGGACAATGCAAAAATTGTGACGAAAGGTGCCTTTTTTGTGAATGCTAAATTAGTTAATTCCGGAGAGCACGAACATTAATTAAAGTGATCGGAATCAGGTAAATATGGTTTTTTATGCTTAATTTAGAACTAATTCCAGCATCGCTTTTATACCCTTGTAAAAGCCGCCTGAAGGTGAGAAGATAAGCTTTATTGTATTTAATAAATGATGAATTATGTTATTAAACAAAAAAATATCAGTCTGGTATTTCATCCGCGAAATAAAATCTCAGATTCTGTTTATTGGGATATTCGCTGTTGCCATAGGCCTTTTGGATATGCTGCCTGGGTTTAGAAAAATATCACTCCCTTTGAATATTCCCGCACTTTTAGGAACTGCAGTGTCTTTACTGCTGGCTTTCCGGACTTCCCAATCCTACGAAAGATGGTGGGAGGCAAGAACCGTTTGGGGAGCTGTTGTTAATGATTCAAGGACGTTTGTAAGGCTGGTCATTCAGTTTATGCCTGCCGGAGATGATAAAACGATAAAAGATTTTGCCGAAAGACAAATCACCTGGACCTATGCGCTTGGAGAATCTCTGAGAAAGCAGCCCTTCTCTGAAAAAGTTCAGGAATATCTGGACAGAAATCATATCAACGGAATGAATATACCCAATGCGCTGCTGGATGCTCATTCTAAACAGCTAAAGGAAATTGCCCCAACGAAAGAATTAACAGATTTTCAGCAAATGCAGCTCAATGATATAGTTACAAGGCTTTGTGACAGCATGGGAAAATGTGAAAGATTGAAAAATACAGTTTTTCCCAGGTCTTACAGTATTTTAGTACATATTTTGATCTATGTATTTGCCGCCATACTTCCTTTTGGGCTGGATGATTCACAGCTTGTTGTGGAGATTGCAATTACATTCCTGATTCCGATTATGTTCATTGCTATTGAAAAAACATCAATCATTATGCAGGACCCTTTTGAGAATGGTCCGGTGGATACTCCAATGACGTCTCTGGCACAGACCATAGAGATCAATATTAGGCAGATGATTGGTGAACAAAATGTTCCTTTGAAAAAAGAAAATACGTCGTATTATGAAATGTAATTAAACCATAGAGATCATATGGAAAACACACCGACACAAACACCCTCTGCAGCAAGCAGACATAAAAAGAACCTTCTGATTGTACTGGGCCTCAGCGGAACCTATCTTATTGCTGAGGTTATTGGAGGAATAGTTACCAATAGTCTTGCATTATTGGCAGATGCAGCCCATATGCTGACAGATGTTGTGGGACTGCTTTTGGCATTTATTGCCATAAAAATTGGTGAAAGAAAAGCGGACCCTTCCAAAACATATGGATATTACCGGACAGAAATATTAGCGGCCGTTATTAATGCGGTCGTTTTACTGGGAATTTCTATCTATGTATTGATTGAAGCCTATAAGCGTTTTCAAAGTCCACCGGAAGTACAGAGCAAATCGATGCTGATTGTAGCAGGAATAGGATTAGTAGTGAATATTATCGGGATGATGATCCTGAGAAAAGATTCAGAAGGAAGCCTGAATATGAAAGGCGCTTACTTTGAAGTACTTTCAGATATGCTTACCTCCGTAGGAGTAATGATTGCAGGGGTTATTATGCTTACCACGGGCTGGTATTATGCCGATCCTTTGATCTCTGCAGCCATCGGATTTCTGATCTTCCCCAGAACCTGGAAACTGCTGAAAGAAGCAATCAATGTTTTACTGGAAGGTACTCCCAAAGATGTAGATATTCATATGTTGCGTCAATCATTGGAACAGACCCCTGGAGTGAAGAATATCCATGACCTCCATGTATGGTCCCTTACCTCAAGTGTCAATGCGATGAGTGCCCATATTGTAAAGAATGAGGGTGTTTCTCAGAATCAACTGTTGAAAACATTAACGGAGGAGACGGTTAAAAACTTTAAAATAAGCCATACCACTTTTCAGATAGAGGAGGAAGGATATGAGGAAACAGAAGTACATCTGTAACATTAAAATTGTTGACAATGAAAAAAGATATAGAAAATAAGCTCATTGATAAAAATACCAAGCCTACCAGCATGAGAATTCTGGTTTATGATTTTTTAAGCTCTCAGGAAGCGGCATTGTCTCTTTCTGAAATAGAAAATTATTTTGATAATGCAGACAGGATCACAATTTACAGAACATTGAAAACCTTTGAAGAAAAAGGAATTGTTCACAGTATACAGGAAAATACAACTACCAAATATAAGTTATGTGAGGATGACTGTGATGAAAAAACACATAAAGACTGGCATCTCCATTTCTATTGTAAAATATGTAAACAAACCACCTGTAAAGAAGATATTTCCTTTCCTGAAAATATCCAGACCAGTTTCAGGATTGATGAAATAAGGCTGTTTGCCAAAGGAATCTGTGAGAATTGTCTTGAAAGTTTGCAATAGTATTGCATCCGTCTCATCATTAAATTTGTATAAAAATATCAGTTATGGAAAAATGCTGTAGTACGACCCCGGAAAAACCAGTAACAAAAAAACATAATCATTCAGAAGGAGATGGGCATGACCATGACGGTCATGATCACTCTCATGATTCCGGAGATCAGACGGTCTTTCAGATGTTTCTTCCGGCTATGATATCATTTGCCCTTTTATTGTTAGGAATTGCTTTTGATAATTATATAAAACCCACATGGTTTACCGGATGGGTACGTTTAGTATGGTTCCTGGCAGCTTATATTCCTGTAGGAATTCCTGTATTGAAAGATGCTTATAAAAGTATCATTAAAGGAGATGTTTTTTCCGAGTTTTTCCTGATGGGAATAGCTACCATTGGTGCTTTTGCTATTGGAGAATATCCGGAAGGAGTTGCCGTAATGCTGTTCTATGCCGTAGGGGAAGTTTTCCAGTCTATGGCGGTAACCAGAGCAAAAGGAAATATAAAGGCTTTATTGGACCAGCGTCCTGATGAGGTAACGGTTATTAAAAATAATCAGCCGAAAACTATGAAAGCAAAAGAAGCAAAAATAGGAGACGTTATCCAGCTGAAGCCTGGTGAGAAGCTGGCTTTGGACGGTGAATTGCTATCGGATGCAGCCTCATTCAATACGGCAGCTTTAACGGGAGAAAGTAAACCGGACACCAAAAATAAAGGGGAGACAGTGCTGGCAGGTATGATCAATATGAACAGTATTGCACTTGTTAAAGTAAATACCGCCTATGAAGACAGTAAGCTAAGTAAAATACTGGAGCTGGTTCAGAATGCTACCGCCCAAAAAGCACCTACAGAATTATTTATCAGAAAATTTGCCAAAGTATATACTCCAATTGTTGTATTCCTGGCTATAGGAATCTGTTTATTACCTTATTTTTTCGTCAATGACTACCAGTTCAGAGATTGGCTATACAGATCCCTGATCTTCCTGGTAATTTCTTGTCCTTGTGCATTGGTTATTTCCATCCCGTTGGGCTATTTCGGAGGGATAGGAGCAGCAAGCCGGAATGGAATTCTGTTTAAAGGAAGTAATTTTCTGGATAGCATCGCAGAAATTCAAAATGTGGTGATGGATAAAACAGGAACGATGACAGAAGGGGTTTTCAAAGTTCAGGAAGTAAGCATTACCCCTGGGCTTAATAAAGATGAAATCCTTCAGATGGTCAATGTCCTGGAAAGTAAAAGTACTCACCCTGTAGCCACTGCCATTCACAATTATGTAGGAGATATCAATCATTCTATTCCTTTGGAAAATGTAGAGGAAATTGCAGGACATGGCCTTAAAGCTGTGGTCAATGGAAAAGAGCTTTTAGTGGGGAACTTTAAATTAATGGATAAATTCAGCATCAGCTATGATATCAACCACACCAATATTGTATACACTATTATTGCTGTAGCGTACGATCGTAAGTTTGCAGGATACATCACCATTGCAGACAGTATTAAAGAAGATGCGAAAGAAACAGTTGACAAACTCCATAAAATGAATGTAAAAGCCACCATGCTGAGTGGCGATAAGACTACAGTGGTAAAATATGTGGCAGATCAACTGGGTATCGACAATGCATACGGAGATCTATTGCCTGAAGATAAAGTAAATAAAGTAAAAGAGATTAAAGCCAAAAACCAAACGGTAGCTTTTGTAGGAGATGGCGTGAACGATGCTCCTGTAGTTGCTTTAAGTGATGTGGGAATCGCTATGGGAGGCTTGGGAAGTGATGCAACCATTGAAACGGCAGATGTGGTGATCCAGGATGATAAGCCCAGCAAAATTCCAATGGCGATCAATATCGGTAAGCAGACAAAAAAAATCGTTTGGCAGAACATTATTTTAGCCTTTGCCGTAAAAGCTGTTGTTTTACTCCTTGGAGCCGGAGGACTGGCAACTATGTGGGAGGCTGTTTTTGCAGATGTAGGGGTTGCATTGCTGGCTATTCTGAATGCGGTAAGGATTCAGAGGATGAAGTTTTAAAGATAACTCAATTATATTCATAAGCTCTGCTGAAGATTCAGTGGAGCTTTTTCTTTGACAATACTGGATATAATGGCCTTTACGTTTGGCTATAACAATAAAAAAGCCCTACCAAAATACATCAATAGAGCCTTTTAACAAGATTAAATTTTATAAAGAACTAATATTTTTCTTTTGACAGTACAAAAAAATCGAATATTTCCTTTCCTATGCTGAACTGATGTTCTCCAATCTTAGAGAACCCGTTTTTATAATAAAAATGTAAAGCCCGTTCATTCGAATGTAAAACTGAAAGCCAAATATGAGTCTGGTCGGAAGTATTAAAAGAAGACATAAGCTCTTCCATTAATACCTTTCCTGCTTTTTTATCCAAAAACTCTTTCAGCACATAGATCTTTTGCAATTGTGAAACTGTGGAAGAGCCGATAAACTCAGAAGTAGAATGCACTTTCAATTTTGCATACCCAATAGGCAGCTCATTCCAAAATACAATCCAGTATTTGTTATTCTTTATACTTGCTTTTATTTTAGATACTGCGAAAGTCTGCTCATAATAATCGAACAGGTCCTGTGTATCGCGGAAATATTCCGAGAATGTTTCGGTGAAAGTAACTCTTCCCAACAATGCAATATGTGGTGCATCTTCAGGGATCGCTTGTCTTATCTGAAGCATGGTATAAATTATGAGGTTTACTTCAAAGGTCGGAAAAATATAATTATAGCAACAGATACAGTTTTATTATTTTTATAGGTAACAGTATATTGTATTCATAAGAACCATTAATGACTTTCATCATAAATAAGGCTTAAAACAGTTTTGAAATAGTATATTTGTATCACAGAACAGAATAGTTGAAGTTATTCATTTCCATATTCATCATTTTTACCGTTGCATTACGTCCCGTTTTGCCATTGGTCAATTACGCTGTTAATTATGATTATATCGTAAAAAATCTTTGCGAAAAAAGAGATATACCCCAGTCGACCTGTAAAGGGAAATGCTATGTGGAAAAAGAACTGGCAAAAACAGAAAAACAATCCAATAGCTCTCAAACAATAAAGATTGCCGGGCTTGATGTTTTTCTTTCCAATGAAATCCTTTCTTTTTCATATAAAAAAGAACTTGATCTGTCTGTGAAAACTCCGCATACAAAGGATGTTAACTTTCACCCTTCGGGATATTTTTCCAGAATATTCCATCCTCCGTTAGCGTAAATTTATTTTAAACTATGTTTTTAGTTTATGTGGTTGAAAGTATTCCTGAACTTAATACTGAGTTCTGATTGCTTTCACTAATGTTATGCTTTACAATAGCTAACAATCTATTCCGTTTAATAGTATCATTAATTTCAATTTATATCAAAATGAAATCTCCGATTATTTTGACAGCGTTGTTGTCAATATCATTATTAGCATGTGCTAAAGAAACACCTCAGGTGAAACATAAAAGCAGCATGAGCTCTTCTAAAGAGAATATAAAGAATATACAGGTGGTGAACGGGGAAGACCCGATCTGTCATATGAAAACCGCAGAGTTCCTGAAAGACACTGCTGTATATAAAAATAAAACCTATGGTTTTTGCAGTGCTTACTGTAAAGATGAATTCAAAAAAAGTCCTGAGAAATATGCCAAAAAATAATAAAGCTAACAATAAAACAAAGATTATTATCCCCATTGTGGCCTTTGGGTTGCTTTTTCTGGGTATTGGAGTAGGAATGGGATATTTTAAAAAGAATCTTTATACTGTTATGAAAGTTCCTGATTTTAACCTGACTGATCAGAACAGTAAAAAAATCACCAACAGAGATATGCTGGGAAAAGTATATCTGGTAGAATTTTTCTACAGTAAATGTCCTACCATATGTCCTGTGATGAATACCAATATGAAGGCCATTCAGAATCAGATTAATAATCCTGATTTTGGAATTATTTCCATAAGTATTGATCCTGAAAATGATACTCCGGAAGCTTTAAAAGAACATGCTAAAAGAATTGGGGCTCAATCTCCCAACTGGCATTTTCTGACGGGAGACAGAAAATATATCGGGGATCTTGCAGATAAATTCAATATTTATGTTGGAGATCAGGAGAATGAAGGGGAAAGTCTTAATCACAGTGGAATGATTGCCCTGGTAGATCAGGAAGGAAATATCCGCTGCCGATACAATAAAGAGAATATGCCGATCCTCTATTATTCAGGATTGAATTATGAAGATCCAGATGGGAAAAACCCAAAGCTAACAGGGAAATATCACCCTGACCGCGAAATTCTGATTGAAGATATCAGGAAATTATTGAAATAGGCTGGAAGATGGAGATCTGAAGTGCCTCTATGCAGATATTTAGTATGTATTTGTCTGCTAATTGAGATCAACTAAATTACTTCCAGCCCTAAGCTTCCTTATTAATGAAAATATTGTTTAACCATACAACAAAACGTTATGAAGATTATGAAAATAGCTGCTTTAGGAGCAGTATTGGCGGCTCAGTTTACACTGGCTCAATTTAAGCAAACTCCTTTACCTTATGCTTATAATGCATTGGAAGGATCAATAGATGCGCAAACAATGGAGATCCATTATTCAAAGCATGGTGCAGCGTATGCCAGCAACCTGAATAAAGCGATTGCAGGAACTCCACAGGAAAAAGAAACCTTAATCAAGATTCTTTCTGAGACTTCAAAATTAAGTCCTGCAGTAAGAAATAATGCAGGAGGGCATTACAACCACGAGCTTTTCTGGACGATCCTTACTCCTGAAAAAAATACCCAGCCATCAGCAAAGTTAGCGAAGGCTATCAATGAGTCTTTCGGAAGTATAGATGCTTTCAAAGAAAAAATGAGCAAGGCCGGTGCGGATCGTTTCGGTTCCGGATGGGCTTGGCTGTCTGTGGATAAGAACGGAAAATTATTTGTTTCTTCAACTCCCAATCAGGATAATCCTCTAATGGATATCGTAGAGGAGAAAGGAACTCCTATCCTGGGAATTGATGTTTGGGAGCACGCTTACTATCTGAAGTATCAGAACAAAAGAGCAGACTATCTTTCTGCCATCTGGAATGTACTGAACTGGAAAGAAGTAAGCAGAAGGTATGATGCCGCTTTAAGCAAGAAATAACCTTATGAAATTATTTTGCAGCATACTCTTTACTTGTTATATGGTGTTCAGGCCTCTGATACCTATAGTGGAGTATGCTGTAAATTATGATTACATTGTCAATACCCTGTGTATTAATAAAAGTAAGCCAGAGATTCATTGTAACGGAAAATGTTTCCTGAGCAAAGAGCTGGCAAAAGCTAATGATTCCGAAACGGCGCCATTTAGTAAAGCGAAAAATTCGGGGCAAAAAATTCTTGATATTTATATCCTTCCTGGCATCACAGAGATTTCAGTTACCGGGAAAATTCCTTTTTCCAATGGTCAGTTTATCTATGAAGCAGCCTATTCTTTTCTGTTTCTGAATCCTATTTTCAAACCTCCGGTTTTTTAAGTTATACATCATTATTGAGCCACAAAAGCCCAGATAAGTTGAAAATCAAAAGATTTTCAAAAACTTAAGTGCCCTTACTATGCGCAAAACATATCACTTAAAGAACTTAAGTGTAAGAAGCTTTGTGCCTTTTGCGGTAAAAAAGAATGTTTTCACATTCAAAACAGCACATTCAAAAATTGTATTCAACTAAAAAAATCAACAATGAAAATTTATAAATTTTTATCATTACTCTTTATTGCCTTAACTCTATTTTCTTTTTCCGCTTGTAGTAACAGGGATGACGATAATCCACAGGATACAACACCCGGAAATCTTCAGATAAAATTTGAAAACGGTTTCAATAACTTAGGAGATATTGTTTTAAACCAGACGACACAAACTTCCTTACAAGGGCAAAAACATAATTTTTCCACATTGAAATATGTAGTCAGTAATATTGCATTGATTGATGAAAGCGGAAACGAGTTCAAATACAATGAAAATAATCCTGACAAAGGAGCATTTATCATAGATCAGGCTGATGCTGTAGCCGGAATTGTCTATCTGAATCTAGAAGGCATACCCAAAAACAATTATAAAAAAATAAAATTCGGTTTGGGAATCAGCCAGAAAGCATATTTACTCGGACAGGACGGACAGGCTGAGTTCTGGACTAAGGCTAAGCAGAAGGGAATGTCCTGGTCCTGGGCAGCAGGCTACGTTTTTGTAAAACTGGAAGGGAAGTACGGAACGGGATCTCCCACTACTGAATTTATGAACCATACAGGAAATATGGGAAATGTAACAGCTAATAATACTCCTGATCTTTACAGGGAAATTACACTGAATTTACCGACTACGGCCAGGGTTACAGCTCAGATCAGGCCATCTGTCCATATTCTGGCAGATCTGAATCAGTTTTTGAGCGGTGATAAGCAGCTTATGCTTACTACAGCTAATGATATGATGATGGGTTCAAGCCAGCATCTGGCAGATGTTACCAACAACCTTACAAAAATGTTTAAAGTAGACCACGTTCACAATGATTAATTTTTTTTTAAAGACAGTATTATTTCTGGTGATCTTACTGATGAGCGTTATTTCCTGTTCTGATGAGGTGATTCAGCCATTGGAGAAAGATGAAGCCTATCGTCTTCAGTTTCCTTCTTATTTTCCTGAGATGAGTTTTGATCAATCGGCCAATCCGGTAACAAAAAATGGAGTAGAGTTGGGAAGGAAACTATTTTATGAAGGAAGACTTTCCCGTAACAATACAATTTCATGTGGTTTTTGCCATATTCAGGAAAATGCTTTTACCCATCACGGTCATACGGTAAGCCATGGTGTGGATGACAGGATAGGAATCAGAAATGCTCCGCCCATTCAGAATATGGCATTCCTGAAAAGATATATGTGGGACGGCGTGATTCATAATTTAAATGAACAGCCTATTATTCCGATAACAGATGTGAATGAAATGGACAGTTCTATGCCGGAAGCTATTTCGAAAATAAAAGATGATCCGAAGTATAAAAGGCTTTTCAGCGCAGTGTATGGAGATGAAAATATTACCGGAGAAAGGGTTTTAAAAGCATTATCCCAGTTTATGGTATCAATGATCTCTGCTGATTCCAAATACGACAGATTTAGACAGGGAAAGGAGGTTTTTACATCCGCAGAATCGCAGGGAATGGCCGTATTTAATCAGAAGTGCGCTTCCTGTCATAGTGGGGAACTGTTTACTGATGAAAGTTTCCGGAATACAGGGATGTATTATAATACCCAATTTAAAGATGCGGGGCGTTATCGTGTGACACTTGATCAGATTGACTGGATGAAGTTTCGTGTACCCAGCTTGAGGAATGTAGAATATACAGCTCCTTATATGCATGACGGAAGATTTTATACGTTAGATGCCGTGCTTAATTTTTATACCGATGGGGTAGAAAATCATCCTAATCTCGATCCACAGCTGAAACAGAATAACCACATCGGAATTGCAATGAATACACAGGAAAAACAATTCATCATCGCCTTTCTGAAAACACTATCGGACAAAAATTTTATATCCAATCCAAAATTTGCAGAATAATTTAAATTGACATGAAGAAGATAATTTTAATTGTAAGCTTGCTCATAGGTACTGTGATTCAGGCGAAGATAATCAAAGACAGCGCTTATATTCCCCAAAAGAGTTTTAATACAATTGATTTTGATTTTGATGATTGTGATGCCTGTGGCTGTGCGGCGGGAAATGGGTCATCCGGTTTTGAGTCATTACTAAATCCTCAGTTTATCGGGATCAAGTATTTTGCCCAGCATTATAAAGCAAAGGAAAATTTATTTGTAAAAGATCTGACGCAGGATCAGTATTTTAATACCATACAGCTTTGGGGAAAAATTCCGTTGACAAAGAAACTCAGTGTTTATGCAAGCCTTCCATTTCATTTTCACGAAAAGAAAACAATGCAGGGCGATATCAGGATCAATGGGATCGGTGACCTAAATGTTATGGGAATTTATCAACTGATGCGTTCGAAAGATAATTTCCATCAGCTGAACGGTGGATTGGGCGTAAAAATTCCTTTGGGTAAGTTTGATGAAAAAGGAATTTCAGGAGTTAATCCGAGTTTTCAGCTGGGAACAGGAAGCTGGGATTATCAAGCAGCTTTGAATTATAAATTTCAGAAGAATAAAATTGCGGTATTGCTTAATACAGATTATACCATTAAAACAGAAAATAAAAAGAAGTACCGCTTTGGAAACCAATGGAATTATGCAGCAACAGGCTTTTATCAGGTTGCGGGAAATGAAAAATCAATATTTTCTTTAAAGACAGGGGTTCAGGGAGAAGTGTATGCTCAGAATAAACAGTTTGATGAAGCGCTGCCTAATACTGCCGGAAGTGCATTATATGGAAAGTTGGGCTTTGAGGCTTCCTATAAAAAGTTCAGTCTTGGAAGTGAAGTTATGCTTCCTGTTTATACCCATCTTGCAGGAGGAGATATAGAAGCAAAATCAAGGTTCAGTATTTTCCTGAATATTGGGATATAGTTGATCCTTAACGCAAAGTTTAATGTTTGTCATACTTATTCAGATGGGAGATATTTAAACTTTGCGTTTAAAATCATACCTGTAATTTTTACACGAATTCTATTGTACTTTAGTATTTTTCTATTCAAAATTTACCTTTGGTACACATGCTTTTATAATATTGTAAATCATTTTGTTATTTGTGAATATATATTAATTATTTTCTATCTTTGCCGAAATTTGGTAAGCTGTAAAAAGCTTTTAAAAGGGAATCCGGTGAGAATCCGGAACAGACCCGCTGCTGTAAGCTCCACACCAAAATTTTTGAAGATTATATCCACTGTTTTTTAATGGGAAGGATTTCAAAAATGGAGTAAGTCAGAAGACCTGCCAGACCATAAACGTTTGACGCTTTCGTGGAATAAAGCTTTAGGACAACAATGATTTTGTGCAGTGACCACTGTGCTTTGTCGTTGCTTTCTTACATCCATTAGCGTCATCATTATTCATAAATGAGCTAATGGTGGCAAAACTGACTACATCTCAATTTCATAAAGTTGTTTTCACAATATTGGTGTTAACATCACAATTCTTGTTTTCTCAAACAAAGAAAAAAGACACCTTAAAGGAAGAAGCTATTAAGGCTGTCAATATTTACAAAAAGAGCTTTAAAGAAATCGTTCCTGCTCAGATATTGCAGGGAGAAGAGCTTGAAAGACTGAACAGCCACTCTGTTGCAGATGCCTTACGGTATTTTTCCGGTGTTCAGATCAAAGACTACGGTGGAATTGGAGGCTTAAAGACCATTAATATCCGAAGTATGGGAAGCCAGCACGTAGGAGTTTTTTATGACGGAATTCAGCTGGGAAATGCGCAGAACGGCCTTGTGGATCTGGGAAGATATTCTTTGGATGATCTGGAAGAAATATCATTATACAACGGTCAGAAAAGTGAGATCTTTCAGCCGGCAAAAGATTTCGGATCATCAGGTTCTATTTATTTGCAGCCCAAAACACCGGTATTTACCGGAACAAGAAAAACAAATCTTGTTTTGAGGGCAAAAAGTGCATCCATTGATTTATTCAACCCCTCTTTCCGTTTGGAACAAAAAATATCACAGAGAACTTCTGCCAGTTTCAGTGCCGAATTTCTGCAAAGTGATGGTATTTACAAATACCGTTACGAGAAAAAATATCCTAATGGAGAGCAGGCGTATGATACGATTGCTAAAAGAAGAGACTCTGATATTAAAGCAAAACGTTTTGAAACCTCCTTGAATGGAACTTTAAATAACGGAAGCTGGAATATCCGTGGATATGGGTATATTTCAAATCGGGGTATTCCTGCTCCTGTTGTTAACAGCCGTTTTGATGGGCGAGGGGCAAGGATGTTTGATGAGAACTATTTTGTACAGGCCAATCTGAGGAAAAAGTTATTCCCTAAATTCGAAACTCAGCTTAAAGCAAAATTTGCTTACGATTATACCCGTTTTCTGGATACGGTACAGTCTCAGTTAGTTAAATATTCAGATAATACCTACATTCAAAGGGAGCTTTATATATCTTCTTCCAATTTATATACAGTGAGTTCCAATTGGGATATTAGTTTGAGCGGGGATTTCCAGTACAATAATCTGGATGCAGACCTGTATCAATTTTCTTATCCTACCCGCTATACCACATTGGTGGCTTTGGCTACTACCTATCAATGGAACAGGTTTAAAGTTTTAGGAAGTTTGCTGGGTACTTTTACTTTTGAAGAAGTAGAACGGAATAAAAGACCTGAGGACAGAAGTGAATGGACTCCTGCTGTTTTTATGAGCTACCAGCCGGCTACTGTTCCGGAGCTTACTTTTAGGGCTTTCTATAAAAAGATTTTCAGACTCCCCACCTTCAATGATCTTTATTATACCAATATTGGAAGTACTTTTCTGAAACCGGAGTTTACTACGCAGTATGATGTAGGATTTACCTATCAGAAAAAATATAATCATCCTGTTTTTAAAGCTTTTTATGCGAAGGTAGATGGCTATTACAACCGGGTAAAAGATAAGATAGTTGCGGCACCCACAGGAAATATGTTCCGCTGGATGATGATGAATCTTGGGTTGGTTGATATCATAGGAGCAGATGTAAATGTTCAGGCAGAAATGATGTGGGGCAACGTAAAAATCAAACCATTACTCTCTTATACCTATCAAAGTGCGAAAGATATCAGTAATCCGGGAGATGATATCACCCCGGGCGATACCTTTTATAAAAAGCAGATCCCCTACACGCCCTGGCATAGTGGATCTTTTACACTGATGGCAGACTACCGTGACTGGAATTTCAACTACAGCGTGATCTATGTTGGAGAACGTTACGATGGGCAACAGGATAATATTCAGTATAATTTTGTCCAGCCCTGGTATACCCATGATTTATCTGTTCAGAAAAGATTTGACTACTCAGGACATCAGTTTAAGCTAAGCCTTGAAATGAATAATATTTTCAATCAATATTATGACGTGGTCAGAAACTATCCCATGCCGGGAAGAAATTTTAAAATTAGTCTAAACTTCACCTTATGAGAAAAATAAACTTTTGTCTCCTACTCTTCATATTGGTTTTTTTTGTGGCCTGCCGTACCGATGATATTATCGTCCGTCAGGAAGTGGTGGAAGGGTTGGCAGCACCTGAGAATACTGCTATTAAAGGCTTTTATCTATTAAATGAAGGGAATATGGGAAGCAATAAATGTACCCTTGACTTTTTCGACTATACCAAAGGAACTTACTATCGGAATATTTATGCAGAAGTGAACCCTAATGTGATCAAAGAATTGGGGGATGTAGGAAATGATATTAAAATTTACGGAAGCAAACTGTATATCGTGGTCAATGTTTCCAATAAAATTGAAGTACTGGATGCTAAAACAGCCAAACGGATAACGTCCATCCCCTTACAGAACTGCAGATATATAACATTTAAAAACGGAAAGGGCTATGCCAGCAGTTATGCAGGCCCTGTAGATATCAATCCTAATGCACCCAAAGGTAAAATAGTGGAAATAGATACAGCTTCTCTGGCTATACAACGCCAGGCCGCAGTGGGATATCAGCCTGAGGAAATAGAAATTGTTGGGGATCAGCTTTTTGTAGCCAATTCCGGAGGGTATATGGCTCCGAATTACGACAGAACAGTTTCTGTAATCGATTTAAATAGTTTTACAGAAAGCAGGAAAATAGATGTTGCCATTAATCTTCACCGGCTTAAAAAAGACAGTTATGGTGACCTGTATGTAAGCTCCCGGGGAGATTATTATTCAGTACCCTCCAGTTTATATCTGATTGACGCTGCAACAGGGACGATAAAAAAAGACTTTCATATGGCGGTAAGCGAGATGACGATTGTGAATGACAAGCTTTATTTCTATGGAAATGAATTCAATTACAATACCCATACCTCCAAAAAAACATTCGGAATTATTGATGTAAAAACAGAACAGATTATTTCTGACAGGATTTTTGATAAGGAATATGAAAATGTCATACAAACCCCTTACGGAATTGCTGTAAACCCAATTACAGAGGATGTTTATATTACTGATGCCCGAAACTATGTTGCAATGGGCTTCGTGTACTGTTTCGATAAAAACGGCCATTTCAAATGGAAAACCGAGGGAGGAAATATCCCTGCCCATTTTACTTTTCTATATAAATAATTAAAACTGACAAACATGAAGATCAATACTTTTACCTACTTAAAAACAGGTTTTTTATCATTTCTTCTCGTAGGAATGACAGCCTGTAAGCATGATGATGAGGATAATTTTGTATTTAACGGGTTGGATGACTCTTATACTATCGAACGTTTTGAAGTTCTGAGCATTCCCACCAATATTTCAGGAAACTTTACCTGGAGTGTGAAGGACTCCATTGTTTCTCAAAGTTCAGAACTTGAATTTATCAGTCCGGTAGTAGCCACATATCCATTGACACTTAAGATAGAAAGTAATGGCAATATTCATACATATCAGTCTAAAATAATAGTGGAAAAAGAAGCGGCTACCTACAGCAAGTATATTGCTAAGGTTTTCGAATATCGCCCGGCTCCCGGACAATTTATGAATAAGATTCCCGAATATGAACCGGGAAATACTGCTGAAAATATGCTTCAGAAAGCAAGAGAATCTTTGATAGGTTCCAGTTTTCAGGAAATAAGTCTTGGGGGCTTCGGAGGCTATGTTGTTTTTGGATTTGATCATACGATTCCCAATCTGAATGGAAGAGATTTTAAAATCCTTGGAAATGCCTTCTTTGGAAATGCAGCTGCTGACCCCCGTTCAGGATCCTGTGAACCGGGAATTATTGTCGTGGCCTACGATAGAAACAAAAACGGAAAGCCTGATGATAATGAATGGTACGAAATTGCAGGAAGCGAGCATTTTAAAAATACAACCGTAAAAGATTATAGCATAACTTATTTCAAGCCCGATGAGAATAAACCTCCTGTTTCTGGAAGTTTAGGCTGGCAGGTTGACACAGAATACATCAAGTGGCAGGATAATCTGGGAAACAATGGATTTAAAACAAAGAATATGTTCCATTTACAAAGCTATTATCCTTTATGGTTTTCCGATGCTTCTTACAGTTTTACAGGGACTAAGCTTAAAGACAATTATTATGATCAAAGCGGAACAGGATCGTACTGGGTAGGAAAATCATATGAATTTGGCTACGCAGACAATGCTCCCAATAAAGATGATGCTTCTAATATTGATATTTCCTGGGCGGTAGACAGGAATGGCAGATATGTAAAACTTCCGGGTATCGACTTTGTCAAAGTATACACGGGGATCAATCAGGAAGCCGGATGGGTAGGCGAAGTTTCTACAGAAGTTTCAGGAGCTTATGATTTATACTTTAAATAACATTAAACCATACAATAAATTTTAAATTAATAGAAATGAAAAAGTTTTATCTTTTTACTCTGCTTTTTCTATTTGCATTTTTTACCAATGCACAGATAAAAGTTCAGGGTGTTCTCCGAAATGATATTCAGGGAACGGAAACAAGTCAGCTTAGAGCAGCTGTAGCACCATCAATCAGTTTTTCCGATATTAAGTATTGGGTAGGAACAGGCTCAAACGAAGCTGCTTTTGTAGTACAGTGGAACGACAGTAAAAATCCGGATGCCCTGGTTTGGGGATTCAGATGGAACGGAACTGCTACAGGCGCAGATATGATTAAAGCAATTGCTAAAGAAGATCATAGACTTTTTACACTGCTTTATCAGGGAACACCACAGGGAACAGCAGTTGGAGGTTTTGGTTTCGATCTGGACGGGCAAAATCTCAATGCCCTGTATTATAACGGAAATACAGCATCTCCGATTTCTCCGGTAAACGGAATTGTTAATACCACAGCATATAATTTTGATAATTATACCGGAGTGGATGCTAACGACCACTGGCAGTCCGGATGGGCAACTAAAGGATACTGGTCTTATTGGATAAAAAATCCTGCAAGCGCTAATTTTGGATACTCCGGGGTAGGAGCATCTTCCCGTACGTTGCAAAACGGTTCATGGGATGTATGGAATTTCAATCCTTCATTCACTTCAGTTCCTATTTCTTCTACGATGACTCCGGTTTCTCCTTATGTTGCTTCTGCAAGCTTTATGAGTCTGATGAACCCTGCTAATCGTCTGAATCCGACAAGTTTTACAGAGGGTTTCTTTATCGTTAATGAAGAATGGTTCGGCCATACAAACGGATCGGTAAACTTTATAGATAATAACGGACAGATCAATTACCGTGTATATAGTGAGGCTAATAACAATCATGCTTTTGGAGCCACTACCCAATTTGGAACCATTTATGGGGATAAGTTTTACTTTGTATCAAAGCAGGAGGCAGACCCCGGAGATGTGCAATATACACCTGGAGGAAGACTGGTGGTTGCCAATGCGCAAACCATGCAAAAATTAGCTGCATTTGATAATATCGGAGGTGGTGATGGAAGATCATTTGTAGGAGTAAATGAGCATAAAGGATATATCGGAGCTTCCAATGGAGTCTATTTATTTAATATCGATAACCTTCAGGTTGGAGGATTAATTCCAGGTACGGCAGGTGCAGGAGGACCTTACAGTGATCAGGTGGGAAACATGATCCGTACTTCACAATATGTGTTTGCCGTAAAACAGGGAGAAGGTATTTTAGTCATTGATCCTAAAACCGATACCCTTGTTACTACCATTACCGGAGACTTCTATTCTGTTACTCAGGCTAAAGACGGAAGTATCTGGGCCATTAAGAGTCAGGCGGTAGTAAATATCCATCCTACTACTTTTGCCACTCAGTCCTATGCCATTCCTACCACAACATATCCTGATCCTTGGGGAGCATGGAATGCAGGAAGTTTTTCAGCAAGCAACACAGAAAATACACTCTACTGGTTTATATCTGCAGGTTGGGGTTCCGGAAACAGGATCGTTAAATTTGATGTAACGGCTAAAAGCTTTAATGAAAATTTTATTACCATTCCGGGACAGACAGGAACTTATAAGCAGACTCCTTATGGAGCAGGATTACGTGTAAATCCAGTGACGGGAGAACTTATTGTAAATAGTACCGAAACAGGAGGCCATTATCAAAAAAACTGGGTTCATATCTATGATGCTAATGGTAGCCTTACCAGTACGAGAATATTGAGTGACTATTACTGGTTCCCTGCATTAACGGTATTCCCGGATAATACAGCTCCGGTGGTGAACAATACGCTGCCTTCACAGGTTACTGTAGGAAATGTGACTACAATTGATTTGAAAACAGGGGTTTCTGATGAAGACAATAATACAGCTTCAATTGTGAAGACTATACAGTCAAATGACAATCCGGCAGTAGTTTCCGCAGTAATTAATAATAATGATGAGCTGGTATTGACTCCTGTTGCTTCGGGAACAGCCAGTATTGTTATCCGTTTTAATTCTAACGGTAAGACAGCAGAAAAAATAATCACAGTAAACAGCCTTGGCTCTACTTTAGCTACCGCTGAGGTGAAAAAACTGGAATTCAGTATTTATCCGAACCCGGTTACAGATATTCTTATGATCAAAACTCAGGAGAAAATTGTAACTATTTCTGTGTACGATGCTTCAGGTAAATTGGTGAATACGCCATTCAGCAACGGACAGATCAATATGAGTATGTTACCAAAAGGAATGTATATTCTAAAAGCAGTAACGGATAAAGCAGTATATCAGCAAAAACTGATTAAAAAATAGTTTAGCATAGCTATTTTGTTTCATTTAGCCCCGGCCAATTTTGGCCGGGGCTTTTGTATTATTAGATATTGTTGGGTTTTATCGGGTAAGAATAATCTTTCGGGAATAGACTTTTTTGTCTTTCGTTTGCAGGATAAGGATATAAACCCCTCCAGAAAGAGTAGAGGGCAGTTCCAAAGTTTTAGATCTCACTTTTGCCTGGTACACCTCTCTTCCGAAAGCATTTCTTAGGGTAATAGTAGCATCCTGTAAAAGAATGTTTCCACTTAGGGTAATCTGTCCAGTTGTGGGGTTGGGAGAAACAGTAAATATTTCATGGTCTGATCTTACTTTTTGTGCTTCAATAGCAAAAGAGGGAATCTCTAGAGGAATATTATAGCTGGTGGTTAATTGGTGCCTTTCCTCAGGATTCAAAATTCGGTCGTAAACGAGAAGTTCATCGATACTACCTTTTGCAACTGTCATGAGTAAGCTATAAGGAGGCAGTATCATCGCTACACCGCCATCATTAATCTTTTTCCCATTTCGATATACTTCTGCAGAAAAATGATAATCTCCTCCATTAGCATATATTATGACATAATGATTGAGTTGGGATGAATTAATAGAATCCTCCTCTGGTGTGAAAAGTGCTGACTCACCATGGTCTGATATAGATCTTATGGATATTAAGGAATCTGTACGCCCCAGGAATGAAATAGTTAATGAACGGTCAGGAGCTAAAGGGAGGTCATTTTCTATATACAGTGAGTCTAAATGAGTTGCTGTAAGATTTTTTCCACAGGTCGGGCTATTTGAGAAGGTAGGGGCGATTGTTGAAGTAAGATCCAATCCTCTTATTTTATCTTTTAGGTCTCCATCGAATGGATAATAAAGAAGTGGACCAAGAGGAGGGGTACCACAGGTTGTAAATGGAATGGGACTATGCTGGGCATAATATATTCTAAGCTCGTCTCCTAAATGAAGCAATCCACTGTGGAGAGTAATTTTAATCCGGTCAAAACGCTTTGAAGGATTGAATTCAATAGTTCCGGTCTTGGGATCGGGATCAGCTTTCAGCATTGTGTTGTCTACTATTCTAACATCATTGTTGGAGATACTTCCATTAAAAGTTTCTATAGATATTTTTCCTAATGGCAACTGCATAACAGGTGTATTGGCAGTACCGATTCCTATAGTCGCTTTTCTGAAATTAGAAGCAAGCTCTGGAAAAATTAAGGTTTGTTCTATTCTGGCAAGAACTCCTATGGGAATTGTCAAACTGGCATAATCACCTTCATAGTGATCTAATGCTTTTTCTGGATTTTGTACAGAACAGAGCAGGCAGATTCCGAAGATCTGGTTAACCTGGCTGTTTACATAGATTTTGTCTAGCTGTGCAAACGATAATGAGTTTATCAGTAAAGCCAATAAGGAGAAAAGGGCCGTTTTCATAAAGCAAGAGCCTGAAAATAAATAAGTTTTCATACTTTGAGAATTTTGGTTATTGTGTTTAAGTAAAATTTATTAAAAATAAGGCAGAACTAAGCTGTCTGCCTTACTATATTATTTTCTACCTTGTTAAAATGATCTTACGCGAATAGACTTTTTTATCTTTCGTTTGCAGGGTAAGAATGTAAACCCCTCCGGAAAGAGCAGATGGAAGATCAATAGTTTTAGATTGTACTTTTGCCTGGTACACCTCTCTTCCAAAAGCATTTCTTAGGGTAATATGAGCATCCTGTAAAAGAATGTTTCCTCCCAGGGTAATCTGTCCGGTTGTGGGATTGGGAGCAATTGTAAATGATTCTTCTGCAGGAATTGTTCTCATAGTATCTGTATTTGAAACAGAATTTGTAGGATAGACATTAGATATTCCGTAAGAATTGGCCAGAGTACGGATTTCTCCTGGGCCAAGTGCCCAATTATAGATTATTAATTCATCTACTTGTGCCCGGTCCAGAGCAAGTTTAATTTTTTTATGATTGCTTCGGTCAGCTTGGTTCCAGGGGGTGCAATCCGCATCTTCATCACTAGTTTCTCCTCCCAATACACTATCAATATATAAGCATGCTCCTCCATCTGTATTATCAGGATTTTCTTTTAATACAAGAGCATAATGAACAAAATGATTTGGGATGTTTGGTTTATCGATTTGAGGTTCGTCCGCATTCATACCTACTTTTATTACTTTAGGACTGATGTTAATTTTTTGCCCAAATGCATCCATTGTAAAAAAAGGCTGTGGTCCGGTGGGTGGAATGGTTTCATCAGGATCATCAGGATTAGGAATATCTTTATCTCCTTCATTGATACTGGCCCAAAAAGAAATAGTGATATCACCTGTAAGCAGTGAAGCCGGAATTTCAGGGCTTTCAAGAGTGTATGGAGATGAAATTGAAGTCAGCCCCTGATTACAGATCATATCGCTTTTGTAGGCCGGAGTAGAAGAAGTAAGTGTAAAACCGGGAACCGTACTGTTTGTATTTCCATTAAAGGAAAAATAATAAAAAGGATTAAACGGAACATCAGAACAGGCATTAAGAGGAATAGGCTCCTGGTATGCATAATAAATCCTTAGATGATCCATGTCAAACAACAGTTCTAGTCTTATCCCGTCATAGGGGAGTGATGTCCAGAATTCGATGGTTCCTCTGCCAGGGTTTAATGGGTCAGTCTTTATTTCTGGTTTTATTCTTTCATCATGATGGCTTAAGCCATTTTTTAGCATGCGTATGGCTGGTCTGTGTGAAGAAGAAAGAGGAGGTGTATCTGTTCCGATACCGATCACTACTTTTGTAAAAGTTTTTACAGCTGGAAAATACAGATTCTGTTGGATATTGGTAACACCTGTTTTTTTTCTCATTTTCATATAATCATTTTCATTAGGTCCTAAGGCATTCTGTGGATTTTCTACACATTCAGGGCAGAATGCCCCAAAAGCCAGATGACTTTCACTGTTTACGTATACCTTGTCATTTACTGTTTTATAGGCATAATATACTCTAAGACCTCCATTGAGGTTAAGTAATCCTGCATTCAGGCTTATTCTTACCCGGTCAAAAGGTTTGTTAGTGGTGATTTCAATAGTACCTTTGGACAGATTGGTAAACCCTACTTTTAGCAGTTCATTGTTTACTATTCTGTAATCATTATTGGAAACATTCCCGTTAAATGTTTCTATGGAAACTCCTGCCAGAAGCTGTGCAGACAAAAGAGATTCGCTTGTTCCAATACCAATTACAATTTTATTCAGACTAGGATCTGTAGCCGGAAAACTTAATGTCTGTTCTATTCTTGCAGCAACTCCCAAAGGAATAAGGAAGGTAGCAAAGTTATCTTCATTGTTCCCAATGGCATTTTCTGGGTTCTGTATACCACAGTTTAAACAGATGCCATAGACTTGGTTAGTCTGGCTGCTTGCATACGTTTTGGCCTGTGCAAAAGCCGATGTGTTCATCATGAACAGAAATAAGGCTAATACTGTTTTTACCAGACAGCGGTTTGTCAATACTTGTGTTTTCATACTTTGAGAATTTTGGTTATTGTGTTTAAGTAAAATTTATTAAAAATAAGGCAGAACTAAGCTGTCTGCCTTACCATATTATTTTCTACCGTGTTAAGATAATTTTACGGCTATATACTTTTTTATCTTTCGTTTGCAGGGTAAGAATGTAAACTCCTCCGGAAAGGGTAGATGGAAGATCAATAGTTTTAGATTGTACTTTTGCCTGGTATACTTCTCTTCCGAAAGTATTTCTTATGGTAATGTTAGCATCCTGTAAAAGGATATTTCCATCAAGGGTAATCTGCCCGGTAGTAGGATTAGGAGAAATAGTAAATATTTCATTTTCTCCCGAAGGGGATATTCTTGCAACACTGTTAGAATTAGGCATCATTTGCGAATAAGAATTGAAAAGTAATTTTGGGGAAACCTTTTTATCATAGATGAGAAATTCATCTATTTGCGCTTTATTAAAAGAAATGATAAAATCATTATTATAAAGGTCTGCGCCCTTGGTGTAATAAGGGGCCCAATAAGTAGTTTCGATTAAGCCTGGATAGTTTCCTCGGTTGTTAGGATCAGAAGGAGTGAAAAAAGGAAAAGGCCCTGGTAATCCTTCACCATTGACGGTCATGCGTAAATCTACAGGATAATAAGGTGGATTAGTGTTAGCATTGCTGGTATAGAAAGTATTAATAGTGTAATAATCCGGAGTCGGATCATTATTAAAGTTGATAACATAAAGGTTTAATGCTCCGGGGGTAGCGGGATTTCTTCTGAACATTCTGCTGACTAGTTTAACAAAACTTGGGTGTTCTTTTATGGGCTTTATGATAACGCTATCTTGGGTAATTTTGATCTTTTCTCCGTACAGGGTTAGATTGATGGAACCGCCCTGATCTACGCGTGCCCAGAATGAAACGGTCCTTGGTGCTCTCGGAGAAGGAACATTTAAATAATCTGCCCCTTTAAATGTATACTCGGTTTCCGGTTCTGTTGTTGAATATCCAAGCCCTTGCTGGCACACCAGGCTATTCTGAAATATCTCAGTGTTTGCACTGATGCGGGTTAAATTGAGATTGCCGCCTGGCATATCCAGAATATTTTCATTCAATGAGTAATAATGAATAGGGCTTAAAGCAGGAGGACACATTGTAGCAGGTATGTCTGTGTAGAGATAATAGGCATAATAAATCCGAAGCCCATCATTGAAGAGCTGTTGAGAATGACTCCATATCAATGTTGCAGTAGAAAACTCAGTAGGATCAATGTCAATTTCAATAGTTGCCCTTGTGGGATCTGATAGACTGCTCCTAAACATACTGTCATCCACAACAATAGCTTTTCGTGTATAATTTCCAAAGCCATTATATGCCATTTCTACAACGAGTTTCCCTAAGCTTGCCAAAGATATTGGTTTATAGTTATTATGAGGATAGCCGTTACTATTATATAGCTTACCAATGCCAATAACTAATTTTTTTGGCAGTTTATTAATTGGAGGTTGTGGGAATGTTAGTGTTTGCTTGGCGTTATTGGTTCCATTCGCCGCTTTTAAAATGGAATAAGTATTTTCATCGTTATCAGCTGCATTATCTGAATCTGTTACCCCATAATCATTCCATGCATGGGTCGCATAGATCCTGTCTATCCAATAAGCATAATAAATTCGCAGCCCGCCATTGAGATTTAGCACTCCCGAGTGATAATTTATTTCAATACGGTCATAAGGCTTGAATGTAATAAATTCAATAGTACCATTGCTGGAATTTGAGCTGATTTTGAGTAATTCACTGTTGACAAATCTATAATCATCATTGGAGATATTTCCATTAAATGTTTCAATAGATACTCCACTCAGTAATTGAGCCGTTAAAGCTTGATTTGTTCCAGTACCAATGCCAATCACAACTTTACTGGTTTGTGTTATTGTTGCAGGAAAGGCTAATGTCTGCTCCACTCGGGAAATAGCCCCAAGTGGAGTTGATAGAGTAGAATAATCACTTTCATTATTGCCTATTGCATTTTGTGGATTCTGAACGCTGCAGCCTATACAAATACCATGAACTTGGTTAGTCTGACTGCTTGCATACGTTTTGGTCTGTGCAAAAGCCGATGTGTTCAGTATGAACAGAAATAAGGCTAGTAATACTGTTTTTACCAGACAGCGGTTTGTCAATACTTGTGTTTTCATACTTTGAGATTTATGGTTATAGTTATTCTGAATTTTATTTAATCTTTAGCGATTAACGTTTTAAATATACTTTCTAAAATAAAACGGCAGGCTTTAAAGCCTGCCGTTATGATTTCTTATGAATTTTATTTCATCATAATTTTTTGAGTATAGGTTTTTCCTTCCTTCGTTTTCAAAGTCATAATGTACAAACCTTGTGGCTGTCTTGATTCAAAGGTATTGGAAGTCAGTTTAGAATGGTAAACTTCTTTTCCGGAAGTGTTGGTTAAAGTAATTTCCGAACCTTCCAGTGGAAGTTTTTTATCAAGGGTAACCTGCCCACCTTCTGTATGAGCCATTAGGTTGATAAAAGGATCTTTGTATTGATACGTATAATAAACACGAAGTTCACCACCAAGATTCAGTAACCCTGAATTGACGTTTATTTTAACACGGTCAAAAGGAATGTTCATGGTAAGTTCAATTTCACCTTTGCTTGGGTCTGCACTTCCCAGTTGGAGAATATCATTGTTGATATTTTGATAGTCATTGTTAGATACATCTCCATTAAATGTTTCAATGGATACACCTCCCAATACCTGAGCAGATAGCGGAGTACCGTTTGAGCCGATTCCAATGACAAGCTTATTGGTGTTATTGGCTATGTTGGAGGTGGGAAAGATCAGGGTCTGTTCCGTCCTTGCCAATAGACCTATTGAAACCTGTAAAGTAGAATAATCGTTTTCATTACTTCCTATGGCGTTCAGTGGATTTACTACACCGCATCCTATGCAGAGTCCGGTAACCGAATTGGTTTGGCTGCTCGCGTACGTTTTTACGATTTGTGCAGTAGACATAGAACTCATCAGGAACAAAAATGTTGCAGACATAGCCGCTTTAATAGCACGTCGTCTCAATAATAAATTAGTTTTCATATGTAAAAAATTTTGATTCTTAGCTTTATGTAAATTTATAAATAAAATTATTATGTTAATAATTTTATTTCATATTGTGGTGATTATGTAATAATTTGTTTACATAAATATAAATTTTTGTTTTTTATTTAATATGTATAATCATTATAAAACAAAAAAAATCCGGCTGGATTTGCCCGGCCGGATTGAAATATAAAAATATACTTATTTAATCATTATTTTCTTGGAATACATTTTCCCGTCTTTTGTCTGCAGAGTCATAATGTACACACCTCCGGGTTGTCCGGATTCAAAAGTTTTAGATCTCAGTGTAGAGCGGTATACTTCTTTTCCGGAGGTATTGGTTAAGACAACTTCTGACCCCTCTAATGCTATGTTTCCATCAAGGGTAACCTGTCCGCTCTGGCTATGTGCCATCAGGCTGATTAAAGGATCCTGGTAAGCGTAATATATTCTGAATCCGCCACCAAGGCTAAGTACACCACCTGTCAGCCCGATTCGTATGCCGTCATACGCTTTTGTCGGCTTGAATTCTACAGTCCCTCTGTTAGGCGTTGCTCCCAGCTTAAGAAGACTTATATCTATGGTTCTGCGGTCTTCATTTGAAGTCCCTCCATTCATAGTTTCCAATGTTACACCGCTTAACAATTGTACAGATAAAGGAATGTTGTCTGTACCGATGCCTACTACCAGCCTTGTATCTGATCTAAGATCCGGGAAAATTAAAGTTTGCTGGATTCCTCCTAATAATGCGGTTCCCAGCGACATTGTAGAATAGTCATCCTCATTATCCCCAATTGCATTTTGAGCATTTTCTACACGGCAGCCTAAACAGGCAACCCCAAAAACACCGGAGCTCTGCGCGTGAGCATAAATTCTGTTTTGGCCAAATGATAAAGTGTGGATTGAGAATAAAAGTAAGGCTATTAAAGCCGTTTGAAATGAGAAATGATTCCCCGGGAGTAAATTAAATTTCATATTATTGATTTTTGGATGAATAGTTTTAGTCAAATTTAAGGATTAATAGTAAAACCTAAAAATAATATTTCTATTATAAGTGATTTTTTTAATTGTTTTGTATATGTACTTGATAATCAGTATATAAAATCAAATTTATTGTTCTTTTTAAATTTGATTGGGGAATGGTAATTCTATTGTTTATGTCAATAAACAAGATGAATTTTTTTTTCTGCCAGGCTTACTGCGGTTCATTGTAATAAAAAAGACAGGCCGCTGAGCCTGTCTTGCTTTATAGTTCAATTTTTATCGTGTAAGAATAATTTTACGGGTGTATATTTTTTTATCCCTGGTTTGCAGAGTAAGAAGATAGACTCCTCCTGGCAGCGTAGCTGGTATATCAAACGTTTTGGAACTGAGTTTAGAACGGAAAACTTCTTTTCCAAAAGTTGTATTGATAAAAAGGTCAGCATCTGCCATAGAAATGTTACCTTCCAGGGTGATCTGCCCGAAAGTAGGATTGGGTGATACGGTGAATAGATCTTCTGAGGGCATTATTTTCGCGACAGGGGCTATAGAACCGGTAAGACCGGAAAAACAATTTTGCGGACGATTATAAGCGCATGGTAATTTTTTAAGGACTTCATCAGGTAATGCTTCATCATAAATAAGTAATTCGTCAATTTTTGAATTGTTATAGGTAAGTGAAATATTATTATCTTTTTCTGGTCGTTGTGGGTTGTTATTTTTAAATAAAATATAGCTTTCAGGATAAGGTTTTCCATCTATGAAGAGTGAGATTTTACCTTTTGTTGTGAATGCACAACTGAGAATGTTTCCTTCTCCATATCCACTTGTGGCTGATATGCATTCTACCTTATCAGCAGTAGAAGGAGGAAATGATGAAACTTGTATTGAATAATGATGAAGCCCGGTGAAAGACTGTAGGTTAATATCTACGGGCTCAAAGATATTTTCATCATCATCATCATATTCTGACGGGAAATGATTAGTCTGATATAATGCAATAGAAGTAGGTCGTATAAATACTTGTGTACCGAGTACATCTAGATGCAAAGAATCTTTTATATCAGCCCAGAATGAAATAGTTTTTTCAAATTTAGTTGTTCTTGTATTGGTTTCGAGTTTAAACTTTTTGGCCAGACCTTCTTGACACACCTGATTGTTTGCGAACGGATAATTTTCTATAGTCACTGGTGTTTCAGAAGTCATGTGATACTGTCTGATTTCCTCTTCAAAGTTATTATTAAAAGTATAGTAATAATATGGATCAGCAGGAAGAGCAGTATTACATTGTGTATGATATTCAGATTGATAGACGTAGTAAATTCTTAGCTCACCATTGAGGCTAATAACTCCGGTATTTAAAGTTATCTTAACTTTGTTATAGGGTTTTGATGGCCTCAATTCAATGATTGCTTTGTTGGGCTCGGTTCCGATTCTAAGAATGTTGTTATCTATAACTTTACTGTCCCCATTAGATGTATTTCCATTCATTGTTTCTATGGTAGCTCCACTTAGTAATAAAACCGACAATTGATCAGTACCTGTTCCAACGCCGATAGTTATTTTTTTTAAACTGGATGAAGGAAATTCCAATGTCTGATTGATATTGCCCAATAATGCCAGACCTGTTTTTAAAGAAGAGTAATTAGTTTCGTTATTTCCTACTGCATTTTGTGGGTTATCAATCCTGCAGCCTACACAAACAGAGGAAACGGTATGGGATTGATTGGTTGCATAGCTTTTTTGGTTACCGTTACCTTGTGCGAAGGCGAATGTATTGGCAAGAAACACTAATAAGAATAGCCAACCTGCTTTTATTAAGCAAAAATTTACAGATAAATGTTTTTTCATGGTTTTAGGATTTTGGTTATTAATTTTATTCAAAGTTAAGTGAATAAAATTTTATATAAGCAAAATGCATTATTTTTTTTTATTAATTATTAGTTATATTCACATTATGATGGCTTTTATTGTTTAATAGATGATTATTTATAAACTAATTTTATACGAAAGTTGTTTTCTAATGTGAAATTGAGAAAAATATGATCAGGTATTGGAGCGGAAGAAGCTCTAAAGCAGTAGGGCAAGATGTTAAATCCGCTCACTGATCTCTGTTTTTTGTGACTGATCCGTAAAAGGTAGAGCTTTCTTTCTATTCAGATTAACTCAACTTTTGCCTAGACCCCAAACTTTTGCACCTGATCCGTTTCCTCAAGCCGGCACTGCAATATGAAAATAAAGAATTATAACAACAAAAAAAGAGAAGACTTCATATAATATAAGTCTTCTCTTTGTAGCCCGTAGGGGAATCGAACCCCTCTTACCAGAATGAAAATCTGAGGTCCTAACCGATAGACGAACGGGCCCTCTATCTTCCATTACCAAAGTAACGTGTTAGCTTTTGTTTTTATAAGTATCAACTCTTAGTTTGTAGCCCGTAGGGGAATCGAACCCCTCTTACCAGAATGAAAATCTGAGGTCCTAACCGATAGACGAACGGGCCTACTATATTATTACGCTAACTTATTAACGTGCTTTGTCAGTTTGCTTTTCAAGTTAGCCGCTTTGTTTTTGTGGATAATATTTTTCTTAGCTAATTTATCCAATAAAGCGATAACCTTTGGCAGTTGTTCCGTTGCAGCAGCTTTATTCTCTTCATTTCTCAAGCTTTTAAGCGCTGTTCTAGCGGTCTTGTGGTAATATCTGTTACGAAGTTTTCTAGTTTCGTTTTGTCTAATTCTCTTTAGTGCTGATTTATGATTTGCCATATCGTTCAAATGTGAGTGCAAAACTATAAACTTTTTTTTAAACTACCAAATTTATTTTCTGAATTTTTTAATTTTCTTCCGAAAGGTACTTTTTAAGTTTATTTATTGCTTGTTCTATTTTTAAATTTTCTTGTTCCTTTTCTATTTTTTTGATTGTGTTTCCCAACATAATCATCGCGTTGTTCCATTCCCCAGTAGTATTGGTGAAAGTAAGTTCATCTATTGTTACTTCAAAAGCAACCCTTTCTCCTGTCCTGTAAAGCCTGAAACTTATTTTATCATCCCTGCCTGTAATCCCGTCTTCATAGATTTGTAAATCATAACTTTTTGGGTTAGAGTGGATTTTATTAAAAAGCAATTTCGCTTCTTGTATTTTTAAATCCGGCATGATATCAAATTTGGTAGCCTATAGGGGAATCGAACCCCTGTTGCAAGAATGAAAATCTTGAGTCCTAACCACTAGACGAATAGGCCAAATTTTGAGGTTGCAAAAGTAACGATTAACTTTTTAACTTCAAAATTATTTTTAACTATTTATACACTTTTTGTATCACTGTATTCTTAATTCCTTTGTTCTCAAGTTCTTTCTGAAGTTTCACTGCTTCCTCCAAAGTAGCTACTTTTCCATAGGTATAGTAGAAAACACCATTGTCTTTCTGTCTTTCCACATCTTTAAGGTTCTGAAGAATATAAGAATTTCCGTTCAGTTTATCGCCGGCATACAGCTCTATGGTATAGTATCCCATGCTTATTTTTTGGTTAGGCATGAACCCTACAGCAAAGGCATTTCTAAATCCTGCATCCTTGGCAGACTTCAGATTAATGTCTTTCACAGAAGCCATATTAGTGACTGCATAATAGTATTTGTACTGGCCATTTTCTTTAATGGTAAGAATATAACCCAATCCTTTCATTGCAGGATCTCCCTCATTGTATTTGGTAGGAGAGCTCATCAGTAATATCCTGAAATCGTTTTTCAACGGTGTTTCTGCCGGTTTTTCAGGTTCCTGCTTTTTAATGGTGAACGTACCTCCGCTTTTTCTGTCGATTGCTTTTTTATAATCAATAATAGCATTGTAAATACTTTCTGCAATTTCAGCCTGCCCCTTTTCAGAAGCTATATAGTGGCTTTCTTCCGGATGATTGATAAATCCGGTTTCTATCAGTACAGAAGGCATAGCGTTCATACGCAGAACGTGAAGGTTTTTCTGGAAAACCCCTCTTGAAGATCTTTTGTCTTTATTCACAAAGTTGTCTTCCACCAATCCTCCTAAAAGAAGACTGGATTCCAGATATTTACTCTGCTGAAGTTTTAACGCAATTAAAGACTCCGGAGAATCAGCGTTATAAGAGCCGAAGATCTGCTTATCTTTCTCATCAAGAAAAATCACATCGTTTTCCCTTTTGGCAACTTCAAGGTTTTCGTTGTTTTGGTTAGGTCCCTGTACATAAGTTTCTGTACCGTAAGCGGTAGGTCTCTGTGAAGAATTACAGTGAATAGATACAAATAAATCGGCCTTGCTTCTGTTGGCAAGATTAGTCCTGTCCGATAAAGATGGGTATTCATCAATTTTACGGGTGTAAATTACTTTGAAATCTCTGTTTTTTTCAAGCATTGCGCCTAATCTTAAGGTAATGGCAAGGGTAACATCTTTTTCTGCGACTCTTCCAATGTCAGAATAGGACCTGTTTGCCCCATGATCACTTCCTCCGTGTCCCGCATCCAGAACGATTGTAAGCTTCTTTTGAGCAAAAATAAGGTTACTGATTAGAATAAGGAGAAATGATAAAATTATTTTAAAATTTTGTTTGTGCATCTTACAGTTATAAAAATTATATTAATTTTGGGCCTTAATTATATAGAATAAAATTGGCCAAAACCGTCTTCAAAAATATATTACAAATTTTAATTATCCTAATTTTTAACAATTTTTTAGCACAAGAAACGCCCGAAAAATTGCCTAAAAATGTGGTTAATGATACTATTTCCAAAAAGGATACCATAGTTGTAAAAAAAGAATCTTTAGATGATATTCTCCGCACAAAAGCAGAAGATCAGAGAAGAGACATCCCTAAAAAGATGACTTTTTTAAATAAAAATGCCCAGGTAGTATATCAGGATATGCAGATTGATGCAGATTATATTTCAATAGATGATAATAAAAATCTGATTTATGCCCGCGGAAAACAAGACTCTTTAGGAAAAATTATTGAACCCGTAATTACTACGCAGGCTGGGAAAAAGTATGAAACCAACGAATTCAGCTATAATACCAAAACCAAACAGGCTATTGCCTACAATGCCAGAACAGAGGAAAGCGAAGGGGTAATCATAGCTCAAAAAACAAAAAAGTATAATGACTCTGTGTTTGCAATGAAAAGAGCAGATTATACTACCGATGATTATTTTATTAAGAAAAAAGATACTGCGGCAGACTACTTTATGCGCGCTTCCAATATCAAACTGATTAAAACAAAGAACAAGTCGCAGATTGTGACAGGTCCGATTCAAATGTACATTGAGCGGGTTCCTACGCCTCTTATTATGCCTTTTGCCATTCTTCCGTTTTCAGATAAAAGAGCAGCCGGTATTTTGATCCCGAGTTTTGGAGAAAGAGAGGATGTAGGATTTTTCCTTAATGGAATTGGGTATTATCAGCCTATTGGAGAACATTTTGACCTTAAAGTGCTTGCCGACGTGTATACAAAAGGAAGCTGGAACCTGCGCCCGCAGATGAATTATCAGAAGAAGTACAGGTATTCAGGTAGCTTTAATGCAGATATCGGAACTATGGTAAGAGGAATTAAAGGACTGGATGATTATAACAGGAATAGTACCTATAGAATCAACTGGACCCATTCGCAGGATGCAAAATCTAATCCTTTTCTCACCTTTAGTGCATCTGTGGATATTGTAAGTACAAAGTTTTATAATAATCCGCTGAATAACAACTATATTTTTAACCAAAATGTATTGAATACACAGCAGAACTCCACGGTAACGCTTACCAAGAGATTTCTGAAACTTCCGGTAACCATCACCGGAACGGCATCTTATTCCCAAAACTTTGCGACAGGGCTGGCAGATCTCCGTCTTCCGCAGATGAACGTTGCCATAAACCAGTTTTATTTATTTAAATCTAAAACAGGAGTAAGACAGGGACTTCTTGAAAACATTACGGTAAACACAGGGTTTAACCTTACAAACTTTGTGAACACACAGGAGAATGAGCTCTTTAAGAAGGAAATGTGGGACAAAATGCAGACAGGACTTAAAAACAATATCGCACTGGCAACAAATACCACTTTGGCAAAATATTTTACATTCAGCTTAAGTGCAAATATTGACAATGCATTGACAACAAAAACATTGAACAGATACTATGATCCTGTAAAAAATGTTACAGTAGATGAGATTGACAAAAATCTTGCAGGATATTCTACATTCTCTACTACTGCGAGTCTTCAGACAACACTGTACGGAATGCTTAAGTTTAAAAAAGGATCTTCTGTTGAAGCCATCAGGCATATGATGACCCCAAGTATCGGGTTTACCTATTCTCCGGATTTCTCAAGTCCAAACTTTGGATATTACAAAAACTATTATAACGCAACCGGGGCCATTACTCCTTATTCTATCTTTGAAAAAGGAATTGTAGGAAGCCCGTCCAGCGGATTGGTAGGAGCTTTAGGATTTAATGTGGGGAACAATATTGAGATGAAAGTAAAGTCTAAGAAAGATTCTACAGGAGTAAAAAAACTTAAGATTTTTGAATCCTTAAATCTTTCAGGAAGCTATAACTTTGCTGCTAAAGATCACCCATGGTCCATCCTTTCAATCAACGGGCAGTCTTCTTTCTTCAACAGTAAACTTACCGTCAATACAAGCCTTACCCTTGATCCGTATAGAATTGCATTTATTCCGGGGCAGGACACAGGGATCAGAACAGAAGAATTCGGACATTTTAGTGTACAGGGCTTCAATATCCAATTGTCTTATCCTCTAAGCAGTGAAATTTTTGGTGAGAAAACTGATTATGGTAAAAAATATTCCTCGAAAGGAGAAGTCAGAAATGAAAACTATTATTTTGATGACGATAATTATGCTCATTTCGATCAGGCATGGACTTTGAATGTCAATGCAAACTATGCTTATTCAAAAGGTCTCAACAGGTTTGGAAGTAAAATTGCATCCATAGGATTGGACGGTAGTATTAAGCTGACACCTTACTGGAATATCAATGGAAGCACGCATTATGATATGGTCACTAAAGAACTGGCGTATACGAGAATAGGATTCTCAAGGGATCAGCGAAGTTTTACCATTAACTTTAACTGGGTTCCTTTCGGACAGTATAAGGTATACGACTTCTTTATTGGGATAAAAGCCAATATCTTAAGCGATGCTCTGAAGTATAAAGACAGAAGTTTTACTCAGCCCAATGCACCTTTCTAATATCAGATTGGCATTTGAGAATATAAATTTTATATTTGCAACCAAAATATATTCTAATGAAATTGCTGTTGACAGAATTTTCAATCAAGTACATACAGCAGATGGTGATTGCAATATGATCTAAAAAAAATAAATATCCACTTATGAAACAAATAATAAACACAGTTAATGCACCTGCAGCAATCGGACCTTATTCACAAGCCAATATGGCAAACGGAGTATTATATATCTCCGGACAGATTCCTGTAGATCCTGCAACTGGTAAATTGGTAGAGGGAATTGAAAAAGAAACTCATCAGGTAATGAAGAACCTGGAAGCTATTCTTACTGAAACAGGAATGACTTTCAAAAATGTTGTAAAGGCTACAATCTTCCTTAAGAATATGGATGATTTTGCTGTAATGAATGATATTTATGCTTCTTATTTAGATGCAGAAAGCTTCCCGGCACGTGAAACGGTACAGGTTTCTTGTCTGCCTAAAAATGTGGATATTGAAATTTCTATGATTGCACATCAGGATTAATGAATTTTATAAGAAATACAATTGCGGTGTTGGTAGGTCTGGGGATAACCGGGCTTATTATTACTCTTGGTATAAGAGCTTTTCCGCAATGGGTTACTTTTGAAGCTTTTGCTCCGTTTGAGCATTGGCAAAGATTCCTTTTCAGCATGAAAGATGATAAGGCTTTCTTTGGATTCCTGTTGTTTGTTTCCGGATTGGGAACTACCATAGGCGGTGTTGCAACAGCAATCATTGTTAAATATGCCAAAGTAGCTTATGCTATCCTTATAGGCTTTATTATGCTGTTTATAGCGATGTTGGATATTATTATATTCCCTTATCATCCTACCTTTTATAAGATTTCTATCTTTCTTACTTTTTTTCCGTTTTCCTGGATTGGCGGTAAGATTGTAGAAGTAATTTATGAACGGAACAAGAAAAAAAAGATTGCTGAGAAAATGAATAAACCCAAATAAAATAAAAAAAACGCTGCAGATTTCTGCAGCGTTTTTGTTGATATGGAAAGACTATTGTCTTTTTTCCATTATGGCATTTTGAATCCTCTTTGGTAATTTCTTCCGTAGTCGTCCATATATTTTATCTGTATAGTTCCTGAGAACTTATTCAGTAAACTTTCCACATCTTTCTGTGAATTTACAGGCTTACCATTGATTTCTGTAACGATATAACCGTCCACAATTCCTGCTTTAGCCATTTCGCTTCCTTCTAAAACATTTTTAGCAATCACTCCACTATTTAAGCCATAATATGCTTTCGTTCTTTCATCAATGCTTTGGAATTCAGCACCTATTTTTTCAGTTACACTAAGATCTGCCTTGGTTCTCGTTGATGTTCCTCCTTTTTGATCTCTAAGGGTTACCATACTGGTGTTTTCTTTACCATTTCTTATGTAGGTTACCTGAACTTTATCACCAGGACGTTTGCTTCCAATAGACATAGAAAGATCAGCAAAATCTGTAATGGCATAATTATCTATTTTAGTAATAATGTCACCCTTTTTCAGCCCTGCATTCTCTGCGCCGCTGTTATCTCCAAATCCTGTAACATACACTCCGGCACCTGCCTTCAGATCCGTTTTGTTTTGCTTATTATACAATAAAACCTGCTGGTCATTGGAAAGGTCTAAAGATTGAACTCCTAAGAATCCTCTCTGAACAATTCCGAATTTTTTGATGTCCTCAACAATTTTTCTGGCAAGATTAGCCGGTACAGCAAATCCGTATCCCTGATAATACCCTGTTGTAGACTGAATTGCTGAGTTGATACCAATCAGTTCTCCATTGGTATTGACCAACGCTCCTCCAGAGTTTCCCGGGTTAATGGCAGCATCGGTCTGAATAAAGCTTTCAATAGGATTGGCTGCTTTACCCTGGCTTCCTAAAATACCGATCCCTCTTCCTTTAGCAGAAACAATACCTGCTGTTACGGTAGAGTTTAATCCCAGTGGATTTCCTACAGCAAGCACCCATTGTCCTACATCTATATTATCTGAATTGGCAAAGTTTAAGTAAGGAAGTCCTTTCTCTTCGATCTTTAATAAAGAAATATCTGTATTGGGATCGGTTCCTATTAAAGTGGCTATATATGATTTCTTGTTGCTTAATACCACTTCAAGTTTGTTAGCACCTGCCACTACGTGATTGTTTGAAATAATATAACCGTCCGGAGAAATGATCACCCCGGATCCCATTCCTGAAGGCATATTGTCCGGAACCTGCTGCTTCTGTCTTTGTTGGCCTCTTCCTCCGCCTCCGAATGGATCTCCAAAGAAAAAGTCAAACAGATCCTGCTCTGAAGCTCTGCTGGAAGTTCTGCTTTGATAATTTTTAATAGTGACTACAGCTGGAACAGTTGTTTTAGCTGCTTTTACGAAGTCATCTCCCACTGCGCCAGTGTTCATCCCTGCAAATGTAGTGTTAGGGGCTGATGTAGTGAAATAAGATTGATCTCCGTTGTTGGAGTTATGTCCAAAATATTGTATTGCTCCAACGGTAGTAGCACCGGAGACAACTCCTACTACTGCAAATGGTAATAGTTTTTTTAAAGTACTCTTCATTGTATATCTTTCTTGTTTATTAATTAATTTCCTTTTTTTGTTTTTGAGTAAACAAATTTAATGTTAAATAAGTAAGCAATTAGTATGCTATGTTTCAATTTTAACTAAAATTTAACGGGTATTATGTCATTTTATATATTATGTCATAATCTTCGGCGTTCTATTAACAAAACTTAAAAAATTATTAAAGAAAAAATGTGACATTTTGTAACCTGTCCGGAAAAAATAATGCCTGTTTAAGATACAATATTTTTATTTAAAAAAGATCTTCAGTATCCATTTGTCTGAAATTTCTTATTCAGCATTTAGAGGTCTGGTTCTCACTGGTCATACACTTTATTGAAAAATGATTATCTTTGCAAAAATATTTTTCTCACTTAAAACGTTTATAGCATGCAACTGTATAACACCTTAAGCGCAGAAGAAAGAGCTCAACTTATTGATGAAGCTGGTAAGGATCGTCTTACACTGTCTTTCTATGCGTATGCCAACATTGAAGATCCCAAAAAATTTCGCGACGAACTGTTTATAGCCTGGAATGCCCTTGATGCCCTTGGCCGTATTTATGTTGCCCATGAAGGAATTAATGCTCAGATGAGCGTTCCCGCGGATCAATTTGAGGCTTTTCGGGACACGCTGGAAGTCTATGATTTCATGAGGGGAATTCGATTAAATGTAGCAGTAGATCAGGATAACCATTCTTTTTTAAAATTAACCATAAAAGTCAGACATAAAATTGTAGCTGATGGTTTGAATGATGCTACTTTTGATGTTACCAATAAAGGAATTCACCTGAAAGCACAGGAATTCAATGATCTGCTTGAAGATCCCGACACTATTGTAGTGGATTTCAGAAATCATTACGAAAGTGAAGTTGGGCACTTTGAAGGGGCAATTACTCCGGACGTAGAAAATTTCAGAGAAAGTTTGCCCATTATCAACGAACAGTTACAGGATTTTAAAGAAGATAAAAAACTGTTGATGTACTGTACCGGTGGAATCCGTTGCGAAAAAGCCAGTGCTTACTTCAAGCATCAGGGTTTTAAAAATGTTTTCCAATTAGAAGGCGGAATCATTGAATATACCCGCCAGATTAAAGAAGAAGGTATAAAAAGTAAATTCATTGGTAAAAACTTTGTATTTGACCACCGTTTAGGAGAACGAATTACAGACGATATTATTTCGCAGTGTCACCAATGTGGTAAGCCTTGTGACAACCATACGAACTGCTCTAATGATGCCTGTCATTTATTGTTTATTCAATGTGACGACTGTAAAGCTGCTATGGAAAATTGTTGCTCTACAGAATGCTTGGAAACCATACATCTACCTTTGGAAGAGCAAGTGAAGTTAAGAAAAGGGTTACAGGTAGGAAATAAGGTTTTCAGAAAAGGAAAATCGGACGCCCTGAAGTTTAAAAAATCAGGTGATCTGCCCCATAAACCTTTAGCAAAAGCGGAAACAAAAAATATCCGTCAGAAAATTACGGTAAAAAAAGTACAGGTTGGAAAAGCAGAGCATTATTATTCAAAATCAAAAATCGGACAGTTTTTAATAGAGAATAAAGAACTTTCCGTAGGCGATAGAATATTAATTTCGGGACCTACCACGGGAGAGCAGGAACTTACCATTACAGAAATTTATGCCAATGGAGGTCCTTGTGAAACGGCTAAAAAAGGAGATCAGATCACTTTTGAAATTCCATTTAGAGTTCGTTTGTCTGACAAATTATATAAAATAGTACAACCTTCTGAAAATGCATAATCATTATGCTGAAAGCAGATCTTAGAAAAAAATATATGCAAAAAAGAAAAGCCTTGTCCCGTGATGAGGCTTTCTTGTTATCCGAAAAAATACTGGCTCAGTTTTTAAACTTCTTTACTCCTTATGAAGGCCAGAAAGTACATGTTTTCATTCCAATTGAGAAGTTTAATGAGATAGATACCCAAATCTTCATCCAGTATTTTTTAGAGCAGAATATACATGTTTATGTGCCTAAAGTAATAGGTGATCAATTGATCAGTGTCGAAATTTTTAAAGATACTGCTTTTGAAACCAGTGCCTGGGGGATTGCTGAGCCGGTTTCCAATGAAGATTCCGGAGAAATCTGTTTTGATTATGTTATTGCTCCCTTACTGTATTGTGATAAAAAGGGGAATAGAGTAGGCTATGGCAAAGGATTCTATGATGCTTTTTTTGAAAGTGCATGCAAAGAATCAAAAAAAATCGGAGTCAATTACTTTGACCCCGATGAATATATTGATGACGTATGGGAAAATGATATTCCCTTAGACTATTTGGTAACTCCTACAGAGGTGCTGTCTTTCTTAAGCGGTTTAGAATAAAAATCCAGGAAATAAAATTTAAACTCTTTTTTTAGCTTAGGTGTTGATAGCAGGATATACTGTGCATTCTTTTCAAAATTCCCTAAAGATTTATTCTTACTGTCGAAGTATTCTACATTGAATTTGGCATAATCCAGGGTATCCTTTTTATAAAATTCTTTATAAACACTGAGGTTATTCACTTTAATTGATCTTACCTTCATGCTGTCCAGTTCCCTGAATAACCTCTTAAAAGTTAAAGAATCCGGCTTGTGGAAATAACTTTGCATCTGGGAATAGATCACCGTGTCTATTTCCGTATTTCTGTTTCCTGACAAATAGAGAGTAGACAGATCCATTAGCTCCTGAACTTTTTGTTTTGTGATTGAATTGATAGCCTGCATGCTGTCCATCTGTACGGCAGGATAACTTTTGGCATTGTTGCTGTTTCGAAGCTTATCGAGATCGCTTACTTCTGTTTTTTTATTGTTACAGGCTATAACTGCTAAAAAAAGCACTGCAAAAATTAAAAAATTATTTATTTTTTTCATCTGTGGATGCGATTTTAAATTTAATAGATATAATCTTACCGTTGTTGTCCTTTTTCATTTCTATAACATTCAGGTTTTTCAATGAAGTAGTGGGAGTGGTCACCAGGGTAATGTATTTTTGTTTGTCCAGTCTTTCTATACCATAAGTATCGTTGTCGTATACCTGATATATCACCGCATTACTGCTGATCAGGTTTTCTAACTGATTTCTTTTTTGCTTAATGAGTGCTACCTGCTCTTCGGGGTTTCCGCCTTTAATATCTTTAATGGAAAAATAATAAGCAGCCATTTTATAATCATCGGGCTTTAGCTCTATTTTTTCTTCTTCAGGTGCATTTTCAAGATTTCTGTTAACATCCAGAGGCTCATAGAATGGAGCGCTGATCCGCATTTTCAGGTTCTTATCCTTTGTTGAATATAAAAAACAGTCGCCAGGTTTTATTTTATACATAATTGGAGACTCATTTTCTTTAATCACCATAATGTCTAATGTATTGATGACATTCACACTGCGGTCCTTGTCAATAAAACAATATTTATAAGTTTTTGAAAAAAGTACATCCTTGAAGCCTAGCACCCCCGTTATTGTTATCAATACTGAAGTGATAAGTGCCCATGCATTTTTTTTGAAGAAATTTTTCTTGGGAACATCTGGTGATTGAACCTGTTCCTGAGAAATAGTTGTTATTTTATTAACTGATTGATTGTCAGTATTTGTTTTTTGTAAATCAGTAGTTTCAGGTGTCTTAATTTCTGTTTTTTGGACAGGAATTTCAGTTTTTGGGAGTTCCGGAGCTATTTGAACAGTTTTTTCCAATTCTTTAAGTTCTTCGTCCTCCAGATTTTCAATTTCCTGCAGTAATTCTCCAGCAAAAAGATGTTGCTTTTTGAATTCATACCAAGAGTCGTAACCCGCATAAATGCTCAGCAAATTGAGCATGTCAATTCTGGGTAATTTTGTAACCGGTGAAGTTTTAAAGTAAGTGTAAAATGACTTTTCACTGATGTTGCCTTTGGCTTTTTTCCGCAGGTCTTCCTGGAAATATATAATATCTATACCCTTCCATTTTGAAATATCATCATGAGAAGGGGTATATTCTTTTAAGTATTGACCCTGAACATCCTTTTTTAACTGTTCAAAGTGTAATAAATCTAAATCTGCCAATTTTTAAAATAATAATTAAATTGTTGATTATCAGTTATGTTTTTTTGTAAAACTATTTTACAAAGTTATTACAATTATTTTTCATAAACAAGTTTTCTATCTGCTATACCTTTGTCTTGTTCAAATAACAGAACAGAAGAAAATTTTATAAAACAATATTAACAAAATTAAATTTAATTTATTATGAAAAAGTCATTATTCGTAGCTGCTATCGCTGCAATCTCTCTAGTTGCTTGTAAAAAAACTGAAGCTACTGCTACTGAAGGTACTACTGATTCAGCTGCTGTAACTGCTGATTCTGCTGCTGTTGTAGTTGATTCTGCTGCTAAAGTTGTTGATTCTGCTGCTACTACTGCTGTAGATGCTACTAAAGATGCTGCTGCTGCTACTACTGCTGCTGGTGCTGAAGTTGCTAAAGATGCTGCTAAAGGAGCTGCTGACGCTGCTAAAGGAGCTGCTGATGCTGCTAAAGGTGCTGCTGATGCTGCTAAAGATGCTGCTAAGAAATAATTCTAGCATAAGCTTAACAATAAAAGAACCGTTTCACCCAGTGAAACGGTTTTTTTATGTCTTGTTTTAATCTGTCATTGTAAACCCAAAGGTAAAGCAACTTCAGAATATAAAATATACGGAATTACTTATAGCGTAAATCTTTTATCCTTTTTTCTGTTTCAATGATTCATAACAGGTGATGGCTACCGCATTGCTCAGGTTTAAAGAATCAATACTTCCAGCCATTGGAATCAGGGTGTTCTGTCCTTTTCCCATCCAAAAATCACTCAATCCTGAATGTTCAGTACCAAACAATACCGCAGATCGCTGTTTGAAATCTTTTTTATAAAGATCTTCCGCACTTTCATCCATCAGAGTAGTATAGATGTTGAATTTGTTTTGCTGAAGAAATTTCAGTGTTTCTTCATTTTCAGCCTGATAGACTTCCATACCAAAAAGGCAGCCTACACTGGATCTGATGACATTGGGGTTATAGAAATCTGTTTTTCCGTCTGCTACAATAAGGGCATCAATTCCAAATGCCTCACAGCTTCTTAAAATTGCTCCCAGGTTTCCAGGTTTTTCTACACCTTCAACAATAATAACCGTAGCGTTTTCTTTCGGAACAAATGATGATAAAAGTGCTTCTTTAGCCTGATAAACGCCGATAATCCCTTCTGAGCTTCCTCTGTATGCTATTTTTTCATATACTTTTTCACTGACGTAATGGATCTTTCCATCAGGCGTATTTCCTTTAAAGATATTTTCACAAATAAAATATTCTAAAGGCTCGAAATGATAGTGTACAGCTCTTTCATTTTCCTGCTGTCCCTCTACAACAAATACATTGGATTTTTTACGGAATCTATTGTCAGTAAGGAGCTTAGTGACGTTTTTTACTTTATCGTTCTGAAAACTTTCTATCAACATAGTGCAAAATTATGCAAAATTTATGATTGAGCTTCTGTGCTTTTAGAAAAAAGCATTCTCCACGTAATCTGAAAAGGTATTTTATTTTTCCTTTTATAATATACAATGATAGCTATAATGAGAAAAATAGATAAGAGCTTATAGAGGTTTCCATAAAGGTTTCCGGCAACATTTTCCGAAACAGTAAAGATTTCCCAATATAAATTCATGAAGAAATGGAGAAATATGGCAGACCATAGATTAAAGCTCTGTTCAATATAAATCCAGGCAAAAAAATGCAGACCCCAAAAATGTAATGGCGAATATTTCAATAAGTTCCATGGAATTCTGACTTTGGTACAAATGAACCTGTGCAAATAGTAAAGATCCCAGTAATATAGATGATAAAAATCCGAGCCGGGTGAACCTGTATAATGTTCCAATGAGAAAAGCCCTGAAGATTATTTCTTCAAAGAATGCAGAGGAAATAGTATTGATGAATAAGGATTCAATGTTTATAGCCGTGCTTATTTTAAAGTGAATTCCATATCCGATCAGCATAGGTGAAGTACCTAGAAATGCTAAGGTAAAGCCTTTAATAATTGATTTATCCAGAGAAAAGAGACTGGAAATACTCTTTGTAGGAGATAAAATCTTTGATGTGATGACCAATGGGATTAAAGTAATTGTGTAAGCCATTACATGAGCAATAGCTTTGCTGTGAAAAATTTCTTTAAAGAATTGTTGAATATTTTTGAAATAAAATAAGTCAAAAAAATAATAGGTGATAAATCCCAGGATAAAGATTGAAAAAAAGCCAATATTCTTACTCATGTCAGTTATTTTGAGCAAAAATGTACTATTAATTAACGTGTATCAAATTAATGTGATGAGTGTCAAGGAATAGTGACCAATGGCAAGCTTTTACCTTTTAGACTGTTGTAATTGAGGAATAATGTCAGAGATAAAACTTCTGGAAACCGGAATTTCAAAATCAATTTCCGGAAGAATTAGTTTATAGCCCTGAGCATTTCCTTTAAGATCCTTTACTTTTTCCAAATTGATAATGTGGGAGCGGTGGCATTTTTTAATGGAATGGGTTTCCACTTGTTTTAATATATTGGATAAGCTTATCCTGATTAAAAGTTTTTTTACCTTATTATTTTCTAAAAAGTAAACGCTGCAATAGTTTTCCATAGATTGTACATACAGGAAATTTTCTTCAGCAACTTCCAGTTCGATATTGTTACCAGAAATTTTCAGGACTTTTTCTTTAGTTTCCTCAGAGTTGTTTATAAGTTGAGGAGCAATATCCAACGCCGTATTTTCAGGAATGTTTTTTAAATAAATATATCTCGACAAAATATAGATAGCAGAAATGGGAATACCTATTGCTAAAGAGTAGAGAAACATATAGCCATAATTTTCAAGGCTAAGTTTTACATGACTTATAAAAAATGCATTGTAAAAGTAAGAAAAGATGGATCCTAACAATAAGATGACAAGGACTTTTAAGAGTTCATATCCAATATTCCATTCTTTGAATTGAGAAACAAAAAGGCTTGAAACAAAAAAGGCAAGTCCAAAAATAAGAGTGTAAGGGAAAAGAATAATGTATTTATAAGGATGATGAAAATTTTCCGTACCAAAAGGTTGAAATATAATCAGAAAAAGATAAACCAGAATTCCCGCGGCTATGGAGGAAACCAGTATCTCTTTTATAGATTTTGATCTTGGATATAAATAAGATACAATAAAAAGCATATCAGATATTTTATCAAATTTTAGTATCCGTTTTTACATGGATGATTCTTAAATTTTTAATTTTCCGTGTCTAAGATATTGCTGTTATCAATAAGACTTGGTGGAAGATCTTTTTTGTTTTTGATGCCCAGAGATTTAAGCTTTTGAGTCTGAATAATAAGATTATCATTACCCGTGTGAAGCTGTTTGTAGGCATCGTTATACACATTTTTGGCCTGATCAAGATTCCTTCCTACTTTCTCGAGATTCTCCACAAAACCTACAAACTTGTCATAAAGTTTAGCACCCCGTTCAGCAATTTCCAAGGAATTTCTGTTTTGATATTCACGTTTCCAAAGATCAGCAATAAGCTTCAGAGAGGTGATCAGATTACTTGGATTCAGTAACAGGATTCTCCTTTCGTAAGCGTAATTCCAAAGGTGCTGGTCTGCCTGCATCGCTGCAATATAGGCGGGTTCACTGGGGATAAACATCATTACAAAGTCTAACGATTTTCCATAATCATCATAGGCTTTCTGACTAAGCTGTGTAATATGGTTTTTGATGGATCCCAGATGCTGGCTTAGTTTTATGGCGTATACATCCTGATCGGTTTCGTCTACCAGATCCGTAAAAGCCGTGAGTGAAACTTTAGAATCAATAATTACATTTCTTTCATCAGGATATTTTATAACGGCATCAGGACGCATTTTCTTACCTGAAAATTCGGAAAACAGAGCATTGTTATCTTCATCGCGAAGTTCATGTTCAAGAAAATATTCCCTTCCTTTTACAAGTCCTGATTTTTCAAGGATACTTTCCAAAATCATTTCACCCCAATTTCCCTGGGTTTTACTTTCCCCTTTCAGAGCCCTGGTCAATTTTTTAGCATCCTCAGAAATCTGCTGATTAAGCTCGGCAAGTTCTTTTACTTTTTCGGCCAGTGAGAAACGTTCTTTATTTTCCTTTTCATAGGCTTCATTGACCTTATTTTTAAGCTCAGCAATTTTTTCCTGAAAGGGATCAAGAATATTTTTTAAGTTATTTTGATTCAGGGTAGTGAATTTTTCTGTCTTTTCCTCTAAAATTTTATTAGCAAGGTTTTCAAACTGTAATTTTGACTCTTCCTGAATTTTTGTAATTTCTTCTTTCTGAGTATCCAATGATTTTTGAAGACCCTCATTCTTTGCTGAAAGCTCAGCATTTTTAGCAAAAATATCCTGCTTTTCCAAAACCAGTGTATCGATATAAGAAGTCTGTTTAATGCTAAGCTGCTTCAATTCCTGATACTGCATGTTCAGCGACGAATACTCGGCAGAGATTTTTGCGAATTCATTCTTCAGATCGTTCAGAAGATCCTGATGTAGAAGATGTTGTTCTTTTTCTTTTTCCACCTCTTTGCCCAGTTCCTGAATTTTCAACCCACTGTTGGAAAGGTCGGAATTATTTTTAATATATAAATTATTCAATTCATCATAAGAGCTCCTTGAAACCATTGACGATTTCAAAGCAAAATATAAAACTACGGCTCCCAATAAACCGCCTGCAATAAACCCAATAATTAAATAGATCGTCTCCATTTTTCAAAATTATGAAAAAAGGCTGGAAGTTGCTACCGGATAATGAATTCCCGGAAGCGCTGCTCTTTCAATCTTTAGCCTTTTTCCCTAAAGAATACTTATATTTATAGGAAATTTCAGGGCTATATGAATATTTTGTTGGTAGAAGATGATCAGAGAATCAGTAACTTTCTTATAAAAGGGCTTACCGAAGCAGGCTACAGTATGACACTTGCTGATTCCGGTGAAAAAGCCCGGGAACTTCTTACCACGTATAATTTTGATATTATTTTAATGGATATTATGCTTCCCGGTTTAGACGGAATACAGCTTACCCAGTTGATAAGATTTAAAGGAAATTATACCCCGATTATTATTCTAAGTGCATTAAACAGTCCTGATGATAAAATAAAAATGCTGGATCTCGGGGCCGATGATTATTTATCCAAACCTTTCCATTTTGAAGAGCTTATTTCAAGAATTAAAGCATTGACCAGGCGAAATAAACTGAGTTACCAGAAAGAAAATCAGCTCCTGTCTTGTGGTAATATTGTGATTGATACAGATCTTCATAAAGTGTCACAGGGCGATAAGGAAATTGAGTTTTCTCCTACCGAATATAAACTTTTTACTTTCCTGATGGAAAATAAGAATAAAGTAGTCAGCAGAACCCAGATTTTACATAATGTGTGGGGCATTGATTTTGATAATTCAACGAATGTGGTGGATGTTTATATTTCCTATGTCCGTAATAAGATTGATGAAACCGATCAAAAAATTATTCATACGGTAAAAGGAACAGGTTATTTAATTAAAGACTGAAGATGACGCTCAGAAACAGGTTTACTCTTATTTCAAGCCTTTCATTCGGCATTGTTTCTATTGTCACATTTGTGGTGATATTCTTTGCTTATTATGACAGTACCAAGATCTTTTATTTTGAAAAGCTTAGAAATACGGCTCTTATTTCTGCGATCTATTATCTTGAAAAAGATGAACTTCCGAAAGACAGACATGCCCAGATTAAGCAAGAGTACAATCACCTTATCCAGAATAACCGGGTGGCTGTTTACAATCAAAATAATGAAGTTACATTCGGTCAAAACCTGGATGATACTAATATTAAGCTGCAACATATTCAGACGGCAAGAAATAACAAAGGTGTGCAGTTCATGTCGGATAACAGTTTTTATTACGGGATCTTTTATCCTGATAACCAGGGAGATTTTGTTGTTTTTGTAAAATCACCTAATGATTCATTCCAGTCGCAGATGATCAGGCTTTCGGTTATTATGCTTGCCGTTCTTGTGCTTGGTTTGCTGGCTATTTATTTCCTCAGCCGCTATCTTTCAAAAGTGGTGTATAAACCGATTTCCAATGTGGTAGAGCGTATTAATAATGTAGATTACAACAATATTTCCACAGCAATTACCTCTACCAATACCAATGATGAAATTGAAGACCTTATTAAATCTTATAATAAATTATTCGGAAGGATTTCTGAAAGCATGTTGCTTCAGCAGAACTTTATTAATTATGTTTCTCATGAATTTAAAACTCCTTTAGCGGCGATCTCCGGAAACCTGGAGGTATTTGCTCAGAAAGACAGAACTCCGGAAGAGTACAAAGCAGTGGTCCGGGAATCTTTAGATAATGTATATGAGATTGAAAATATTCTCAACAATCTTTTACTGATGTCCGGAATGACGAAGCTTGAAACGTCCCATAAACAGGTGAGGGTAGACGAACTGATCTGGAAAATTTATGAGAAACTTGAGCCGAAAGCAAAAGAAAAACACTCATCTATTAAAATACAGCTTCAGGTGATAAAACCTGCCTTATTGGAGATTCCGGGAAATGAAACTTTGCTTTATCTGGCCTTATATAATATTGTGGAAAATGCTGTCAAATATTCTCATGATACTCCTGTCGTTATTACATTATCGGAGAAAGATAGCTGCCTGAATATTGAAGTTAATGATCAGGGAAAAGGAATTCCGGCAGAGGATCTTGCAAAAATTACGGAAACATTTTACAGAGGTAAAAATGTAGACAATATTAAAGGGAGTGGCATTGGGTTGTCATTATCCAAAAGTATTTTTGACCATCATAATATCCTTATGAAAATAGATTCTGCGGTCAATATGGGAACTAGCGTTCTGCTTGTGTTTCCCACTACTTAATTTCATGCAGATTTTACAGATTCTACAGATGTTTGTATATGAAATACTTACATGATAAAATTGTGTTATTTGTGTAGCGCATTAGTGGAATTTGTATTTAAAATCTACTACAGATGTACGGATTTTTTGAATCCTCATTGTTAATTAATAGCCGCCGTTATTCGTGTTAAAAAAATAGGCTTAATCTCACTGATCTGCGAGAGCCTTAAAAAAGTATCTCTACCTGTTCTAATCAAACTCTAATGTTGGGCTAATTGAATTTTAATTTGATTCGAAATTGAGTCTAATACTAGAGGGATAGCTTTGTGGTCTTAAATATGAGACCTTTGAAGAAGATTATTTTTACCCTATTTTATATTCACTGTTTTAGTTTTTTTTCTGCACAGATTTCCGATACCGTGAAGATCGGCAGAAAGGAAGCTGAAACAGTTTTTCTTGCTAAGAACCTTGATCTTATTGCCCAGAAACTGGAGATTTCCCAGGCAGAAGCCCGTGCTCTTCAGGCAAAATACTGGCCTAATCCTACATTAAGTATCAGTGAAGTCAATCTATGGAGAACTTATGACATTGAAGAGCAGCCTGCGCTTATTGGAAATTGGGGAAAGAATACCCAGATTTCTGTTGAAATAGAGCAGGTGATTCAGACAGCCGGTAAGAGGAGGAAAAATATAGAATTACAAAAGATTGAAGTAGAGGGGGAGAAGTATGAGCTGCAGGAAGTATTCCGTGAGCTTAAAAAGACACTGAGAAATACAATTACTGAAATTCTCTATAACCAGGAACAGCAGAAAATCTATCAGGGTCAGATCTCTTCCATTGAGAAACTGACAAAATCTTACAACAACCAATTGAACCTTGGAAATATCAGTAAAGCGGAGTACGTCCGCTTAAAAGCACAGGAAATTGAATTCAAGAAAAAGCTGATTTCATTGAAGCAGGAAATTGAAGACCAGCAGGTGGAACTGAAAGCTTTACTGATGATTCCCTCTCAGTCTTATCTTGTTATTTCTGATTCTTTTACGATGCCGGAAAAACAGCTTTCCGAAGTGGAAATGGTACAATGGATAGAAAAGGCAAAAGAAAACCGGCCGGACATTCTGATTTCCAGAAATAAAGAAAAACAGGCGGATAAAAATCTGGAAATACAGAATGCCATGAAGACTCCGGATATTGCCGTTTCAATAGGCTATGACCGCGGTGGAAATATTATGAAAGATTTTATAGGATTGGGATTATCTTTTGATCTTCCCATTTTCGACCGAAATAAAGGGAATATTCAGGAGGCCCAGCTGGAAGTTCAGAAAATGAAAATTGAAACCCGAAAAAATATGCTGAAGTCTGAAAATGAAATTGTTTCTGTTTTCAGAAATTATATCCGGACACAGCAGATTTCAGAAGAAATAGATGATACATATGAGTCTACTTTGGATGGTCTGTTGGTGAGCCATGAGAAAAATTTCAGGTTGAGAAATATCAGTATGCTGGAATACATGGATTTTCTGGATACCTACATTGGTAATAAAATGATCATCCTGGATACTAAAAAAGAGCTTAATCAATACTACGAAAACCTGCAATATGTTGTAGGACAAGATTTATAATACTTAGATATGAAAATGAATATTACCAGATACATTGCTGCAATTTATCTTTCTGCTTTGGTTTCCCTTACTGGCTGTAAGGATCAAAAACAGGATAACGAAATTCAGAAACCCTATTGCATCAGTAAAGAACTTAAAAAGGATATTAAACTTGTTCAGGCAGAAATGCGCCCTATTGAAGAAAGTATTACACTTACCGGAGAAGTGGAAAGCAATTCAGATAAAACAGTTCCTTTTGTAAGTCTTGTAGATGGAGTGGTTACAGAAACGTACTTTTCTTTGGGAGACTATGTGAAAAAAGGGCAGGTTTTAGCAAGTGTAAAAAGTACGGCTGTCAATGAAATGCAGGATGATACCCAGACGTTGCAGGCTCAGCTGGCAGTGGCCAAAAGAAAGCTGTCTTCTGTAGAAGCGATGTATAAAGATGATATTGCCTCTCAGAAAGATTTGCAGGAAGCCAGATCCGAAGTGGCCATATTGCAGTCTAATATTTCCAAGACCCAAAAAAATATGCAGCTGTATTCAGCAGGAGGGAACACGATTCAGATTAAAGCTCCCGCGGACGGATATGTTGTTTCCAAAAATATTTCCAAAGGAATGCCGGTTACAGCTGGAGGTGATCAGCTATTTACCGTTTCCAATCTGGATAAGGTTTGGGTAATGGCTAATGTATATGCTACCAATATGAGACATGTCTATGTAGATCAGCCGGTAGTGGTGAAAACCCTGGCGTATCCTGATGATAGTTTTTCAGGGAAAATCAACAATATTTCACAGGTTTTTAACGAAAATGAAAGAGTCCTTAAGGCGAAGATCATTATGGATAATAATGGCATGAAGCTAAGACCCGGAATGTCCGCGGATATTGTTCTTCCGGTCAATTCACAAAACAGAAGTGCACTGGCAATTCCTGCTAAGGCTATGATCTTTGATAATAATCAGAGTTATGTGGTGGTGTACAAAAAAGACTGTGAACTGGAGATCAGGCCGGTAACGGAAATCACTTCCAACAGCCAATATATTTATGTGGAAGGAAATTTAAAGCCTGGTGAAAGTGTTATTGCTTCCAATGGGTTACTGATCTATGAAAACCTGAAAAACCAATTAAATAACTCCACCAAGTAATGCGAAAATTTGTACAGAATATAGTTTCCTTCTCTTTAAAAAACTCATTGATTGTTCTTCTGGGAACTTTCCTTTTGTTGGTTGGAGGAATCTATTCCTATATGCATACCCCCATTGAAGCATTTCCGGATGTTACCAATACCAGAGTAAGGGTGATTACCCAATGGCCGGGAAGAAGTGCCGAGGAAATAGAAAAATTTGTTACCCTGCCAATTTCGAAAGAAATGAATGCGATCCCGAATAAAACCTCGGTACGGTCTATTTCACTGTTCGGATTATCGGTAGTTACGGTAATTTTTGATGATCATGTAGATGATTTTTATGCCCAGCAGTATGCTTCTAATAAACTGGGAAATGTGGAGCTTCCCAACGGTGCAGAATACAGTATCGAGCCTCCTTCCGGGGCTACCGGTGAAATTTATCGGTACATTATCAAAAGTAAGCTGCCGATCAAAGAAGTTACAGCGATTCAGGATTGGGTCATCGAAAGAGAATTGCTGGCAGTTCCGGGAGTAGCTGACGTGGTCAGTTTTGGTGGTGAAGAAAAAACATATGAAATAAAAATTAATCCTACAGAATTACACAATTATGACCTTTCCCCCCTGGATGTGTATGAAGCAGTTTCGAAGAGTAACATCAATGTAGGAGGAGATGTAGTGGCTAAGGGAGATCAGGCTTATGTAGTGCGGGGGATCGGTCTTTTGGAAAAAAAGGAGGATATTGAAAACATCCAGATTGAAGTAAAAGGTTCTACGCCTATTTTGGTAAAACATGTGGCAGAAGTAAAAATCTCGGCAAAACCAAGATTGGGACAGGTAGGATACAATAAAGAGAATGATGTAGTAGAAGGAATTGTGATAATGCTTCGTGGTGAAAACCCAAGTGAGGTTATTGCGAAACTGAAGGATAGGATAGAGCAGCTGAACGGAGGAGAACTTCCGGGTGATATTCAGATTGTTCCTATTATTGACCGTACGGAGCTGGTGAATACAACCGTTCATACCGTTTCCAAAAACCTGATTGAAGGGGTGATCCTGGTTTCTATTATAGTATTTATATTTCTGTATAACTGGAGAACGACATTCATAGTGGCTTCGGTGATTCCTCTGGCTTTTCTTTTTGCTATTATAATGCTGAGGATTCAGGGGCTTCCTGCTAATCTGATTTCTATGGGAGCATTGGATTTCGGATTGCTACTGGAGGGAACATTGGTTATTGTAGAACATGTATTTGTGGCTCTTGAGCTTAAAGCCAGGAAAATAGGGCTCCGAAGGTTCAATAAGATTTCAAAACTTGGGATCATAAAAAGAAGTGCCGGAAGTGTGGCAAGCTATATTTTCTTTGCATTGCTGATTCTTATTGTGGCATTGCTGCCTATTTTCTCTTTCCAGAAAGTAGAAGGGAAAATGTTCTCTCCTTTAGCATTTACCTTGGGATATGCTTTGTTAGGATCATTAATCTTGAGTTTGACCTATGTGCCTGCAATGTGTAAACTGTTGCTGACTAAAAATATAGAAGAAAAGGAGAACTTTATATCAAGATTCTTCAGGGTGAATATCTATAGAATTTATGAATTCAGTGACCGTCATAAAAAAGGATTTATGATCGGGTTTATTACTTTATTAGCGATTTGTGGCTGGAGATTCTCCAATTACGGATCTGAATTTTTACCTAAGCTGAATGAAGGAGCAATCTATGTACGTGCAACACTTCCCAATAGTGTAAACCTTGATGAATCCGTACGTCTGACGAAAGAAATGAAAGGGATTCTAATGAAGTATGATGAAGTGAAATTTGTGATGACCCAGACAGGCCGTCCAAACGATGGAACAGACCCTACCGGATTTTTTAATATTGAATTTAATATTCAGCTGAAGCCGGAAAATGAATGGAAGAAAAAAATATCCAAAGAAGAACTTCTGGAAGAAATGAGAGGCTCTCTTGAAAAATATCCGGGTATTAACTTCGGATTCAGCCAGCCGATTCAGGATAATGTGGAAGAATATGTGGCAGGAGTAAAAGCCCCATTGGTGATCAAGATTTTCGGGAACGATTTATTTGAACTTGAAAACTATGCCAATCAAGTAGCCAATTCTATCAGAACGGTTCCTGGAATTTCAGACGTAAATGTCTTTAAAAATATTGGGCTTCCTGAGCTTAGGATACAGCTTCATGATTCTAAAATGGCAAAATACGGTGTTTCTACAGCAGATGCACAAGCCGTTATTGAAATGACCATTGGGGGGCAGGCTGCCACCAAGTTCTATGAAGAAGAAAGAATGTTTGATGTCATGCTGAGATTTGAAAAACAATATCGCGATACCCCTGAAAAAATGGGGGATATCCTGATTCCTACCCAGGATAATAAAAAAGTACCGTTGAAAGAAATTGCAACGATTGATTATCATACCGGTCCGTCTTTTATTTACCGTGAAGGAAACAGCAGGTACATTGGAGTAGGATTTAATATCGAAGGCCGTGATTTAGGAAGTACGATCAAAGAAGCCAAAGCTAAAGTTGAAAAAGAAGTAAAGCTTCCCAAAAGTCATAAAATGACCTGGGCCGGGGAGTTTGAAAGCAAAGAAAGAGCAGCAAAACAGCTGGCAATGGTAGTGCCCATTTCTTTAGTTCTTATTCTGATGCTGCTGTATTTCAATTTTGGAAATGTAAAAGATACGCTGATCTCTTCCATTACATTGGCGTTTGCATTTATCGGAGGGTTTTTATCCCTCTGGCTGACGGGGACCATTTTCGGAATCTCTGCAGGGATCGGTTTTATTATCCTCTTTGGAGTAGCAACTATTGACGGTATCGTTCTGATTGGAGTGATGAAGGAGAACTTACAAAACAGGATGCCTCTTAAACATGCCATTGCTCAGGGAGTGCAGAGCAGGATCCGTCCGGTAGTGATGATTGCCTTAATGGGTTCTATGGGACTTTTACCGGCAGCAATGTCCAATGGAATGGGGTCTGAAATCCAAAAACCGTTAGCAATTATGATTGTAGGAGGACTGATTATCTGTATGTTTCTGTCATTTACCATACTGCCGATTATATTCTATTATGCTTATCGTAAAAAGCTCAAAGAAGCCATATAGTTTCTTTCATTTTTGTTCATTATGTTAACCGGGATTCTTGAGGGAGATCCCGGTTTTTTATTCCATTAAGTGCTTTTTGCAAACTCTGATATTTCAATATTTTTTGCCACATCATTTTCATATCGGTTTTGGTTTATTTAAAGGTAATAAAAACCTATGATCAGCGGTATATTTCTTTGAAAATGAATAGAATGATCTTTTTAATAATAAAAAAGTGAGCCGGAAGCCCACTTTATTTGTTGTTCATTAGATTATGGAGTAATTATAATGGGATCTGGAAAAGGTTCAAGAACCAATGGTTTGCACATTGCGGCCGGCTGGCAGGTTCCCCCCATGCATATAAAATTAGTCATAGTGGTGGAGCCGTCAGGACATCTGATCATGGCTTCACCATGGCATCCTCCAGGACATTGTGCAGGATACAAAGTTCCTCCAAAGACATCTTTCAAATCTGTTCTTGAAAGTTTTGATACGTTCTTTTTCATGGTTTAATTTTTTTTGTTTAGTAAATTAATTTATTCTTAACACTCTTATAATTAATTAAGTAAGCTTAAAAATATTGAACTAAAATAGTAAATTATTCTATGATAATTGAATTAATTTATGATAAATGTTAAAATGAAGGTTAGATTTTTTAAAAATGCCAAATAAGCTTAAAATAGAAGAATGTCAATTAGATTTGAAATCTAACTATGAATAGTATAGTGATGTGATTTCTGTTTATTTGTGCTTTGTTTTTGCTTCCAGTTTAGGCAAGTCTTTTTTATATTGTTCAGCATCCCATTTAATTTGCCAATTCTTTACATACTCTGCCAATGGAGGAAGTCCAACATCTGCGCGTCTTTTATCTACATTCTCAGGATCTTCTAATGGGGATACATAATATATTTGTGTTTCAGGATCACGTCCGATCTGGCTGCCGTAAATTTGTCTTTTACCTTGTCTCAGGGCCACCCTGTCTTCGAGAAGGGCCAGACTGCTGCTTTGTGCTTTACCATTTTTTACAGCATCTCTCATCATGGGTAAATATTTTTCCTGTGTTGCCTGATCTGCATGTTGGATAACAAGAAATAATGTAGCACTTCCCTGTCCGCCCACAATATCAGGACCCACCCAGCCATATTTATCAAGAATGGCTTTTACCTCAATAAGATTTAGTGAATCTTTTTTATTGATAAGCTGCCAGTGCTCATTCATTTCTTTTGATTCCCCACCGTATTTTTTTTCAATACCATCGATTTGTTTTCTGTACTTTTGGTCTTCATTATAAATGTCACCAAGCTTTGCGGCCAAGGGTTTATTCAAATTTGCTTCTGCTTTCTCCTGATTCTGTTTGATTTTTTCGATTAGAGGCTTCCATCGTTTATCACTATGTAAAGAGCTAAGGTCTGTATCCGTTATTATATGGTTATAATTACTGAATTTTACTGCAATCCTGTCAAGTTGGGAAAATGCACTGTCTGGCCCTGATGCCATTGCCCAAGAGCATGCTGCGTTATACCTATCATTTAGAGACGCTTTCCAGCCGTTAGATTTAAATGCTTCTGAATAGTTGCTGGCAGAGTTTTTGAAATCCTTGGCACGGTAAAGTGATTCAGCCGTTTTTACTTTATCAGTGTATTCTTTAAAAACAGTTTGTCCGAAGAGCAGTTTTGTTGATACTAAAAAAAGCAATACGAATAGTCTTATTTTCATGGAATTAATTTTTATAAGTTTTAATTTGTATGGTGTTGAAAATGAGTCTCTAATATAGTAATAAAAACAAATCACTACATGACGATATAGTGATTTGTTTTTATTTTGTTTAACAATGAGAATGAATTATGATTGAAGGAGTATTCATAATTTATTGTTTTATTCAGCTTCCACAATACATATAGTATGATGGTTGATCATTTTCTCTTTTTTCATTGCTTTGTGGAGTAAGCCCTTCAAAAAAGATATGGTCGCCAAGTTCTTTATTACTGACTTGATTTTGTAATTGATACAGTAAATCCAGAGCTGTGAAGCTGGTACCGTTGCCTGCTTTCAGCTTCGCGCAAAACTCTACCTGAAACATGCCATAGTCACTATTATTTTCGCTGAATACATCATTTTCATCACCCATCAATGTTTCGTTGGGGGCAATATCTTCTTTTCCTTTGATCCACGCTTCATATAAAACATATATTTCAGGTGCGTTTATTACGGTTTTATATGGCTCCCAGGACGCTTTTTCTTTTAAAATCAGAGTTTGGTAGTCTGCGATTTCCTTATTAAAATCCTCACTGCTGTTGTAAACTTTCTTTTGAAAAGCCCAGAGAATGTTTGATAATAGACCCATTTGTTTTCGTTTTTAAGTGATTAAACGTTTATTTTTAAGTTATTACTTTTTCTTAATTAACGAAAAGAACAAAATATACACAGTTAAGGACTGTTGCTATAAATGAAGCAATAAATACAGCCAAATTATCACGTGTTTTTCCTGTGAATAATCTTATGATCCAATAATTAATAATGTAAGCAGGTATGAGTAAACTAAAAGAGAAAACTGACAGGAACGTAAATTTGTATAAAATGGCCAGGATAATAATGGTACTGACAACAGAGGCTATGATAGTCCCGATAAAGCTGTGCATTAAAGTATCTGAATCAACTTTTAAATTTTCAACTTTCTGATGGATCTGATTGTATTTTGTATCTACAAGAATTCCAATGGTTTTATCGGATAACAAGTCAGAGCTTAATAATGATAAACATTCCTGTTTTGATAATTTATTCATGTAATGCCCATGAATCTCTCTTATCAATCTGTTTTGTTCATTTAAAAATAAATTCTGAGCTTTAATTTTATTCTGAAAATCTTCCAGAGTACCCCTGCTTACAATTTCGTCTATGATTTCCTTATCCGGCTTACCCTGATGATCTATCTGATTCTTATAAGATTCGATCAGATCCTGTTCTGAAAATTTACTATAAAATCCCATTTTCTAAGGATTTTCCTTCGAAATTTCTTCGTGATGTTTAAGATATAGAGGCAATGCCGCCGATCCATACCATGGGAAAATTTCATAACTAAAGACTCCGGCTTGTACAGCGGGATCTGTCTTTACCCACTGCTCTGCTTCTTCTTTAGATTTTGTATTAAAGATGAACATACCGCGGTAGTTTTCTTTATTTTTTTCCAGAAAGGGTCCTGCTACAATAATTTTTCCTTCATCAGCCAGCTTTCCGATATTGGTCATATGACCTTTCATGACTTCTCCCATTTTGGCTTTGTCATCTATTTTTGTGCTTCCGGAAGTAAGCATGACAATGGTGTAGGCCTTCATCCCGTATTGATCTGCACCAAGTGAGGTAGCCAGTTCCTGATTGAATTTTACTTTTTCCTTTTTATTCTCCTGGGCGAAGGATAAAGTGGTCAGCAAAACAGTAAGAGGTATAAAAATTTTTAATTTCATAGATGTTTTAATTATAATGTGGATATCTCAGATCTGACATCTCTATCTGAAATCTGTCTAAACCCTAATCTTTTATTCTTAAAAACTCCTTGGCAAGCTCTATCATTTTAGGATCACCCGTGTATTTTCCATGCTCATCAGAAAGTTTTACGGTTGGGATCCATTCTTTGTTAGGAGCCTGTACACCAATAAGTTTCATAACAATATTCATTGGTTTTACCCCTACATCATTGGTAAGGTTGGTTCCTATTCCAAAAGAGATGCCTATTTTTCCTCTGCAGTAGCTGGTAATTTCCCCTACCTTTTCAAGATTCAGGGCATCAGAGAAAATAATATACTTAAACATCGGATTGATGCCGTTATTCTGATAATGCGCAATGGTTTTATCGGCAAATTCAAGGGCATCACCGCTATCATGACGTACCCCGTCAAAAAGCTTGGCGAATTTTTTATCAAACTGCTGGAAGAAAACATCTGTGGTATACGTATCTGAAAGAGCAACTCCAAGGTCTCCTCTGTATACATCTACCCAATGTTCCAAAGCGAGTTCATTGGCCATTTTGAAACCATATTCAGCAGCGTGGAACATAAACCATTCGTGAGCATGGGTTCCAATTGGCTTTACACCATACTTCATGGCGAAATGAACATTGGAGCTACCGATAAAAGTAGAATCTTTTTTCTGTGTCAAAGCTTCCATTACCAGGTTCTGTACTTTATAAGAATGTCTTCTTCTGGTTCCGAACTCTGCAAAAGTTACTCCAAGTTCTCCCAATGAATCTGCCTTCTCCAGCGTTTTGCTCATCACCACTTCATTGGAATCCCTTTCCATATGATTCATTTCGTAGTGAAGTTCGCTGATCAGTGCCAGTAAAGGAACCTCCCAAAGAATCGTTCTGTACCAAAGTCCTTCAACTATTACAGAAAGATCACCTCCTTCCTGATGAATTTTTACTTCAGAAGGATCATAGTGATAGCCTTCTAAAAAATCCAGGTAGGGCAGGTCGATATAAGGACAGGTTCTTGCCATGAATTTCTTCTCATCTTTGGTAAGCTTAAGTTCTGCCATCTTATTAACAGCATCCCTTAACGCAGCATCAAAACCTGGCGGAAAGTGATGTTTTCCCCTATTGATAAATTCGTATTTTACAATAGAACTTGGGAAAAGTTTTACCACTGCATTTTGCATGGTTATTTTATAAAAATCATTATCGAGAATTGAGTTCAGTCTTACGTCGTTCATAATATGTGTAATTTTAACGCAAATATAGAAATAAAAAATAAAATCGCCTAAATGTAAGGCGATTTTTTTGAAATATTTCAATGCTTGCTATTGCGCTATTTTCCAAGGTAAGAATTGTACATCCAAACTTCTTTCTCCTGTTCTGTGATATAGTCGCTCATTTGAGAGTTTGTACCTTCATCACCTGCTTCATCCGTAATATCTAATAAGTCTCTCTGAAGATCAATAACCACCTTGAAAGAGCTTAAAATCAATTCAACACTTTTTGTACCATCTGTCACTTCTTTTGTCTCTTTAATGGTAGCTACTTTCAAATAGTCGGAGTAATTGTGAGCCGGGGTAGCTCCTAAAGTCAGAATTCTTTCTGCAATCTCATCAATTTTTAAAACCAGGCTATTGTATAGCTCTTCAAATTTAGGGTGAAGGGTAAAAAACTGATCTCCCTTAATATTCCAGTGAGCCCCTCTGGTGTTTTGATAGAATATGGAATAGTTGGCTAAAAGTGTATTTAATTTTTCTGAAATTTTTTTACAGTCGGCTTCTTTAAGACCGATAATACTGGCGTTTTTCATATGTATATATTTTATATTTAATTGTTATGAGATCATAGGGAACTGTCTTCCTCACTGCGGTTTTGGCCAGGAGATGTTCATAATGGCAGTTTCATAAGTTATCTTTTTGAATCTATCAAATTTACGAAATATTGTGCCGAACTATCCTCTTTATTAATAGATGATAACTATAAGAAAATTTTAAAAAAAATAGTTTGAAAGTAGTATTATTGCAGAGATGAAAAGTTTTCTGATCACAGCAGCAGTATTTTTTGGGATATGTTTTATCTATATCCTGATTATGCTTTCTACTACCGGGAATTATTTTACTTATCTGTTGGATGATGCCTATATTCACATGGCAATTGCTAAAAATTTTGCAGTTCATGGTGTTTGGGGAATGACCCAGTATGCTTTCTCCTCTTCCTCTTCCTCTCCGGTTTTTACCGTTATTTTAAGTGCTTTGATTTCTCTTTTTGGAGACCATACTTTAATTCCATTAATTTTTAATCTGTTTTCAGCCGGATTGCTTATCGCCTTTCTTACTACATACTATTCGCTGTTTTTCAGCCAGAACAGATCTATAGTTTGGGCCTGCTTGTTTAGTCTTTTCTTTGCGGTGCTGCATGTGCAGATTGTAATCGGGATGGAACATATTTTACAGACATTGATGATTACCATCAATATTTACTGCTTTAAAAAATGGGCTGACAATGATTTTAAGGATAGGATTTCTCAATATGGTTTCTATTTTACGGTTCTGTTATTGGGCCTGATAAGATTTGAAAGCATGTTTTATTTTGTCTCTCTTGCTTTTGTCTTTATGCTGATCAGGAAATGGAAGGACTCTGCACTTGTACTGGTCTGTGGTTTCGTTCCTATTTTTCTCTTCGGCTACTTCAATTATCCTAAAAGTGGGTATTTTTTCCCCAATTCAGTTATTGCCAAAGGATCACTGATAGATTTCTCGGGCAGTATACCGATGCAGATCATTGATGTCGTACTGAAAAAAGTAGTTTTAAATATCAGTTTCTATAAAATTGGATTGTTTCCCTTAGTGATCAGTATTGTTTTATTATATAGGGATTGTCAAACAAAAGTAAGCTTTCAAAAAATCATTGCAAACAACTTTCTCATTATAACCTGGAATTTTACTTTTATCCTGCATAGTCTATTTGGTGAAATAAAGGGGCAATTCAGATATGAAGCTTATCTTTTGGTTGCTTTTGCAATGGTTCTCATTCCAAAGCTGAGATATTTTTTCACTCAGCCATTACAGTTTTTCAGAAAAGAAAGGATAATAGGAGTATGTATACTGGCAAATGTATTACTGCTGTTGTATAAGTCAGGTCATGCTCATATTTTGATTACCAATGGGAGTGCCAATATATATGAACAGCAGATTCAGTCTGCAAGATTTTTGAAAAAATACTATAATTCCTCTAAAGTGGTGGCTAATGATATTGGTGCCATCTGCTACTTTACGGATATCCATTTACTTGACTTCATGGGATTAGGATCTAAAGAAATGCTTCCTTTCAGAACGAAAGATAAAAGGCCTGATGATCAGTTTGAAAACTTTTTGACACGAAGTGCTGTTGAAAATAAGTATCAGCTGGCTATCGCTTATGAAGAATGGCTGGATGGGCATACCCCAAAGAACTGGAAAAAGGTTGCTTATCTGGAAGTGGAAGGAAAGAATGTAGTGCTGGGTGAAAAACACTTGTTCATATATTCTATTAACCCTGAAATTCATAATTCTTTAAAACAAAATGTTCGAAATTTTAATTGGAATACAAATGTTAAGGTTAAAATTATTGAGTAACTAAAAAAAATCATTCCTGTAGTTTTTCTTAATGAATAGATAATAGTTTGTTAACCGGACTGGCAGATTGTTTTTTTAGCTTTATCCCCAAAACTGATATGGCAGGTCCTGCGATTGATCCTTTAAAAGGAAAAGCAATAAAAGTTGCTTTTAAATAAAATTTTATTTTTTTTGAGTGAATCCTGAAGGTTCAACAATGAGGCAATAACATGAAAACCAATAGGGTTGCCGTGGGGTATAAAAAACAAATAAAAAGTTTTTTTAAACAAATAAAAATATATAACTACTTGTCAATTAAAAAAATATTAGTATTTTTGCACCCTAAAATAAAAAGCAATTAAATGCCTACTATTCAACAATTAGTAAGAAAAGGAAGAGCCACGCTTGCCAAGAAGAGCAAATCGGCTGCCCTTGATTCTTGTCCACAAAGACGTGGTGTATGTACGAGAGTATATACTACTACACCGAAGAAACCTAACTCTGCACTTAGAAAAGTAGCAAGGGTAAGACTTTCTAACGGTAAAGAAGTGAATGCCTATATCCCGGGCGAAGGACATAATCTTCAAGAGCACTCGATAGTATTGGTTAGAGGCGGAAGGGTGAAAGACCTACCGGGAGTACGTTACCACATCGTAAGAGGTGCATTAGACACCGCTGGTGTAAATGGAAGAACTCAGAGAAGATCTAAGTACGGAGCTAAGAGACCTAAACCAGGACAAGCAGCTGCGGCTCCTGCAAAAGGAAAGAAAAAATAATCATTAAATAAGGTACAGAAGCAATGAGAAAGACAAAAGCGAAAAAAAGACCGTTGTTACCAGATCCGAAATTTAATGATCAATTGGTAACTAGATTCGTAAACAACTTAATGCTTGACGGTAAGAAGTCAATCGCATTCAAAATTTTCTATGATGCATTAGAGATCGTAGAAACTAAAAAAGGAGATAACGAAAAAACTGCACTTGAAATCTGGAAAGATGCACTTACAAATGTAATGCCTCACGTAGAAGTACGTTCTAGAAGAGTAGGTGGAGCTAACTTCCAAATCCCTATGCCAATCAGAGCTGACAGAAAAATTTCTATGGCAATGAAATGGTTAATCAAATATTCTAAAGCTAGAAATGATAAGTCTATGGCTTTGAAATTAGCTAACGAAGTGGTAGCTGCTTCAAGAGAAGAAGGTGCTGCTTACAAGAAAAAGAGTGATACTCACAAAATGGCGGAAGCTAACAAAGCGTTTTCACACTTTAAATTCTAATCTGAAATGGGAAGAGATCTTAAATTTACAAGAAATATTGGTATTGCTGCGCATATTGATGCCGGTAAAACTACCACTACAGAAAGGATTTTATTCTATACAGGGGTAAACCACAAAATTGGAGAGGTTCACGATGGTGCTTCTACAATGGACTGGATGGAGCAGGAAGCTGAAAGAGGTATCACAATTACTTCTGCTGCTACTACTTGTTCTTGGAACTTTCCAACTGATCAAGGAAAAACTTTACCTGAAACTAAACCTTATCACTTCAACATCATCGATACACCGGGACACGTTGACTTCACAGTAGAAGTAAACAGATCTTTAAGAGTATTGGATGGTTTGGTATTCTTATTCTCAGCAGTAGATGGAGTAGAGCCTCAGTCTGAAACAAACTGGAGACTTGCTGACAACTACAAAGTAGCGAGAATGGGATTCGTAAACAAAATGGACAGACAAGGTGCTGACTTCCTTAACGTGGTAAACCAGGTTAAGACTATGTTAGGATCAAACGCAGTTCCTATCGTTTTACCAATCGGTGCTGAAGAAGATTTCAAAGGGGTTGTAGACTTAATTAAAAACAGAGCGATCATCTGGGATGAAGCAGGACAAGGAGCTACTTTCGAAGTAGTGCCAATTCCTGAAGATATGAAAGATGAAGTTCTTGAATATAGAGAGAAATTAGTAGAAGCTGTTGCTGACTACGATGATACTTTGATGGAGAAATTCTTCGAAGATCCGGATTCAATCTCTGAAGAGGAAATCAACGAAGCTCTAAGAAAAGCTACTATCGATTTATCTATTATCCCAATGACTTGTGGTTCTTCATTCAAGAATAAAGGAGTACAGTTTATGTTGGATGCAGTATGTAAATATTTGCCTTCTCCATTGGATAAAGATGATATCAAAGGTACTGACCCTAGAACTGATGCTGAAATTACAAGAAAACCAGACGTAAACGAGCCTTTCTCGGCTTTAGCATTTAAGATTGCTACTGACCCATTCGTGGGAAGATTAGCATTCTTCAGAGCATACTCTGGAAGACTAGATGCAGGTTCTTATATCTTGAACACCCGTTCAGGAGATAAAGAAAGAATCTCAAGAATCTATCAGATGCACGCTAACAAACAAAACCCGGTAGAATATATTGAAGCTGGTGATATTGGTGCTGCGGTAGGATTTAAATCTATCAAAACTGGTGATACAATGTGTGACGAGAAAAATCCAATCGTTCTTGAATCGATGGTTTTCCCTGATCCGGTAATTGGTATCGCTGTTGAGCCTAAAACTAAGGCTGACCAAGATAAAATGGGTAATGCATTAGCTAAATTAGCTGAAGAAGATCCTACGTTTACGGTTAGAACTGATGAGGCTTCAGGACAAACGATTATCTCTGGTATGGGTGAGCTTCACCTGGATATCATTGTTGATCGTATGAGAAGAGAATTCAAAGTTGAAGTAAACCAGGGTCAACCACAGGTAGAATACAAAGAAAACTTAACAAAAGTTGCCCAGCACAGAGAGGTTTACAAAAAACAATCTGGAGGTAAAGGTAAATTTGCTGATATCGTATTTGAATTAGGACCTGCAGACGAAGGTAAAATTGGTTTAGAATTCATCAATGAGATCAAGGGTGGTAACGTTCCTAGAGAATTTGTTCCTGCAATTGAAAAAGGCTTTAAAGCTGCAATGAAGAACGGTCCTTTGGCTGGTTTCGAAGTTGAAGGTATTAAAGTTATTCTTAAAGACGGATCTTTCCACGCAGTGGATTCTGATGCTCTTTCTTTTGAAATGGCTGCTAAATTAGGATTTAAAGAAGCGGGACGTGCTGCTAAGCCAGTAATCATGGAGCCTATTATGAAACTGGAAGTTGTAACTCCAGAAGAATATATGGGTAACATCATTGGTGACCTTAACAAAAGGAGAGGTACGATCAGTGGTCAGGAAGAAAAGAACGGTGCCGTTGTAATCAAAGGTTCAGTTCCACTTTCTGAAATGTTTGGATATGTAACGACTCTAAGAACACTTTCATCAGGAAGAGCTACTTCTTCTATGGAATTAGAGAAGTACCAAGCAACTCCACAAAACGTTGCTGAAGAAATCATTGCTAAAGCAAAAGGTTAATTTTTAAATTAAAGAAATGTCACAAAGAATCAGAATAAAACTAAAATCTTACGATTACAACTTGGTAGACAAGTCTGCTGAGAAAATCGTAAAAACGGTAAAGGCTACTGGTGCTGTTGTAAACGGTCCAATTCCATTGCCAACGAATAAGAGAATCTTCACTGTGTTGAGATCTCCGCACGTAAACAAGAAAGCAAGAGAGCAGTTCCAATTGTCAGCTCACAAGAGACTGATGGATATCTACTCTTCTTCTTCTAAAACTGTTGATGCTCTAATGAAATTAGAACTTCCTTCAGGTGTAGACGTTGAAATTAAAGTGTGATAACTGCATACTTTGCAATGATTATACAATCCGTTCCTTTTTAGGGACGGATTTTTTTTGCTGCTAACCTCTCAATACTATAACCTCACTTTTATAAAAAAAAATATTTTTTTCAGGTTTTACTCTTTATAATCATAAAATACATTTGAGGTCATACTATTAAAGATCGAAACTATCTGTTGACATATTATAAACAGACTATTGCGTTGGTTGTTGATCCGGTATTGATTAGTCTTTTGCAGGTGACATATGTCAGTGCTACTTGTTTTATTTAGAATGAATAAAAACAATAAATTTGCAAAAAAATTATTGATGAAAAAAATCGTGTCTTTTTCTTTACTCGTTTTAGGAGCAGCTTTTGTAAATGCCCAGAAAATAAAGGATACTTTGAAAAGTAGCAATATTGATGAAGTGGTAATAACAGGATCAGGATATGCACAGAAAGTTAAAGATGCTCCGGCAACTATTTCTGTAATAAGCCAGGCCGATATTAAAAAAAGAGCTTACAGAGATATTACAGATGCTTTACAGGATATCCCCGGAGTATTTATTACAGGAGGAGGAAGTACCAGCGATTTTTCAATAAGAGGGGCCGAATCCGGACAAACGCTGGTATTAATAGATGGTAAAAGAATTAATACTAGAGAAACAAGACCCAATTCTGATGGACCCGGGATTGAACAGGGATGGATGCCTCCATTGGAAACCATCGAAAGAATAGAAGTAGTAAAAGGACCTATGTCTTCATTATATGGTTCTGATGCTATGGGAGGAGTTATCAATATCATCACTAAGAAACTTACAGACAGATGGAAAGGATCTGTAGGAACAAGCCTTATTCAGCAGGTTCATAAAAAATCCGGTAATACCTACCAGATTGACGGCTACGCTGCTGGTTCTATAGTAAAAGATCTTCTTCAAATGAAAATTACGGGAAGTTATTCCGACAGAAATGAAGATAAATTTGTGGGTGGATTTACAGAAAGAGTGATTAAAGCTTTTGGAACAGAATTGAGCCTTACCCCTGATCAGAAAAATGTGTTCAAGCTAAACTATGACTTTAACCGTCAGGAACGAAATCAAACCCCGGGATATTCTTTAGCTCCCAATGCAAAAAGCTCACGTAATAATTACGAAAGAAATGTCCTTTCATTAAGCCATAAAGGTGATTATTCCAACTTTCATACGAATTCTTATCTGCAATATGATAATACCAATAACCCTAACAGGGATATGAGGTATCAGACTTTCCTTGCCTATAGCCTTAATAATTTTAATATTAAAAAGCATGTGATCAGTTTTGGTGGCGAATATAGATATGAAAAGCTGAATGATTTAGGAAATAAAATTATGTCGGAAGGCGAAATCATCAACGAGCTGACCCGTTGGAACTGGTCTGCCTTTGCAGAAGGTAACTGGAGCTTGTTTGATAAGCTTCACCTAGTGACAGGTGCACGTTTGGATAATGATCAAAACTATGGTTCCAACTTTACACCCAGAGGATATTTGGTATGGAATGTTACCAATAACTTTACTTTAAAAGGAGGTACCTCCTGGGGATATAAAGCTCCGGGACTGAGAGCCGTAAACCCAGGATGGGGACAGGTAACAGGTGGAGGGACTTCGGATGGTGTGATTATCGGAAACAAAGATCTTAAGCCGGAAAAAAGCTTTAACCAGGAAGTGACTGTTATGTTTGAAGATAATAAGAAAGTGATTAATTTGAGCGTGACAGGTTTTAATACAGACTTTAAAAACAAACTGGTAGAAGTAAGAAAATGTAATAATACCGAAGAGTGTAAACAGTTTGAAAACATATACAATCATGTGTATGATTTTATTTCAACAAGAGAAAATTTAGGGAAGGCCAATAGTATGGGAATAGAAGCTAATCTGAGTATAAATGTGACGAAAAGCATCTTGTTAAAAACGAATTATACATATACAGATACTAAGATTAAATCCGATGAAATTCCTGCACTTTACAATAAACCCTACGCAAGAATTCCCAAGCACATGGCTAATGCAAATCTTTCATGGAAAGCAAACGACAGCTTTGAGTTTTGGTCAAGAGGTAATTATAGAAGTGAAAGCCAGCCTGGGGTAAACAGAGGTAAGGCTCAGGAGTATCCTATACCTTCATACTTTTTATGGGATCTAGGAACCGTGTACCGATTGAATAAAAATGTACGTTTCACCTTTGGAGTATACAATATTCTGGATAAAAACATACGTAATGATGCCTCTGATCCGGCTAGTAATTTCGGTTTCAGGATCGATGGAATCAGATACCAGTTTGGGGCTAATTACTTCTTCTAATGATTAACTTAACAAACCATAAAAAAATATAATGAATAATACATATATCAGAACTATTGTAGTAGCAGTAACAACATTATTAGTTGTTTCATGCTCCGGAGACAAAAAGAAAGGAATCGATTACAACCAGTTTAAAACTGAAATACAGCTTACACCGGATCAGACGAAAAGCTTTGACGAGATCACTAAAAAATACCAGGATCTTCAGGAGCAGAACTTCCAGGCTGCAAAAGCTCAGGGAGGAAATATGGACCGTGTAGCTTTAGGAATAAAAAATGAAGAGCTGAGAGCACAGCAGTCTCTTGAGATGGCTAAAGTTCTGGATGGCCCTCAAATGGAACAGTTCAACAAATTTGTTGATGAAAACTCCAGAAAAAGACCAAGATATGACAACGCCCTTTTAGAAAGAATAAAAACAGAGGCACAGCTTTCCGAAGACGAATTCAAAGTAGTAAATGCAGCGAATGATGCATTTGAAAAAGCATTCAACGATGCCCACGATGTCTATCATGGCAACAATGATTTAGCTAAAGAATACTGGGAAAAATTTGATGCACAGAGAAAAGCAGCAATCCAAAAAACACTTACTCCTGAACACTACACAAAATTCGAAGAGATCGTAAAAGAGGTTCAGTTTAAAGGAAGAAAATAATTTGATCCGGATCCCGTCCGGAGAAGGGAAAACTAAGTTCTACCCGTATCACAGAACTTTTTTGTAAGACTTATACAGGTTATCATAGCTGGTTATTGAGCTACATTAATTTGCAGGTCACCCTTTAAAATTATCAATCATTCATATCAATTTTAATTTAAAAAACATTAAGGTGACCCAACCATCTTAATGTTTTTGTTATGAGTCCAAATGAAGTTATTGTTTAAAAGCCTTTACCGGAAAAAAAGAAAGAATGAATCGGTCACTAAATATCTGATGTGGCTTATTCATCTTTGGTTGGGACTTTTATCTTGTATCATCGTTTTTGTGATGTGTCTTACCGGTTGTCTGTATGCATTCAAAAACCAGATTATAGAATTTACGAACAGAGAAAAAGTATATATCAGCTCAGCTTCCGGAAAAATTAAAAGCCCTGATCTGATCCGGTCAGAGTTATTACAGCAGAACAAAGAACTGACCTCTCTTCTGATTCCGGATGATAAAGGAAGAAGCTATGTTATTGGGTATCGGGAGAATCAATTAGATAAAAGTACTTATTACAATCAGTATACAGGAGAAATTCTTGGGTCGGCAGATATAGGAGCGAGCCATTTCTTTGAAGTGGTACTTGATATTCACAGAAACCTTATGATGGGAAATGCCGGACGCCAGGTGGTAGGAGCTTCGGTACTTATATTTTGTGTGCTGCTGATTTCAGGATTCATCCTCTGGCTTCCCAAAAAGCTGAAGTTTTTAAAGCAAGGCCTGACTGTCATGGTGAAAGCAAAGTTTCAGCGACTGAATTACGACCTTCATAATACCGTGGGATTTTACAGCTTCCTGATGATTTTTTTTATTGCTGTTACAGGATTGTATATCACATATCCATGGGTGAAAAATGGTCTTATTGTGAGTCTCGGAGGATCTTCAATTGATCATATTTCAGATGCTAACGAAGGTGGGGATGATCCGTTCAGCGGGCTTATGGAAGATATGCTTCAGAAGCAGGATGAAAAGAAAAATTTTAAAAATGCAGCTTCAGCTTCCATCGATACAATTTTACAGCTTTCGGACCGGTATCTTCCTTATACTGCCGTTACAAGCGTAGAGTTGCCTAATAAGGATAACCCCCGATATGTGATCATAAAAACAAACAGGCAGAATCTGCTGGGAATGATGCTTCAGGATGAAGTGACATTTGATAAAACCGGAGTTTTTAAAACCAGGGAATTATTCTCTGCCAAGCCTCTCAATAAACAGTTTACGGCACTTGCCAAACCGTTACATACGGGAGAAATCATGGGGTTGCCCAGTATCATTCTATATTTTGTAGTATCTCTTATTGGATGTTCTTTACCGGTTACAGGATTTCTGATCTGGTGGCACAGGCTGAAGAAAACAAAATAAAAGATACCACTTCTCATTTGAAAACTCAACTTTGTTAATCCCGGTTCATGTTAATTTTATACATTTATTATGTAAAATAACTTCTATCATGAGTCACAAGAATAATAATTTTTTTGAAAAGTTTTCAAACGGGGCAGTAAAATTTACAGGTAGCCCTGTTGCATTTATAGGCGCTATGCTTCTGGTGATTGTCTGGGCGGTAACAGGTCCGTTTTTCGACTATTCGGAAACCTGGCAGCTTGTGATCAACACAGGAACTACTATCATTACATTTTTAATGGTATTTCTTATTCAAAAAGCCCAGAATAAAGATTCTAAAGCCATACAGATAAAGCTGAACGAGCTGATAGCTGCCCACGAAAAGGCCAGCAACAGAATTGTAGATATCGAAGACCTTACGGAAGTGGATCTGGACCAGCTCCACCATTATTACGAAAATCTGGCTCAGTTTGCAAAAAAGGATGCGGATATTCATACCTCACATTCTATTGATGCAGCACAGAGAAATCAGAATTACAAGCATGAATTTTTCAAAAATAAACATGAAGAATGGCTGAAGAAGAAAGAGCAAAAAAAGGAATCAGAATGATCCCTTTTTTAATAATATTATTTGCTGGTATATTCACCTTCTACATACCCTCCATTTATATAACGGGAGGTGTCATTCGTATGCCAGGCATATACACCGGCTACCATAATGCCAAGATCCTCTACGTAATTTCGGACCATATCCTGCCATTGGCCAAAAGAAGGCAAATGTTCCTGCAATATCAAAAATTCCTTTAAATAATTATCATGTACTTCCAGAGCCATCATATAGGCCTCTTTTATTGACGTTTTATGCTCTTGCTGCAATACTTTCACCAGATTCATCGTATCCTCTTCTCTATGTAGTTCTTTTGGTAAAGAAATAATATCATTATGTATTCCGATCATCAGAGAACAAATTGTATGAAGGCGTTGAATGTGTAAATGCTCCAATACGCTGTCAGGGAGCTGACGATAATCTTTTTGCATAGCTACATATTTACAAAAAGGCTGTACTCCGCTTGTCGCTTCGCGAATTAATAAATAAACAGGCAGAGAAGGGATGGTATTTGATCTGTAGTATACTCTTTCGTCTGCATATCCGATAAGCACTTCGTGCAGTGACTTTAGAAATTTTTTATAGTGCCGTTCCGGCATTTCACATGCAATAACGTTTTGTCTTAATATCCAGAATTGATGAAATATACCATTGTCAGTTGGTTCATTAGGGTCATCACCAGTGAGTAAAGCCATAATACGAGTCGCTATTTCTGTCATTTCATCATGGGAGCAGCGATCAAAATAATCGTCCATCATGGCCCCATCAGCAGCATAACTGGCTAATGGCCTCAATTCCGCCAGGTTCCTTAAAAAAGGACAACCACGTGCTGCAATGTCAGTCAGGTTGTGTTGCTTGTGTTTTTCACGGGCTTCTTTACTGTGAAAAATATACTCCTTGTCAATCCAATCATAATATTCTTCTCGCTGAAGTTGAAAGTCAGGATGTATAGAATCGGGGAAAGGATACTTGGGCTTGGGTAATTGTTGTAATCCTGCGTAAAATTCATTATCTGAAATTGTTGCTTTCATGGTTTTTTTATTAATGGTTTTAGTTTAATAAATCATTATTAGTAATGATATTGTGAAAATAATAATAAGAATGATTATAAAGTAATTGTATGTTGTGAATTTTTTTAGAGATTTTAAAATCAGTTCAGATATATCCGATCCTGTTGATAATGTTCTGAATGTAAAAAATGTATCCCCAAAAATCACTCTATGAATCTAAATGTTCCGGAGTAACTAATTTCAAAAGGAATAATTGGTGAAGGTCAAATAAATGTAAGCAGCTTAATTAAAGGAGTCTACTTCATGACCATGAATGATGATGCGAGCTTATTAAAAAATAAACATACGATATAAAATAAAAACCTCTGATGATTCAGAGGTTTTTTTATGCAGTGATGTTATCTCATAAAGTAACTGAAATAAGAACAGCTTCCCATCAGCGCTTTTGAGGTTTCAGTATCTGAGTACTGTGTTTTCAATTGTGCAAAATAGGTTCTGTATTTCTGATTTCTCAGATTGTCCAGTTCTTTTTGGTGGGCATCAGATTTTTCAGACCACTTAGGATCAGAATAATCATAATCCATCTGGTTTTTTGCTTCATATTGATAGTATTTCCCTTGCTCAGCACTAGCCATCTGGAAAAGAACTCTTGCTTTTTCTTCTTTATTATTGGAAAGCTTCAGTGCTTTTTGATAATAATTAATCGCCAGGTCAAAATTGTCAGGCTCAATATAAGAAGTGTCCAGAAAGTTTTTGTAATAATATTTATAAGGGTTCTTTCTGTCGGTATTCCAGAAATTATACTTTCCGCCATTACTATTGTCGATATCCATGACGAAGAGTTCTCTATAATATCCTAAAATAGAAGTGTTGTAGAGTAGATTTCCAATAAGCTGGTTGGCTTTGGCAGCTTTTTCATCAGCACCATTTCCGATCTTTTTAAGCTGGATCAGTACATCAGCAAGTTCAAGTTTATTCATGCTGGTTTTGATGAAAGGGAAATCAGTATAGTTTTCAGCTTTCATGCTTTCAGTATCAGAACTTTGGAAACTTTCCCAAACATTGTGGCCAAACACAAGATTTGAAATATTATCAAAACCGTCATATTCAGTAGGTGTATATTGTTTGGCTGTAGTGGTTGGGCCGCTTTTTTCTGACCAGTCGTAATTGACTCTTGGGATTCCGGCAAATTTCTGTGCTTTTTCGTAATAGGATTTAGCCTTGTCAAAATCGGCAAGCCTCATGGCTCTGTCTCCATAAATGGTATTGAAAAATGCATCAATATTACCTACACTGTCCATGTTTTTGGCAATAACCTGCTGCTCAAACTGTGTTTTATCTGACTTTCTGTAAAAGTCCTCCACACTTTTTACCAAAGTTGAGTTCGGGTTGTACTGAAGATCAGAAAGCTTATTATTCATCAGGAATGATTTTCCATCTTCACCCTGAAGGAAATAGCGGTTCGCCAGAACGTCTTTAAGGAAATCAGCAGTAGATGGTGCTTCCCCATAATAATCGAAATTATCCGTGGTGGCAGTATCTTTCTTCACTGGTTTTTCCACAAAGTATTCAGGATAATCTTTCATTAAATGATCCTCATATGCTGCATCTATTTTGGGCTGGGAAACAATATCATTCAGAACTTTCATTCTCTTGATCTCCTCCTGATACTCGGGATTGGTGGTTTTGATGTCATTAAGAATTTCAGAACTTGCTTTATAGTCTTTTTTCAAAAACTTAAGGTAAGCATTGGCAATCTGCCAGTATTCATCCTTAGATTTCTCCCTTGTTTTATCTGTGAATTTTTCCAGGTTATCAAGGAAGTCCTGTGTTTTCTGATCATAATAATAGCCTGTCCGGGTATAGAAAGGGATCCTGTCCGGATTACTGAAGAGCTCATCATCACTTTGACCAGCTTTAGCTTCGTCACCGGTTTTCCCAGACTTAGAACCTCCGAAAAGGTTTTTAAAGAATCTTACAATCTTTTGCCAGAAAGAAAGCTTTTCCTCTTTTACCTCTGTGGTAGTGGTACCTGCTGTATTGTCATTTGAAGCCTTGGTATCCGTTTTTCCTCTTTGTACAGAAACTCTCCCGGAAGCAGCGTCGGTATAATAATAAGTGGGAAGATAACTTCTTTCCAGTTCATTGATACTTCTTACGGCCATTACCTTCAGAATCTCAGAATCCGGATTGATGTCATACATTTTTTCCATAACCGGAATAGGATTGTTGAAATCTTCATACCCTAAAAGAAAATAAGCCATGTTTTTTTCCTCATTGGTATTAGCTCTTTTCATAATATTGCTGAAAGAAGCCGTATCCGAAAGCTTCATAGATACAAAAGAAGATTCCTTACGGTCTTTAGTATTCATGAATACCTGGAAAAAGTTCCAGTTGGCATCACTGTTCATCTCCAGTCCCCTTTGAGCGCCCGCCATTTGATCCAGTGCCATAAAATAAACAGCACCTTTGAGCTTGATAGGCTCTATATAGGTTTTGAAAGCCTGTAGTGAAGCATCATAATTTCTCGTATAATGATTGAGGCGTACCAGTTGGTATCCGTAGCGCTGTTTAATCTCCGGATTTCTGGCAGCATTGTATAAAGAAGTTAAAGCAGCAATGGTTTTGTTGTAATCAAGAGCGGTTGCATTCTTTCTGTCGGCATTTCTATCATAGTAAAATGAGTTTTCACTTTCAATATAATTGATGCTCATATAAGGCTCCAGATATTTGGCCTCAATTAAATAATCTATTCCCTCACGGTACTTCTGGTAAAATCCTGAACCCAGCTTTTGGAGAAGAGGATTAGAAGGATTACCATTTTTAAGACCATTGAGGTCATTCATACTGATCTTATAAACCAGGTCATAAGCTTCAGCATGATTAAGCTGGTTGCCAAAATACTTCTTCCATGTTTCCAGATTGTCATCAGGAATCAATGAGGTTTTATAGCCCGTATAAAATCTGCTGGAATAGTTGTGCAGAAAGGGTAGATAAGATTTATCTTTAATGATACTCTGGGTAAAAAGATTGAAGTATTCATAGTCAGGATCTGACCAGGCGCAGGCATCAGATTTCGTATAGAAAAGAGAGGCCACTGCAAGCGAAAGAATATACTTTTTCATATGTAGAGTGGTGTTTTTAATTTTTTTATAATGATTAATAATTTAAAGTCTTGCAGGCACTCATGCAATGCCTTCATCGGTGGTAATGATTTAAAATTTTCGATCTATCACAAATTTACTATCTAATTGATAATAAATAATATTAAAATGAGGTATTTTTTTCTCAAGAAAACGGATGACATCTTCCAGCTGCTCACTTGAAATTTCCTCTACCTTTATTTTAAAACCTTTATTCAGGTAGCTTCCAAAGTAAAAACCGTCCTTTAAAACTTCAGCTTCATTTTCAGAGATCTTTTTAAAATGTTCATTTTGCAGATCCTTTTTCGATAGTGCATTAATCAGCTTATGCTTTTCCAGATGATTGGTAACAATTCCCCATGAGTAAATAGGGAGCGCTACTTCAATAGTTTTGATGGGATAATCTTCCATTCGGGAAAGATAACTTTTTAATATAGCCACATCCAGAATCGAGTTTTTATCAGATTTTTCTAATGGTGAAGAAGTGGAGTAGCACATCAGATATACTTTTTCTACCGGCGGAATTCCGGCTTTCTTTTTATCTTTAACCTGATGAAGACGCAGAGTACAGGTGATATTCTTTCCGGAAACCCTTTTCAGCTCTTTTAGAAATGTAAAGTAATCATTACGTGTGCCGGCTGTCCAGTCACAGTCGATCTGAATCTCATTGTTGATTTTTAAATGATATTCTTCTGCTTTCTTCTGTACTAAATGATGAATACTTTCCGCCAGGAATTTTATCTCCTCCGAAGAAATATCCAGTAAAGTCTGATTCGTGAGAAAAACAGTAGGTACAATCTGTTTATCGGTTTCGAAACTCTGGTCTTTGGTGATGACAGCCACAGGCTGAAACTTTCCTCCTATTTTATCAACATCAAAAAAACGGGTATATAAATAAGGAACAGAAGCATGTTCCAAAACTTTTTTCTCTTCCTGATTCAGTTTCAAATTGGTTTTCCAATAATAGAACGTATAAGGATGATGCTCCTTCTTGCTACATGAAACAAGAAGAAAAGATATAAATAAGATTTTTAAAACTTTCATTGATGTAAAATACCTTCATAGTCACAATTCAACTCAGCCATTCCACAATCCGGACAGCATTCGTTAATTTTTTCAAAATTAAAGATATTTAACCAATAAATAGGCCGTAAAATCCCGGTGATTCCTTATTTCTGACAAATGCCATAATCTCAAATTTCCTTCGCAACAAATCCCAATAATTCTTATAGCCATTCTCCTCCACTGGATAAAGGGCGAAAATGCAAAGAATTTTTGACGGGGTGGCCTTTTTTCATTCTATTAAAAAAAAACACTGCAAAGGAGTGGTACTATATGATCTCATTATTCATACAGCTCACTTTCACAGGTACAGGTTTCCTTATCCATACTCTCACTGGAAGAGCAGCAGCCTTCAAGATTCTGAATATTCCCCTTTTCATCGGTCATAAAGATTTTATTTTTATCAAATTTCACAAAGAAGGTCTCATTGAATTTTTTGAAATGTACTTTCATGACTTTGTTTGTCCCATATTTACCTGCATTTATTTCTTCAGTAGTTTCCTTTCCGTTAGCCTGATTCACCTGAACATACCCAAAAAAGACATCACCGTTTTTTTTCACATCCAGATAATAATGAGGCGTGCCGGTGCCACTGTAGCCCTGCATAATATCAAAACTTCTATGTCCCGTAAAAGGAACTTTTACCTGTGCAAAAGACAAAATGCTGATACATAAAATCATAATACTGAAAAGTTTTTTCATAGTTCTTTTTTCTTCAAAAGTAAAAATATTTACTTAAATGATAAACCGTAAAATCCCGGTGATTGGAGGTAAAGCTATTATTAATCTCAGGCTTATGCTTCTACTATGTATAATATTCTTATAACTATTCCCCTCCACTGGAGGGCGGCAAATCAAAGATTTGACGGGGTGGTTTAATTTGGCAGGATAGTCATTGTCATCCATAACAAAAAATCACCCCATAAGGAGTGATTCTATAGTATTGTGGCAGCTATCCTGTTAAAAAACTGTAGCAGCAAGCTGGATCCTTGCAAACTTATTAGAAGGATTCCACATGGCCATCATATAAACAGGAAGGCTGTAATGGTCGGTAATTTTAACAACCTTACCGGCTTTTACACCTATATTAACGATGTCGAAACTGTTTTTACCATTTCCATACAGGAAGGTTTTATCATTAAGAGCAAAGCCAGCCCCTACAAAGGCGTCCAGATTCACTTTCTGGGCCTTTATTACCGGGTAACTTGCCTGAACATAGGTAGAATATTTATTCTTTTTATAACTTCCGTCCGGCTCAAGAACAACCTCTCCTGCATTGGCACCCCCATAAAGCATAATATCTGCTTCAATATTAATAGGGAATGAAGGCCCGAACGTATAGTTGGTTCTTAAATCGATAATATGTGCCGTTCTCCTTTGTGAATAGCTGAAGATGTCATCTGCAGCCACTGCGGTATTAATGTTTCTGGAATTATAAAGATCCCAAAGCCCGATATAAAAACGTCCGTCAGAATATTGAACATAATAATTGATTTCTTTATAATGGGTATTGTCTTTATCATCTGCTAAAGCGGATGCCCCCCAGATTCCTATTTTCCATTTTTTTTCCGCATCCAGGGCATAGGAGAGATTCCCCATTACAACAGGCTTATCAGTGATGATTAAACCTCTCCATAAATGGTTATTCTGAATGTTGGCAGTGAAATCAAGCCTGCTTTCCTTAGCCTCAGTGTTTTCCTGAGAAAATAATCTTCCGGAGCCTAACGCAAGAAGGAAGATTCCTTTTAAAATTTTCATCATCTGTATTTTTTAAGTTAAGAGTCCATATAAAACAGCGGCAAGCACAGCTCCTATTACAGGCCCTGCTACAGGTATCCATGCATATCCCCAATCACTGCTTCCCTTTACAGGTAGAATAGCATGCATAATTCTTGGGGCAAGATCTCTTGCCGGGTTAATCGCATATCCTGTAGTTCCGCCCAGAGACAAACCTATTGCCCAGACAAGAAATGTAACAGGAAGAGCTCCTACAGTACCTAAGCCTACTTTTGCTGTAGGATCAGTAGCAATCGAAATACTGGGATCCGAAAAATGAAAGATGACAAATACCAGTACAAACGTTCCTATGATCTCACTGATAAGATTGGAAGAAGTCTTTCTGATAGCTGGTCCTGTACTGAAACAGGCAAGCATTCCCGGTTCATCTTCTGTTATAGCAAAATGATCCTTATGGAACAGCCAAACCAGGAAGGCTCCAAGCATTCCTCCGATCATTTGAGCGGCTATATAGGATGGAACCAGATCCCAGGAGAATTTTCCTGCAGTGGCAAGACCAATGGTGACTGCCGGGTTCAGATGGGCGCCGCTTACAGGTCCGGCTACGGTGACGCCGATAAAGACAGCTAATGCCCATGCTGTTGTAATTACAATCCAACCGGAATTATTTCCTTTGGTTCCTTTTAAGACAACATTGGCGACAACGCCGTTGCCCAAGAGTATAAGAAGCATTGTTCCTATTAATTCTGCGATAAATGGTGTCATATGTGTATTTTTAAGGTCAGCGGGTTAATCTTCTATCCAGTTTTGAGAACGTGATACGGCCTTCTTCCACAAGTGGATCATTTTATCAACGCTTTCTTTATCCAACTGGGGATGGAAATCTTTGTCTACGATCCATTGAGATTGTATTTCATCAATATCTTTCCAGTATCCTACAGCAAGACCTGCCAGATAAGCAGCTCCCAATGCAGTAGTTTCAAGCGTCTGAGGTCTTGTGATTTTAAAACCAAACAAGTCAGACTGAATCTGCATCAGAAGATCACTTGCTGAGGCTCCTCCATCTACTCTTAGCTCAAGACTTGCTCTTCCGGAATCTGCTTCCATAGATTTTACAATATCATAAACCTGGAAAGCAATACCTTCCAGTGTTGCTCTGGCAATATGTCCGTCCGTTGTTCCGCGTGTGAGGCCTGCAATAGTTCCACGGGCGTACTGATCCCAATGTGGTGCTCCTAATCCGGTAAGGGCAGGAACAAAATATACACCACCATTGTCCTGAACAGATGCCGCCAGCTCATTCACTTCTTCAGATGAACGAATAATTTTAAGACCGTCTCTCAACCATTGGATGGCTGCACCTCCCACAAATACACTTCCCTCCAATGCATAATTTACTTCTCCATTGATTTTCCAGGCTACGGTTGTTAGCAGGTTGTTTTTAGAGGAAACAGCTTCTTTTCCTGTATTCATTAACAAAAAGCAGCCGGTTCCGTATGTGTTTTTTACCATTCCCGGAGTGATGCACATTTGCCCGAATAAAGCTGCCTGCTGATCACCTGCAATACCTGCAATAGGAATTTTGGTGGAAAATAAAGTAGTGGCCGTTTCTCCGTATATTTCACTGCTCTGTTTTACTTCGGGAAGAACAGCTCTGGGAATATTGAATAATTCCAGCAAATCATTATCCCATTCTAAGGTATGAATATTCAGAAGCATTGTTCTGCTGGCATTGGATACATCAGTGATAAACATTTTACCACGGGTAAGTTTCCATACAAGCCATGTGTCTACAGTTCCAAAACATAGTTTTCCTGCTTCTGCTTTAGCCCTTGCACCCTCTACGTTATCAAGGATCCATTTTAGTTTTGTTGCAGAAAAGTAAGCATCTAATACAAGACCTGTTTTTTCTTTAATAACTTCAGCGTGGCCCTGTTCTTTTAGTTCGTCACAATATTTAGAAGTTCTTCGGTCCTGCCATACAATGGCATTATAGATAGGTTCGCCGGTTTCTTTGTCCCATACAACAGTGGTTTCACGTTGATTGGTAATACCGATGGCGGCAACTTCCAGTCCGGAGATACCTGCTTTCGCTATCGTTTCTGCTGCTACGGAGATTTGTGATGACCAGATTTCATTCGGATCATGTTCTACCCAACCTGGTGTTGGGAATATTTGTCTGAAATCTTTCTGTGCTACAAATTTAATTTCTCCACTGTGGTTGAATAAGATCGCTCTGGAGGAAGTTGTTCCCTGGTCTAAAGCGAGAATTAATTTTTCATTCATAAAAGTGTACTAGTTAAGATTGAACTTTAGGTGAATAAGGCGTTAATAAATATCCTCTTGCTAAATCAATAAATTCATTTTCGTGTTGTTGCGTCCATTCTTCAGAATATCCTTTTTCTTCAGCAATTATTTTTGCAACAGTGTGAGCGCTGTCTATCGCGGCTCTGGCATCTAAGAATAATAAACGGACCCTTCTGGATAATATATCCTCAATGGTTTCTGCCATCTCGTTTCTTATAGCCCATACAATTTCTGCAACGGTAAAAGGGTGATCCGGATGTATTTTCTGAGAATAACGCGGGTTGCTTTCCTGTAAAGCTTTTATAGCCGGAATATCAGAACCGTAAACATAAAGATGGTTACTTCGGTCTACCTGTTCCGGTTTTACATTACCATGAATGGAAAGGTGCTCTGTTTTAGATGTAGTGTTTCCTAATCTGTGAACTTTCATTGCTTCATCTATAGTATCTTCCGCCATTTTACGGTAAGTTGTCCATTTTCCACCGATAATGGAAATAAGCCCAGTTTCAGAAGCAATAACTTTATGGCTTCTGGAAACCTCTTTTGTACTTTTGCTTCCGTCTTTAGGAGCTGCGAGAGGACGTAATCCTGCGAATACAGATTTTACATCTTCACGGGTTGGCTTCTTGGCTAAATACTGTCTTGCTGTATTTAAAACAAAGCTGATCTCTTCTTCCAAAGCACGGGGTTCAAAACTTTCATCCTTTAAAAGTGTATCTGTAGTTCCTACCAAAGCTCTGTTGTGCCAGGGAACAACAAATAAAACCCTGCCGTCTGATGTTTTTGGAATCATGATCGCATCATCGCTTTTCAGGAATGATTTATCAAGCACCAAATGGATTCCCTGGCTTGGAACAACAAGTTTACCATGCTTAGGGTTATTCATATTGAGGATGTCATTGGTAAATACACCTGTTGCATTAATGACTACCTTAGCGTGAATCTGATATTGCTGCTTGGACAGTTGATCTTCTGCAACAACACCAATTACTTTATCAGCACCATCTTTCAGAAGATTGATCACCTTTACATAATTGACTGCGGTTCCTCCCTTTTCGATAATGGTCTGAGTTAAATTCACAGCAAGTCTGGCGTCGTCAAACTGTCCGTCCTGGTAAACAACACCACTCATCAAGTGATTTTGTTCAATAGTTGGAAGTTTTTCTACGGTCTTTGATTTGCTGATGTATTTCGTTTTTCCCAGGCTTAGTTTCCCTGCAAGGAAATCATAAACTGATAAACCTATTTTATAATAGATTCCTCCCCACCAGGTATAATTGGGAATAATAAAAGATTGATTTTTTACAATATGGGCTGCATTTTTAGCAAGAAGGCCTCTTTCTTTTAGCGCTTCTTTTACCAATCCTACATCTCCCTGTGCAAGATATCTTACTCCACCATGTACTAATTTTGTACTTCTGCTGGATGTTGCTTTTGCAAAATCATGAGATTCAAGCAATAAGGTTTTAAATCCTCTGCTTACTGCATCTAGTGCCGAACCTAAACCACTGGCTCCTCCTCCTATGACTATAAAGTCCCATTCCTTTACATTGGTTAATTTACTGAGTTCTTCGTTTCGTTTCATAAATGTTTCGTTTATGTTTCGTTTTCAAATATATAAATTAAAAATGAAAGCAAAAAGAAAATAAATGAAATTTTAGAGTATGAAAAAAAAACGCTAATTTTGATGAAACGAATAAAATGGAGAAGCTAATACCAAGGCATGATGAAATATTAAAAGAGCTGGATGAAAAAGGCCATGTTCTTGTACAGGATTTATGTGAAAAACTGAATGTTTCTTCGGTTACGATCCGAAAGGATTTGAACTATCTTGAAAGTTTAGGGCTTCTTTTTCGTAATCATGGGGGAGCAAGTAAGCAGGTAAGATATGCATATGAAAAAAATGTAGGGGAGAAGGAGAATATTAATGTGGAAGCAAAACAGGCGATAGCAAAAGCGGCATTAGCGCTGATTCAGGAGAATGACTGTATTATATTAGCTTCCGGAACTACCATGCATTATCTTGCCCGGATGCTGGTGAACTTTGGTCCGCTTACGGTACTGACCTCTTCTTTGAGGGTGGCTATTGAGCTTTGCAATAATCCTAATATTAACATTATTCAGTTAGGGGGAGAAGTTCGTAAGAGCTCTACTTCTATAGTAGGATCTATTTCCGAAGGAATTCTCAGACAGTTTTCCTGTAATAAGCTTTTTCTGGGAGTAGATGGTATTGACCTTGAATTTGGAATCAGTACTTCTAATGCCGCAGAAGCCCATCTTAATCAGATGATGATTGACTGTGCCGATCAAACGGTAATTCTTGCGGATTCTTCAAAGCTGAATAAAAAAGGCTTTGGTAAAATCGCTTCATTAGATAAAATAGACTACCTGATTACAGATGCAGGTATCTCTGCTGAAGATGAGGCAGGATTGGAAGAAGCAGGCGTAAATGTGATCGTATAAACAGATCCTCTTTTTAAATTCTTTTTAAAAATCAAAATAAACCATTGGAAAATTTGTTCCGGCTTTTCTCAAAATGATCTAATTGATTAAAAATCAAAATATTTTACTTGAAAAATTTGTCAGTAATAAATTTATTCATACATTTGCACACTCATTTTAGGGGCGTAGTATGCCTATATCAGAAGTAGAAATTACTTTAGTCTCCTAAAAATGGTGATAAGAGAAAGATAAATTTTATTATAATATAAACAATGTCAGGTATTATTGGTAAGAAAATCGGTATGACATCTTTGTTTAACGAAGAAGGAAAAAACATTCCTTGTACAGTTATCCAAGCTGGTCCATGCTCGGTTTTACAGGTCAGAACCTTAGAAAAAGACGGTTATAAAGCTGTTCAATTAGGTTTCGATGACAAGAGTGAGAAGAACGTTGGTAAAGCGTTAGCTGGTCATTTTAAAAAGGCTGGTTCTGCTCCTAAAGCTAAATTAGTTGAATTCTACAGAGAATTCGTTGATGAAGTAAAAGTAGGAGAAGAAGTAAAAGTTGATCTATTCACTGAAGGTGAGTATGTTGACGTAACAGGTACTTCAAAAGGTAAAGGCTTCCAGGGTGTTGTTAAAAGACACGGATTTGGAGGTGTAATGCAGGCAACTCATGGTCAGCACAACAGACTTAGAGCTCCAGGTTCTATCGGTGCTGGTTCAGACCCTTCAAGAGTATTCAAAGGGATGAGAATGGCTGGAAGAATGGGAGGTGAGCAGGTAACTGTTCAAAACCTTCAGGTGTTAAAAGTTGATCAAGAACAAAATCTTTTAGTAGTAAAAGGTGCTGTTCCGGGAGCTAAAAATTCTTATGTAATTATCAGAAAATGGAACTAGTAGTATTAAATACATCAGGAAAAGAGACCGGAAGAAAAGTAACTCTAGACGAAACAGTATTCGGAATTGAGCCAAATCAGCACGCGGTTTACTTAGAAGTTAAACAGTACCTTGCTGCACAAAGACAAGGGACTCATAAATCGAAAGAAAGAAGCGAAATTACGGCTTCTACTAAAAAGCTTAAGAAGCAAAAAGGATCAGGATCTGCTAGATACGGGGATATCAAATCTCCAACTTTCAGAGGTGGAGGTAGAGTATTCGGACCAAAACCAAGAGACTATAGATTCAAATTGAACAAAGCTCTTAAGAGATTAGCTAAGAAATCTGTTTTATCTCAGAAAATGAGAGACAACAGCATCAGAGTTTTGGAAGATATGAGCTTAAGCGCTCCTAGAACTAAAGATTTCATTACTGTATTGAATGCTTTGGCATTAAACGATAAGAAAGCTTTATTCATCCTTCCTGAAGCTAACAAGAATGTGTATTTATCTTCAAGAAACTTACCTAAAGCTAAAGTAATGAACTTCAATGAAGTAAGTTCTTACGATTTAGTAAATGCAGGTGAAGTTGTATTCTTCGAAGGTGCAGTTGAAAAATTCCAGGAAAATCTAAAGAAATAAGTCATGTCTATTATTATTAAACCAGTTATCTCAGAAAAGGCTAATTACCTTACAGATTTAAGAGGTTCTTATTCTTTCTTAGTTAATCCTAAGGCGAATAAAATCCAGATTAAAAAAGCTGTAGAAGCGGCTTACGGTGTAAAAGTAGCAGACGTTAACACAATGATTTATGCTCCGAAGGTTTCTTCGAAATACACTAAAAAAGGTCTTCAAGTAGGAAAGACAAACAAATTGAAAAAAGCGGTAATCAAGCTTGTTGAAGGTGAGGTTATCGATATTTTTGCTGTAAATTAATTATTAATTATAAATAATAGTAATGTCTGTTAGAAAATTAAAACCTATCACCCCGGGACAGAGATTCAGAGTTGTAAACAATTTTGAGGAAATTACTACCAACAAACCAGAGAAGTCTCTAACCGTTGGTATTAAAAAGTCAGGTGGACGTAACCAAACAGGTAAAATGACCATGCGTTACACCGGAGGTGGACACAAAAAGAAATACAGAATTATTGACTTCAAAAGAAACAAAGCAAACGTTGAAGCAACTGTAAAATCTGTAGAATACGATCCAAACAGAACTGCATTTATCGCTTTATTAGAGTATGCTGACGGAGAGAAGAGATATATCATCGCTCCAAACGGTATCAAAGTAGATCAGAAAGTAGTGTCAGGAGAAAGCGTTGAACCAAACGTAGGTAACGCAATGAAATTGAGAAATATTCCATTGGGTACTGTAATTTCTTGTGTTGAAATGAAGCCTGGTCAAGGTGCTATTTTAGCAAGAAGTGCTGGTTCTTCAGCTCAATTAACTTCAAGAGACGGAAAATACGCCATCATTAAATTGCCTTCAGGAGAATCTAGAATGATCCTTACTGAATGTATGGCAATGATTGGTTCAGTTTCCAACTCTGATCACCAATTAACTGTATCAGGTAAGGCTGGTAGAAGCAGATGGTTAGGTAGAAGACCAAGAACTAGACCGGTAGTAATGAACCCTGTAGATCACCCAATGGGAGGTGGTGAAGGACGTTCTTCTGGAGGTCACCCAAGATCTAGAAACGGTATGCCGGCTAAAGGTTACAAAACTAGAAAGAAAAACAAAGTGTCTAACCGTTACATCGTATCTAAAAGAAAATAATTATGGCAAGATCACTTAAGAAAGGACCGTTCATTCATCATACTTTAGATAAGAAGGTTCAGGCAAATATAGAGTCTGGTAAGAAGACAGTTATCAAAACTTGGTCTAGAGCATCGATGATCTCTCCGGACTTCGTAGGACAAACTATCGCTGTACACAACGGGAAATCTTTTATCCCTGTATATGTTACAGAAAACATGGTAGGTCACAAGTTAGGCGAATTTTCTCCAACAAGATCTTTCAGAGGTCATGGTGGTAACAAAAACAAAGGAAGCAGATAATCATGGGATCAAGAAAACAAGATAGCGCAATCGCAAGAAAAGAAGCTAACAAAGACGTTGTAAAAGCTTCATTAAATGACTGCCCATCATCTCCAAGAAAAATGAGATTAGTTGCTGATATCATTAGAGGAGAGCAGGTAGATAAAGCTCTTTATATCCTAAAATATTCTAAAAAAGAAGCCTCTAACAAATTAGAGAAATTACTTCTTTCTGCTATGGCAAACTGGCAGACAAAAAACGAAGGTGCTGATATTGAAGAAGCAAACCTTATCGTTAAAGAAATCTTCGTGGATAGTGCAAGACAATTAAAGAGACTAAGACCAGCTCCACAAGGTAGAGGGTATAGAATCAGAAAAAGATCTAACCACGTTACATTAATCTTAGGTAATAAAGAAAATTAATCAAGGTATGGGACAGAAGACAAATCCAATTGGTAATAGATTAGGTATCATCAGAGGATGGGATTCTAACTGGTTTGGTGGTAAAGATTATGGAGACAGAATCGCTGAAGACTACAAAATCAGAAGATACCTTGAGGCTAGATTATCTAAAGGTGGTATTTCAAAAATTTATATTGAAAGAACATTAAAATTAGTAACAGTTACAATTACTACTGCTAGACCGGGACTTATCATCGGTAAAGGAGGTCAGGAAGTTGATAAATTGAAAGAAGAATTGAAGAAACTTACAGGTAAGGATATTCAAATCAACATCTTTGAAATCAAAAGACCTGAACTAGATGCAGTTTTAGTTGCTGATAGTATTTCTAAGCAAATTGAAAACAGAATCTCTTACAGAAGAGCTGTTAAAATGGCAATGGCTAGTACTATGAGAATGGGTGCTGAAGGTATCAAAGTTCAAATCTCTGGTAGATTGAACGGTGCTGAAATGGCAAGAAGCGAATCTTTCAAAGACGGAAGAATTCCTTTGTCTACTTTCAGAGCTGATATCGATTATCACTGGGCTGAAGCTCACACTACTTATGGTAGACTAGGTGTAAAAGTTTGGATTATGAAAGGTGAAGTTTATGGTAAAAGAGAACTTTCCCCATTAGTAGGACAACAGAAAAAAGGAGGTCAGTCAGGAGATAGAAACAGAGGAGGAGACAGAGACAACAGAAGACCTAGAAAAAATAATAACAATAATAACAATAATAATTAAAAATTTTAGATTAGACATTTTGAATTTTAAATTACCGTTACTTTTTTAAAATAAAAAAAATCTAAAATCTAAAATCTAAAATCTAAAATTTAGAAATTATGTTACAACCAAAAAGAACCAAATTCCGTAGAGTTCATAAAATGAAGATGAAGGGGATTGCTCAAAGAGGTAATCAACTTGCTTACGGAACTTTCGGGATTAAAGCTACGGAAGGAGCTTGGATCACAGCTAGACAAATTGAGGCTGCACGTATTGCTGCAACTAGATATATGAAGAGAGAAGGTCAGCTATGGATCAAAATCTTCCCAGATAAGCCAATTACTAAGAAACCAGCCGAAGTAAGGATGGGTAAAGGTAAGGGTGCTGTTGAATATTGGGTGGCTGTAGTAAAACCAGGTAAAATCATGTTCGAAGTAGGAGGTGTTCCTTACGAAGTAGCGAAAGAAGCTCTTAGACTTGCGGCACAGAAATTACCAGTAGTTACTAAATTCATCGTTGCTAACGATTTTGTTAAACCTCTATAATCTTTGAATACAATGAAAAATGCTGATATTAAAAATTTAAGCGCGGGTGATATTCAAGCTCAATTAACTGAAGCAAAAGCTCAATATTCTAAATTGAAATTGGCTCATGCAATCAGCCCAATTGAAAACCCGATTCAAATCAAAGATTTGAGAAGAACAATCGCAAGACTAAACACTGAGTTAACTAACAAACAATAATTTCATTTTACAATGGATAGAAATTTAAGAAAAGAAAGAATCGGAGTGGTTTCCAGTAATAAAATGGAAAAAACTATTGTTGTTAGTGAAACTACAAGAGTAAAGCACCCGATGTACGGTAAATTCGTTTTGAAAACGAAAAAATATACTGCACACGACGAGAACAACGAATGCACAGAAGGTGATACAGTTCTGATCCAGGAAACTAGACCTTTGAGCAAGAGCAAGAGATGGAGATTAGTAAGAATCATTGAAAAAGCTAAGTAATAATGTTACAAACAGAATCAAGATTAAAAGTTGCTGATAACACAGGTGCTAAAGAAGTATTGGTTATCAGAGTTCTGGGAGGAACCAGAAGAAGATATGCTTCAGTTGGTGATAAAATCGTTGTTACTATCAAGGATTCTACACCATCAGGAAACGCTAAGAAAGGTCAGGTATCTAAAGCTGTAGTAGTAAGAACTAAAAAAGCAGTTAGAAGAAAAGATGGTTCATACATCAAATTCGACGACAATGCTTGTGTATTGCTAAATGCAGCAGGAGAAATGAGAGGAACACGTGTTTTCGGACCAGTTGCTCGTGAGTTGAGAGATAAAGAATATATGAAAATCATTTCATTAGCTCCTGAAGTACTTTAATTTTTAAAATTTTTAAAAGAAAATGTCAAAGTTAAAAATAAAAAGAGGAGATAACGTAATCATTACTACTGGTAAGAAAGATATCAAAGGTAAAACTGGTGAAGTTATTGAAGTGATCAAGAAAGAAGGAAGAGACCCTAGAGTAATCGTTGCAGGACTTAATATCGTTAAAAAACACGTTAAGCCTTCAGCTTCTAATCCTCAAGGAGGAATTACTGAGAAGGAAGCTTCTATTCATATCTCTAACGTAGCTTTAGTTGGTAAAGACGGAAAAGCTATCAAAATCGGTTACAAAATCGAAGGAGATAAGAAAGTAAGAATTAACAAAAAAACGGGGGAAACTTTATAATTTGAATTAACACATGGAATTTATAGCAAGACCCAAAAAAGCATACAAAGAGCAAATTGTTCCTGCAATGATGGAAGAATTTGGGTACAAGTCAATCATGCAAGTACCTAGATTAGAGAAAATCGTTGTATCACAAGGTTTAGGAGATGCTACTGCAGATAAGAAAATCATTGATTATGCTGTAGAAGAATTGACAAACATCACAGGTCAGAAAGCAGTAGGTACGATCTCTAAGAAAGACGAAGCGGCTTTCAAACTAAGAAAAGGAATGCCTGTAGGTGCTAGAGTAACTTTGAGAGCTCACAGAATGTATGAGTTCTTAGACAGACTTACTTCTTCTGCTTTACCACGTATCAGAGATTTCTCTGGTATCAAGGCAGATGGTTTCGATGGTAGAGGTAACTACAACTTAGGTATTACTGAGCAAATTATCTTCCCTGAAATCGTAATTGACAAAGTGAAAAAAATCCAAGGGATGGACATCACTTTCGTTACTACTGCGAAGACAGATAAAGAAGCTAAAGCATTATTAACTCACTTCGGTTTACCATTTAAAAAGAACTAAGAAATGGCTAAAGAATCAATGAAAGCGCGTGAGCGCAAAAGAGAAGCACTTGTTGCTAAATACGCTGACAAAAGAAAAGCTTTAAAAGAAGCAGGTGATTACGAAGGACTTCAAAAGTTGCCTAAAAATGCTTCTCCTGTAAGATTACACAACAGATGTAAACTAACAGGTAGACCAAGAGGATACATGAGAACGTTTGGTATTTCCAGAGTAACTTTCAGAGAAATGGCAAACAACGGTCTTATCCCAGGTGTAAGAAAAGCCAGTTGGTAATAATTACTAATTAAAATCGGGACAATTAAGTTGTCTAGATACTAAAGAATATAAATATCAGACTGAAGTTTTCTGAAGTCTGATATTTTCCTCTTCAAGTCTTTTCAATACTGATTGTCTTTAACCAATAATTTATAAAAGAAAAATGGTAACAGATCCAATTTCAGATTTCCTAACAAGAGTAAGGAACGCACAAAGCGCAGGCCACAAAGTGGTGGAAATTCCTGCATCGAAAATCAAAAAGGAGATTACTAAGATCCTATTTGATCAAGGGTATATCTTAAACTACAAGTTTGAAGATAACGCTGTTCAAGGAGTGATCAAAATCGCTTTAAAGTACGATAAGCAAACTAGCAAACCTGCTATTAAGTCTATTCAAAGAGCTTCTAGACCAGGTTTGAGACAGTACAAAGGTTCTACTGAACTTCCAAGAGTACTAAACGGTTTGGGTATTTCTATCATCTCTACTTCTAAAGGAGTAATGACTGACAAGAAAGCTAGAGAAGAGAAAGTAGGCGGTGAAGTAATCTGCTATGTTTATTAATTTTTAATCAGAGGAAAATGTCAAGAATTGGTAAAGCAATTATAACAATTCCAGCTGGAGTTACAGTCACTGAAAATAACGGTGTAGTAACTGTAAAAGGAGCAAAAGGAGAACTTTCTCAAGAGCTTACAGCAGGAATTACTTTAGAACAAAAAGATGGTGAGCTTAACGTAAACAGACCATCTGATTCTAAGCAACACAAAGCGCTTCACGGTTTATACAGAGCGTTGATCGCCAACATGATCGTTGGGGTATCAGAAGGTTTCGAAAAGAAACTAGAACTAGTAGGGGTAGGATACAGAGCTTCTCACTCAGGTCAAAAACTTGAGTTAGCTTTAGGATTCTCTCACGGTATCGTATTAGAACTTCCAGGTGAAGTAAAAGTTGATACATTGACTGAAAAAGGTAAAAACCCAATTATTACTTTAGCGTCTCACGACAAGCAACTTCTAGGAATGGTTACTGCAAAGATCCGTTCTTTCAGAAAGCCTGAGCCATACAAAGGAAAAGGTGTAAGATTCGTAGGAGAAATTGTTAGACGTAAAGCTGGTAAATCTGCTTAATAAATTATAAGTATTATGGCATTAAGTAAATTAGAAAAAAGAATAAGAATCAAAAGAAGAGTAAGAGGGAAAATCTCTGGATCTTCTGAATTGCCAAGATTATCTGTATACAAAAGTAATAAGGAAATTTACGCTCAGTTAATCGACGATAAAAATGGTAAAACTTTAGCATCAGCTTCTTCTAGAGAGAAAGGTGTAGACGCTAAAGGTACTAAGACTGAAATTTCTGCTGCTGTAGGTAAAGCTATCGCTGCTAAAGCGGTTGCTGCAGGAATCGAAAGTATTGTATTTGACAGAAACGGTTTCGTATACCATGGAAGAGTGAAAGCTCTAGCTGATGGTGCGAGAGAAGGAGGACTTAAATTCTAATCATTAAATTTCGGAAAATATGTTAGGACTAGATAATATAGAAAGAGTAAAACCGGGAGGATTAGAATTAAAAGATCGTCTCGTAGCTGTTAACAGAGTAACAAAAGTAACTAAAGGAGGTAGAGCTTTCGGATTTTCTGCTATTGTTGTAGTAGGGAACGAAGAAGGTGTTATCGGTTTTGGTTTAGGAAAATCTAAAGAGGTTGCTTCTGCAATTGCTAAGGCAGTGGAAGATGCTAAGAAAAACCTTGTGAAAGTTCCTGTAATGAACCACACTATTCCTCACCAAACTACTGCTAGATACGGTGGAGCAGATATCTTCTTAAGACCTGCTTCTCACGGTACAGGACTTATCGCCGGTGGTGCGGTAAGAGCGGTATTGGAATCTGCAGGTATTCACGATATCCTTTCAAAGTCTAAAGGATCTTCTAACCCTCACAACGTAGTGAAAGCTACTTTTAAAGCGTTATTAGATATCAGAAGACCTGAGGAGATCGCTAGAATGAGAGGAGTTTCTCTAAGTAAAGTGTTTAACGGTTAATATTAGAACAATGGCAACAATTAAAGTAAAGCAAGTAAGAAGCGCTATTGGTAGAACAAAAACCCAAAAGAGAACGCTTGAAGCATTAGGATTAAAGAAACTTCACCAAGTTGTAGAACATGAAGCTACTCCTTCTATCTTAGGAATGATAGCTGCAGTTAGTCATTTACTTGAAGTTCAAAAATAATTTTTAAAAAAGAAATTAAAATGAATTTAAATAACATAAAACCTGCTGCAGGATCTACTTTCAATTCAAAAAGAATTGGTAGAGGTCAAGGTAGTGGAAAAGGAGGTACTGCTACAAAAGGACATAAAGGACAGAAAGCAAGAGCTGGTTATTCTCAGAAGATCGGTTTTGAAGGAGGTCAGATGCCTTTACAAAGAAGATTACCTAAATTCGGATTCAAAAACGTAAATAGAAAAGAGTTTAGAGGAGTTAACCTTGATACTATCCAGACTTTAATCGAGAACAAATCCATCACTGGAGATATCACGAAAGAAGTTTTAGTAGAAAATGGTGTAGTTTCTAAAAACGAATTAGTGAAAATTATGGGTAGAGGAGAATTGAAATCTGCGGTTTCAATCTCTGCTGACAAGTTCACTAAATCTGCTGAAGAGCTTATTGCTAAAGCAGGTGGAAAAGCAATTACCTTATAATACTTACTAATGAAAGAATTTATACAAACACTTAAAAATATTTGGAGCCTAAAGGAATTAAGAGATAAGATTATCTTCACTTTAGGTATTATCCTTGTGTATAGATTCGCATCTTATATTTCACTTCCTGCAATTAACCTTGCAGAGGTGGGAGATCTCTTAGAGCATTATAAAAATCAAGGCGGTAACAAGCAAGGAGCAGGTCTCCTTGGCTTGCTTTCGTCGTTTACGGGGGGAGCTTTCAGCCACGCTTCCGTAATGGCGTTGGGAATCATGCCTTATATTTCTGCTTCTATTATTGTTCAGTTGATGGGGATGGCTATTCCTTATCTTCAGAAGCTTCAGAAAGATGGAGAGTCAGGTAGAAATACATTGAACCAAATTACAAGATGGTTAACAATCGGAGTTTGTCTGGTACAGGCACCTTCTTACTTAACTTCTATTACTCAATTATTCTTACCGTATGCTCAATTCCAGTCTGCATATTTTGTAGAGCCAAATTCTATCATGTTCTGGCTGCCAAGTATTGTAATCTTGGTGGGTGGTTCAGTATTCGCAATGTGGTTAGGTGAAAAAATTACCGACAAAGGAATCGGAAATGGTATTTCCATCCTTATTATGGTAGGGATTCTTTCAAGATTACCTGAAGCATTCGTACAGGAGATGGCCGTGCAGAACGGAAAAGGAGGAATGGGATCTATCATGATCCTTATTGAAGTATTATTCTGGATGGTGGTGGTTCTTTTAGCAGTTATACTATCTGTAGCTGTTAGAAAAATACCAATTCAGTATGTAAGCAGAGCTCAAGCAAGAGGAGGTGTAAACAGAAATCTTATGCAGGGAGCAAGACAATGGATTCCATTGAAGGTAAATGCTGCTGGTGTAATGCCGATTATCTTTGCCCAGGCATTGATGTTCGTACCAGGACTATTAACAAAATTCGATGAGTCTAACACTTTTCTTGCAGGTTTCAAGAATGTTTTTAGCTGGCAGTACAATGTATTGTTTGCGCTATTAATTATTATCTTCTCGTTTTTCTACACTGCAATTACAATTCCGGTGAACCAGATGGCTGATGATTTGAAGAGAAATGGAGGTTTAGTACCGAAAGTAAGACCCGGTAAAGAGACAGCTGATTATTTAGATGATATTTTATCAAAAATTACCTTGCCAGGTGCAATTTTTTTATCTATCTTTGCAGTCCTTCCAGCAATTGTGCATGGAAGCTTTGTTCAGACAGATGCGTTTGCCTTATTTTTCGGGGGAACGTCATTATTGATTATGGTGGGAGTAATTTTAGATACTGTTCAACAGATTAATACATATCTGCTGAACCATCACTATGATGGTTTAATGCAGTCTAAACTGTCTAGAACGACTGGATATTAATTTATGGCAAAACAAAAACATATTGAACAAGACGGCGTTATAACGGAAGCACTTTCGAACGCTCAGTTCCGTGTAGAACTTGAGAATGGGCATATACTTATTGCTCATATTTCCGGTAAAATGCGAATGCATTATATTAAACTTTTACCTGGTGATAAGGTAAAACTAGAAATGTCTCCCTATGATTTAACGAAAGGGAGAATTACATTTAGATATTAAACAAAATAGCCAAATGGAAGAAACATTCCATTTGGCATTTGTTAAAAAATAAATACTATCAAAATGAAAGTAAGAGCATCAATTAAAAAAAGAAGCGCTGATTGCAAAATTGTACGCAGAAAAGGTGTCCTATTTGTAATCAACAAGAAGAACCCAAAATTTAAACAAAGACAAGGCTAACATTAAATTATGGCGAGAATTGCAGGTATTGATTTACCAAAAAACAAAAGAGGTGTTATCGGTTTAACTTACATCTATGGAGTAGGAAGAAGTACTTCTTCTGAAATCCTTAAAGCTGCCGGTATCAGCGAAGACAAGAAAGTCAACGAATGGAATGACGATGAATTGGCTGCAATCAGAACATATATCTCTGACAACGTAAAAGTAGAAGGAGAATTAAGATCTGAAGTGCAATTGAACATCAAGAGATTGATGGACATAGGATGCCAACGAGGAATACGTCACAGACTAGGATTACCTTTAAGAGGCCAGAGAACGAAAAACAACTCTAGAACCCGTAAAGGAAAGAGAAAAACAGTTGCTAACAAGAAAAAGGCAAGTAAATAATCGTTAGGAATTATGGCAAAACAAAGTAAAGTAGTTAAAAAAAGAAAAGTAAAAGTTGAAGCTATTGGTGAAGCACATATTCAAGCTTCTTTCAATAACATCATCATTTCTTTAACAAATAAAAGTGGAGAGGTTATCTCTTGGGCGTCTGCCGGTAAAATGGGATTCAGAGGTTCTAAAAAGAACACTCCTTTTGCTGCTCAAATGGCAGCTGAAAATTGCTCTAATGTTGCTCACGAAGCTGGATTAAGAAGAGTAAAGGTGTATGTGAAAGGTCCTGGTGCAGGTAGAGAATCTGCTATCAGAACAATCCACAATTCAGGTATTGAAGTTAGCGAAATCGTTGATGTGACGCCAATGCCACACAATGGATGTAGACCACCTAAAAGAAGAAGAGTTTAATTTTTAGAATTTACCCATTATGGCAAGATATATTGGACCTAAAACTAAGATTGCTAGAAAGTTTGGAGCTGCAATCTACGGAGATGATAAAAACTTCGAAAAGAGAAAAAACCAACCACCAGGACAGCATGGTCCTAACAAAAGAAGAGGTGCTAAAAAATCAGAATATGCAATTCAGTTAGCTGAAAAACAAAAAGCTAAATATACTTACGGTATTTTAGAAAGACAGTTTGCTAACCTATTTGAAAAAGCACACAGAAACAAAGGAGTAACAGGTGAAGTTCTTTTACAACTTTGCGAATCAAGATTGGATAACGTAGTATACAGATTAGGTTTTGCTAAAACTAGATCTGGTGCTAGACAACTAGTTTCTCACAGACACATTACTGTGAATGGAGAAATTCTTAACATCCCTTCGTATTTGGTAAAAGCTGGTGATGTAATCGCTGTAAGAGAGAAATCTAAATCTCTTGATGTGGTAACAAATGCATTAGCTTCTAAAGCAAATTATGAGTGGTTACAATTCAACGATGAGAAGAAAGAAGGTACCTTCATTTCTGCTCCTGAAAGAATCCAGATTCCGGAAGACATCAAGGAGAACCTTATCGTCGAACTTTACTCTAAATAATTTTTTAATCAAATTTTTGCTCAACCCAATAATATGGCAATTTTACAATTCATAAAACCCGATAAAGTAATTTTACTTAACTCTGATGAATTTAAAGGTCAATTTGAATTCAGACCTTTAGAACCAGGTTTCGGGCTTACAATAGGTAATGCTTTGAGAAGAGTGTTACTTTCTTCTCTGGAAGGATACGCTATTTCATCTATCAAAATAGAAGGTGTAGAGCACGAATTTTCAACTATTCCAGGAGTAATCGAAGATGTTACCGAAATTATTCTTAACCTTAAGCAGGTAAGATTAAAAGCTACAGCAGAAGGCCAGGCTAATGAGCAGGTTGTTGCTAAAGTTTCAGGTCAAACGGTTATTACTGCTGGTGATTTAGGAAAGTCTATCAACGGATTTGAGGTGCTGAACCCGGATCTAATGATCTGCAACCTAAATAGTGATGTAACTTTCGAAATTACTTTCAACATTGAAAAAGGTAGAGGGTATGTTCCTTCAGAACAAAATAAGTCAAACAATGCACCTATTGGTACTATTGCTATTGACTCTATTTTCACGCCAATCAAGAAAGTTCAATACAGCATTGAAAATTATCGTGTAGAGCAAAAAACAGACTACGAAAAACTTGTACTAGATATAGAAACTGATGGTTCCATCAGTCCTCAAAATGCTTTAACAGAAGCTTCTAAGATATTAATTTATCACTTCATGTTATTCTCTGATGAGAGAATCACTCTTGAAACTGAAGCTGTAAAAGCATCTATCCAGTACGATGAAGAAACTCTTCATACAAGGCAGCTACTTAAGTCTAAATTAGCAGATATGGATCTTTCTGTAAGAGCCCTTAACTGTCTGAAAGCAGCTGAAGTAGAAACTCTTGGAGAACTTGTTTCTTACAGTAAGTCTGATTTGATGAAATTCAGAAATTTTGGTAAAAAATCTTTGACAGAACTAGAAGAATTAGTGCATTCAAAAGGTCTTAACTTCGGTTTCGACGTTGCAAAATATAAGTTAGACGCTGATAAATAATTAATAATGAGACACGGTAAAAAATTCAATCACTTAGGAAGAACAGCTTCTCACAGAAGTGCTTTACTTTCTAATATGGCTTGTTCTCTAATTGAGCATAAAAGAATCAACACTACTGTAGCTAAAGCTAAGGCTTTAAGAGTATATGTTGAGCCTCTATTAACAAAAGCAAAAGAAGATACTACACATAACAGAAGAGTAGTATTCTCTTACCTTCAAAATAAATTTGCGGTTGCTGAATTATTCAGAACTGTAGCTCCTAAAATCGCTGAAAGAAACGGTGGTTATACAAGAATCATTAAGACAGGTTTCAGACCAGGTGATGCTGCTGATATGGCTCTTATCGAATTGGTAGATTTCAACGAGCTTTACAACCCTAATGCTGAAGAGAAAAAAGCTACGAGAAGAAGCAGAAGAGCTACTACATCTAAAAAAGTTGAAGCAGTAGTTGCTGATGCTCCAGTAGTAGAAGAAAAAGTAGAAGAAGCAAAAGCTGATACTACTGAAGAAAAAACTGAAGAATAATATTCATTCAGATATAAATAGAAAACCATCCGGACTCCGGATGGTTTTTTTGTTATATCAAATTTATATATGCTGAAACCCGAAACCTGTATTACAATTTAGATCTTCGTTCTTTTCAGTTCAATAATATTATTGCCCTGTTCAAGGTGGATGCTGTCTCCTTTTACCCTGGCTGTCATATCATCTTTTTTATAGATGGTTTCACCGTCTTTGGTTTCCGTTTTAGGCAAAGTGAAAGTTTTCTTGTTGCTGGTGATAGCCACCGTATTTTCCTTAGGGTCGTTTTTGAAAACTACTTTTACCAATGTCCCGTCTGTTGCCTTATAAACAAAATCGGTTTTTTCAGTTTTTTGACCGTTCACCTCTATTGTTGATGAACTTTGTGTTACTGAATCCACTTTTCCGTTGGTATCCGTTACTAAGGTTTCTGAACTGTCTGCCTTGATAACGCTTTTGTTTCCGCTTTCACTTTTCTTGCAGCCTACTGCTGTTAATGTAAGTACTGCACCCAGTACCAAAATGCTTTTTTTCATGATTATTTTTTTGATATTCAAATTGATTTTTTTGTAATTTAATTTTACAAAAATCATGCCCTATACTATGAAGAATTTCAACAAATATATATGTATTATTCTGTTCATTCTCTCCACAAATTTAGCATTTTCTCAGAAAGGAAATTTCGAAATTAAAGAGGGTCATTTTTTATTGAATGGAAAGCCATTCACCATCTATTCCGGAGAAATGCATTACCCGAGAGTTCCATCACAATATTGGAAACATCGCCTCCAAATGATGAAAGCAATGGGGCTGAATACGGTTACCACATATGTCTTTTGGAATTACCATGAAGAAGCTCCCGGCAAATGGAATTTTTCCGGTGAGAAAGATTTACAGAAGTTCATTAAAACAGCAAAAGAAGTAGGATTGTATGTTATTATTCGTCCCGGCCCTTATGTTTGTGCAGAATGGGAGTTTGGTGGGTATCCCTGGTGGCTGCAAAAGAATAAAGATCTTGAAATAAGAACAGATAATAAAGCCTTTTTAGGCGAATGTGAAAAATACATCAATCAGCTGGCTAAACAAATTGTTCCCCTGCAGATTAATAACGGAGGCCCCGTAATTATGGTTCAGGCAGAAAATGAATTTGGATCCTATGTTGCGCAAAGAAAAGATATTCCTTTAGACCAACATCGTAAATACAGCCACAAAATAAAAGATATGCTTTTGAAGGCTGGGATTTCCACACCCTTATTTACTTCAGATGGAAGTTCCCTTTTCAAAGGAGGATCTATTATCGGAGCTTTACCTACTGCAAATGGTGAAAGTGATATTGATGTTTTAAAGAAAAGCATCAATGAGTACAATAACGGAAAAGGGCCTTATATGGTTGCGGAATATTATCCGGGATGGTTGGATCATTGGGCAGAACCATTTGTAAAAGTTTCCACGGAACAGGTGCTGAAACAGACAGAGCTGTATATAAAAAATGGAATTTCCTTTAATTACTATATGATTCATGGAGGGACAAATTTTGGTTTTACAAGTGGAGCTAATTATGATAAAGACCACGATATTCAGCCTGATCTTACAAGTTATGATTATGATGCACCTATCAATGAAGCAGGCTGGGCTACTCCGAAATATAATGCGTTGAGAGAAGCTTTTCAAAAAATCAATCCTGATCATCTTCCGGAAGTTCCCAAACCCATGAAAGTAATTACAATTCCTGAAATTAAGTTTTCAAAGCTCAATAGCCTGTTTGATATAACTGACCAGCAGAAGCCTGTTGTTAATAATCAGCCACTCACTTTTGAAGACTTAAATACCGGACATGGGTACGTTTTGTACAGAAGGAAATTCGACAAAGATCAGAAAGGCATATTGGAGATAAAAGGATTGAGGGATTATGCCAATGTCTACATAAATGGCATTTGGAAAGGAGAGCTTAACAGGGTTAACAAAAAATACGATCTTGATCTTGAAATAAAAGCCGGAAGCAGGCTGGAGATTTTGGTGGAAAATATGGGTCGGATTAATTATGGAGCTGATATTGTTCACAATACAAAAGGCATTATCAGCCCGGTAAAAATGGGAGGCATTGAAGTTTCCGGAAATTGGGAAATGCTTCCTTTACCTTTTGATACATTTCCAAATCTTTCTGACAAAGTAAAAAATATAGCTTCTCATTCCCCCGTGATTCAGGAAGCTGAGTTTATGCTTAACGAAACGGGAGATACTTTTCTTGATATGCGGAAACTGGGTAAAGGAATCGTTTTCATCAACGGAAAAAATATAGGACGCTATTGGAGTAAATTGGGCCCTCAGCAAACATTATACATTCCCGGAGTCTGGTTGAAAAAAGGCAGCAATAAGATTCAGATATTCGAACAAATTTTTGAAAATAACAATTCGATAAGCAGTATTGATCATCCGATTCTGGAACAGCTTGTGAAATAACTGATGATTTTTCGGCTATAAAATTATTATTAATTCAACGTTAAGTTTATTTAATTAAAATTATTATTAAATAATTTATTTTTTAAAACGAAAAATTAGTTAAATTTAATAAAACTAAAGACTGAACCATAAATGTAAACTCTGATTTTAAAATTACCCAAAGGGGTAATTGATTCGGCTTTGTTTTCTATTGAAATTTGTTTCAAACAAAAAGGACATGAGTATTTCTATAGCCATAGTAGAAGACGAGAAGAACTACAACAATGCGTTGAAGAAGGTAATCAATTATCAACAGGACATGAAAGTAATTGCTCAGTTCTTTGATGGCAATGATGCCCTGAATAATCTCGCCAGTATTTCTCCGGATGTTGTGATGATGGATATTCAGTTACAGGATATGTTGGGAATTGAAATTATACTCAAATTGCGGAAAGACATGCCCAATACCCAGTTTATTATGTGTACAAGCTTTGAAGAGGATGAAAAAATCTTCAATTCCTTAAAAGCAGGGGCTATGGGATATCTTGTAAAGGGGGAAAGTATGGATAAAATTCTTTCCTCTATCCGGGACGTACACAACGGAGGCGCTCCCATTAGTTTCTCTATCGCCCGCAAAGTTCTGCATCATTTTGAAAAAGAATCTCCTGAGGTTAAAGGCTTTGATGAGCTTACCGAGCGCGAAAAAGAAATCCTGGAACTCCTCTCACAAGGGCTTCTGTACAAAGAAATTGCCGATAAAACATTCATCAGCATGGATACGGTAAAAAAACATGTTGGAAATATCTACAGAAAACTTCACGTCAATAATAAAGTGGAGGCCATCAATAAACTCAACCAAACTAAAAACTAAGAAACCATGAAAACTATTAAATTTTTTTTCAGTGCACTATTCTTTTTGCTACTGATAAGCTGTGACGGAAATAAAAAATTTCTAGAAGAGTTACAGCAATTAACCAAAAATAAACCCCAATATGATCCAGTACCAAGGGATGTTGCAAATCGTATGCAGAGTGAATTCAAAAGTAAAACATATAATGAGCTTGTGAAAATGAATTTGTTAAAGAGTGATGAATTTATTTTAGGTAAAAAAGAATGGGAGGAAATAAATCATTTCCTTCAAGGGAACAACAAAATATCAGTAATTCGTTTTTATTTCATCCAGTTCAATCAGGGTAAGTTTGGAACAAAATATACCGCTCTACAAAACTATGATGGAAAACTTTATATTCTGCTAGGTTATTTTAATGGTAATAATGAATTGATAGGAGATAAGTACTATGGAATGATGTCTCTAAGCTCAGGTGCGGTTGAAGTTAGTCCTGAAGATTTTCAAGTAATGCATGAGGATTATAAAAAGAATATCAAACCTTATATTAATCAATTCTGTGTCACAAAAAATAATACAGAGTATTTAAAAATTGATGCTATAGACTTTGCAAAGCAGCAAGGAGGTATTGAAGCTCATGATAGATATATTTCTGTAAAATTTAAACAATTGAAATTTAAATTGGCTGAAGTAGTAGATCCAGGTAATATTGAAATAGTAAAGAATAAGGCCTATTATATAACGAAATATAGAAATGATATTGGCCAGCTAACTACTCTTACTGATGCGGAAGACATGGCAGGAAAGCCAATTCAGGGATTAAATGATTATGATATGAACTCTCTTTGTCCTCAGCAATGTCCTTAAATAAAATTTATGAAATTGTTGTTTTGATCTGTTTCCTATATTCAGTTTATCTGTGGATAGGTAAGCATAAATCAAAACAGCAATTTTATTTTTTCCTATATCTGCTTCTTATAATGATGGTAGACATCATTCCTGTTAACTTACCTTTTCTGGTAATATGCAACAGGAATATATTGTTTTGGGGATACATTCTCCTTTCGGTCTCCTATTTTGGAACAATTTATTATAAAAGTATTCCCAATAATATTTTCAAAATTACAACGGCTTGTTTTTGTAGTATACTTATTCTTTTTAATGTTTACACATTCCAGATATCGGATGTAGGGAAATTAAATTTTATTTCAATTATAAGCCTTCCAGTTCTGTTTATTTTTCTTTCAATAGCCTGGCTTATGTATAAGCTTAAGAATGTTGATGAAAAAAGTATTACGAAGCATTTCCTATTTTGGATAAGTTCTGGCCTACTGATCTGGTCTGTATTTTTTATTTTCAGGGCAATACCTATGTATTTTTTGCAGGAAAATGATTCCCAACTTTTAAGTTTTTTGATAACAGCTTTTTCGATTGTTAATATCATGGTATATCTTTTATTTTTAATAGGATTAATACTCACACAAAATGAAAGAACTTCCCGCAGAAATTAAAGCAACTTATATCCTTGCTGTTTTCATTATGATGTTCTTTGTAGGCTTCATTATTTTTGTTGTGTTAATGTATAACAGAAAACAGCTTTTATACCTCAAGGAGAAACAACTCAAAGAGGTCGAGCATCAAAACCAGCTTCTCCAAAAAGAACTTGAAAAACAAAAATCAATAGAGCAGGAACGGGAACGTATTTCCCATGATATGCATGATGATCTTGGAGCTGGTATTTCAGCCCTTAAGCTTCAGGCTGAATTCCTAAAACAGAAAGTAGAAAAAGATGACGTGCAGGATGATATCAATGAATTGTTGAAAACGTCTGAAGAAATGAATATCTCCATGCGGGAAATGCTTTGGAGCCTGAATTCAGAAAATGATACGTTGGGTAGCTTTATAGACTATGCAATCCAATATGCTGATCATTTTCTGAAAAAGACCCAAATAAAACTATGGTCAGAAAGCATAGATATTGTATCAGAAATTCCCATCTCTACAGAACTGAGACGGAATCTTTTTTTATGTTTGAAAGAAGCGGTTAATAATGGGTATAAGCATAGCCGCGCAGATGAACTGAAACTTTCATTTTCCCAGGAAAAAAATGTCTTTACTATGAAAATATCAGATAACGGGATTGGAATCTCCGAAGGGCAGTGGGAAGGGAATGGCTTTCGGAATATGAGAAGAAGGATGAATGAACAAGGCGGTGAGTTTGAACAGTCCTCCGGAGATTCGGGAACCTGCTTACTCTTTAAGATAACACTGTAAATAATTATTAGTTTTTTTTGAACAGCATCATTTTTTAATGGTGCTGTTTTGTTTTTATAATCACCCGTTTGTGTAATTGACAGGCGTGTTTTTTAGGCGGAAATTTGAGATATAAAACAAATAGCCATGAAAATTTCTTTTACAAGACCGTTAACCCATTCTCCCAATAAACAATAATTAAAAACTAAGATCATGAAAAAATTAACCATTCAAGGAACATGCACAGGTGTAAATAATATGGCAATAATTGATGTATTCAGTTCTAATGCCACCAATAAACCCTATGATGTAAGAAAAGTATTCTACAAAAGTTTCATTTTTGAGCTTGATGACCTGGAGCCAGGGACTTCATACATTGTGGATATTACAGGATTTACGTTTGGAACATTTGAAATGAACATCACAGGTGATATTGCAAAACCTGTTCAGGCTTCATTCTCAAATACAGATTTTTCACCAGGATATATCATAAAAACAAAGAAATGAAAACAATAGGTAATATCATAGTATTTGTGTTTTTATGTTTCAGCTGTTGTATAAAAGCACAAAAGAAAGAGATAGAAATATTATCAAAAGATAAAGCTGAGATCAATAAAGCTATTAATCTTTACAAAACAGATAATACAAAAGAAATCCTGACAACATTTCTTAGAACGGCATTGAACAACATTACAAGCAAAGAGAAATCATTCAGTCTTAATACAACATTGTATGCCATTGATTCCTTATTCCATCTTTCAAAAGATGAACCCAGTGATTTTATTAAGCAAACCTCATTTGATTTTAAGCTAAAAGCCAACGAACAAAATTCAGTATCGAGTATTTATTTTGGATTTACAACTGCAATTGTTAATAATAAAGATTTAAAAACAAAAAAATTGGATTCCAAAGATTTTGCAGCCCTTGAAAAGAATGTGTTTATACAGGCTGATATTAAAAAATCACTGTATGCTTTACTCCTAAAAAAAGAAGAAATAAGTAATCAGAAAATTGATTCGGTAAAAGCGCAGATCAATACGATATTGCAATCATTACATAAGAGCTCAAAATATGAGGATACATGCTTTGCCCAGACAAAAATAAGCAAACGATTACGGGCTTTATTTTCAAAGGTGAATTTAAGCCATGAAGAAAGCCAATCGAAACAAGTAGAATTTGATGATGTATTGGAAGGGTTAGAAGATAAGGAAATAAGCAAAGTACAGACAGATATAGATGGGGAACTGGAAGCACTAAAAGACTATATCAATACTAAAGAACTGGAATCTTTAAACAAAAAATGGGACGATGCTAAAGAAAAAAGCGATTTTATGGCGCTTACAAATGATATTAACCAAATTAATTTTGATGGTGATGTTTTTAGAGAAGTCACAAAAGATGGAGATTATAAGAGAATTATAAAAAGCTACCGGGAAGGAAAAGACCCTCTTAAAATGCTGCATAAAGAAGTTGCTGAAACCTATTCAAGAAGAATGCTCTGGACCGTTTCTCCGGCTATGGAGTACGACAGAGAAAATAAACAGGGAATTTATAATATGGCAACAAAAATGACGGTAGGGATTTCTAATAAACTTCAAAGAAAACCTTGGGAAATAGAAGCCAATGCCACATTTAAAGTTTCTAAAGATACACTGAACCAAGCCACAAATTATGATAATCAGGTAGGTTTAATCAATTTTGGGGTGAATAAAGTGTTACTTGAGAATAAAGATAACGAACCCAAGATGGAATTTAAGTTCTTCACTCAGTTAGAACACCAGTTCGGAAAAACTTACAATTCTCCAAAAAGTATTTTCAGTCTCAATTCTACCTTAAGAATAAACCTGTTCAAGGCTGTTTGGCTGCCGATAACAGTGAAATATGATCCGGATAACGAAAATCTTTTTGGCTTTTTTTCCATAGCAGCGAACCTGTCTGACTGATAGTTGTTAGTGTCTTTTAAGTCTATTCTGAAAAAATGGAAAATTAGAAAAAGTGTAAGTATGATAAAACCTTTTTTGAAACAAATCAAAGAAGGTTTTTTTCTTGTATTAAATGGGACGGGGAATAAAATTAGGAAATGGTTGTCCCGTTTTTGAATTCTTACTTATCATAATATTGAAATTAACTAAAATTTAACTCAGAATAATTTTAAAATAACACCTCGAAATACCCCTAAAAGTTAAATTTTGATTAAATTTGTATAAACTAAAAAAATAAAAAATGAGTGCAATTTCTTATATAGAAGCAAGACAAATTTTAGATTCCAGAGGTAATCCTACCATTGAAGTGGATGTATTTACAGAAAGCGGAGCAATGGGACGAGCAGCTGTACCTTCGGGAGCATCTACAGGAGAACATGAAGCAGTAGAGCTGCGTGACGGCGGTTCAGAGTATTTAGGGAAAGGAGTTCTGAAAGCTGTTGAAAATGTAAAAGAAGTAATTGCAGAAAATTTAGTTGGACAGCCGGTTTTTGAACAAAACTATATCGATCAGATCATGATTGATCTTGATGGTACTCCAAATAAAGGAAACCTAGGGGCTAACGCCATTTTAGGGGTTTCTTTAGCGGTAGCAAAAGCTGCTGCTGCAGAATTGGGAATGCCTTTATACAAATATGTAGGAGGAGTAAATGCAAACACACTTCCTGTTCCTATGATGAACGTAATCAATGGTGGATCTCACTCAGATGCTCCTATTGCGTTCCAGGAATTTATGGTGATGCCGGTAAAAGCTGATTCTTTCTCTCATGCATTGAGAAAAGGAACTGAAATTTTCCACAACCTTAAATCTATTCTTCATTCAAGAGGTTTATCTACGGCAGTAGGTGATGAAGGTGGTTTCGCACCTACTTTCAAAGGAACTGAAGATGCTTTGGATACTTTACTTCAGGCTATTGAAAAGGCTGGATATAAGCCTGGTGATGATGTAATGTTAGCATTAGACTGTGCTGCTTCAGAATTTTACAAAGATGGAGTATACGATTACAGAAAATTCCAAACTCCGGATGCTGCTCAGTTCTCAAGCAGTGAGCAGGTTTCTTACTTAGCAGAATTGGCCGCTAAATATCCTATTATTTCTATCGAAGATGGTATGCAGGAAAATGACTGGGAAGGATGGAAAATGTTAACAGATAAAATCGGTGACAGAGTACAATTGGTAGGTGATGATCTATTCGTAACAAACGTAGAAAGACTCTCAAGAGGAGTAAAAGAAGGAATTGCAAACTCAATTCTTGTAAAAGTAAACCAGATTGGATCTCTTTCTGAAACAATGGCTGCAGTACAAATGGCTCAGAATAACAAATTCACTTCAGTAATGTCTCACAGATCAGGAGAAACAGAAGATGCTACTATCGCTGATCTAGCGGTAGCTATGAACTGTGGACAGATCAAAACGGGGTCTGCTTCAAGATCAGACAGAATGGCAAAATATAACCAGCTGTTGAGAATAGAAGAGGCTTTAGGTGAAACAGCAATTTTCCCGGGATTAGAGGCTTTTAAAATTAAAAGATAATTGAATTTATAAATAACGGCAAGCGATAATTTTTGTTTGCCGTATTTTATGGAAAGTGGTATATTTAAAAAAAATAATAAATAATGTCAGACAACAAAGTAATATTGAATTACGACGGTAATTCATATGAATATCCTATCGTGGATAGTACTATCGGAGACAGAGGGATTGATATTTCAAAATTAAGAGACCAGACAGGTTTAATCACTCTGGATTTAGGTTACAAAAATACAGGAGCTACTATTAGCGACATCACTTACTTAGACGGAGATAAAGGGGAGCTATTCTACAGAGGTTATCCAATCGAGCAGATTGCTGAGAAATCTAACTTCACAGAAGTAATGTACCTTTTATTACATGGAGAATTACCTACTCAGGATCAATTTACTTCTTTCGACACCAATATTAAAAAATATAACTTCATCGCAGATGAGATGAAAAAGATCATTGATGTTTTTCCTCGTTCTGCTCACCCTATGGGAGTTTTATCTTCTATGACTTCTGCATTGACAGCTTTTAACCCTAAAGCCGTTAACGTAAACTCTAAAGAAGAAATGGATCACGCTGCTGAGCTGATGATCGCTAAATTCTCTCACCTTTGTGCTTGGACATACAGAAAAACTCAAGGTTTACCATTAAACCACGGTGATAACAATCTAAGCTATGTAGAAAACTTCTACAAAATGGCATTCAGATTACCAAACGCTGATTTCGAAATCGATCCGGTAGTAGTCAATGCATTAGATAAATTATTAATCCTTCACGCTGACCACGAGCAAAACTGTTCTACTTCTACAGTAAGAATGGTAGGTTCTGCACACACTGGTCTTTTCGCTTCTATCTCTGCTGGAGTATCTGCACTTTGGGGACCTCTTCACGGTGGTGCTAACCAGGCAGTAATCGAAATGCTTGAACTTATCGAGAAAGACGGTGGTGATGTATCCAAATATGTGGCTAAAGCTAAAGATAAAAATGATAACTTCCGTCTAATGGGATTCGGACACAGAGTTTACAAAAACTTCGACCCAAGAGCGAAAATCATTAAAAAAGCAGCTGACGATATCCTTACTGCACTGGGGATTCAGGATAAAGCTCTGGACATTGCCATGCAGTTAGAAAGAGTAGCTCTTGAGGATGAGTACTTCATCGAAAGAAAACTATATCCAAACGTAGACTTCTACTCAGGTATTATCTACAGAGCATTAGGAATTCCTACAGAAATGTTTACAGTAATGTTTGCATTAGGAAGACTTCCGGGATGGATTTCCCAATGGAAAGAGATGAGACTGAAAGGAGACCCAATCGGAAGACCAAGACAGGTTTACCAAGGAGCTCAGGAAAGAAACTACATCGATATTGCAAGCAGATAATCTTTCATTTTATCATATTAAAATCCCAAAGCGTGCTTTGGGATTTTTTATTTTTTCAGGATCAGAAGCTATTTCCCGCTATCCACTTATACTCCTCACTCCAATACCTTATCACCCCCATATCCTCGGCTTTCCAGCTTATGTTGCGGGGTAACCGTTACTATCGGGGCTAAGAGTATAGAGGTGAGTAATAGGTAATGAATAATAAGTGATAAATAATCAATACAACTATTCTCATTATGACCCTTAATCGTTGTCTATATTATATCTTTTCCGGCCCAAGGATATAAATAATGTTTTATCCATAACGTTTATCATTCAATAGAAACGGGCTTTAGCCTGTTAATAAATAGAAAAAATTCCACTGGCTTTAGCCAAAACCTAAAAAATATTTATCTATTTGAATTTCAATTCAATAATTTATTAAATTTACTTGTGCAGAATATAGGTTTTTGACTAAAGCTAAATGAATTAAAACGAACTTAAAGTTTATTTCTATGGGTGGCTTTGTAACCTATTTCTGTAAAAAAATAAAAATTAGTAAATCATGACCTTTGGACAACAGATGTTATTTTTCTTCAGTGCAGTAGGAGCCTTCAATGGGCTTTTGCTTGGAATTTACCTGTTGTTTGTCAAAAAGCTGAAATATCTTCCGGATTTTTTCCTGGGGCTTCTGCTGTTGATGCTAAGTCTAAGAGTTGGAATTTCAGTAGGTATCTATTTCTATCCGGACTTACCGAGGATTATTCCACATTTGGGACTGTCAGCATTGTTCTTTACAGGTCCTGCCTTATTGTATTACATTAAATCTTCCTTTCAGCAGGAAGACTTTGATTTGAGAAGCTGCCGGCGGATGTTTGGAATATTAACCCTTATTTTAGGAGCTGTCGGATTACTGTATTTATTTTTTCCGGTTACATGGGATCATTATTTTGGAACTTTTATTTATACAGCCTGGTCAGTATTTGTATTTCTGGCCATATACCAGTATTATATATTGTCAAAGCAGAATAGTAAAACAGCCAACAAATTTGTTCTTCCGGTACTGATCAGTAATGTGATTATCTTTTTGACATATCAGCTGATCTCTACAGGTTGGGTGGCGATCTATTGTGCAGGAGGAAGCCTGGTGTTTTCATTTGTATTGTATGCTAATTTTCTCATCTTATTTAACAAAAACCATCAACAGGTTTCTACCAAAGAACTTAATAAGTATTCTAATAAGAAAATCTCTGAAGAACGGGCAGACAGTTTTGTTTCAAAGCTGGAACGATTGATGAATTCAGAAGAACTGTATAAAAATCCAAATCTGAAATTAAGTGATCTCGCTTCCAGAATGAATATGTCTGCTCATCAGCTCTCCCAGTTGCTGAATGACAATCTGGGAAAAAGCTTTTCCACATATATCAATGAATACAGAATTGATGAAGCCTGTGAAAAAATTGAAAATGGGTCCTGTTTAAAGATTGAAGAGATAGGATATGAAGTGGGATTCAATTCCAAGTCTACATTTTTCTCTACATTTAAGAGATTTAAAAATACTACGCCTCTTTTGTATAAGCAATTGCAAACTCCTTCTGATTCTAAGTTTCAGAGTTCAAATTTATAATTTCGTACTGCGGAATTTAAACTTCAAAACCCTATTCTTGCTGTAAGCCAATATTTTTGATTCATAAAATTTAAAATTTATGAATATCAAATTATGGGTGCTTCTGTTGCTTTTGTTTCTGTCAACTTCTGGAAAAGCTCAGGATGTTTTAAAAGGAAAGGCTTCAGATTCTCTTATTCAGATAAAATCTGCAACGACAAATATTTCAGAAGTGATTATCCAATCTGCTTCACGAAATCTAAAGTTAAATAATGGAAATATAGTGATGGCTGTTTCCGGTAATAAAGATTTTAAAACATCAACAAACCTTCTTGAAGTTCTTAGGAAAACTCCGGGAGTTTCGGTAGATCAGGAAAACGGAATTTTTATTGGGGGAAGACTAACCCCCGCAATATTTATTGACGGAAAACCTGTAGTGATGATTAACCAGGAATTACAGGCGTATCTACGGTCACTGTCACCAGAAATGGTAGAATCAATAGAAGTCAATTCCAATCCTTCTTCAAAATATGATGCTGAATTCAAGGGTATCATTGATATTAAATTAAAAAAGAATACCAATCTTGGCTGGAAGGGAAGCTATAATGGAAATCTTTATGTCAATAAATTCAGTTTCCGGGAGAATTCTCTGAATTTAACTTATAATACAGAAAAGATTGCTTATAATTTGCAAGCAGGATACACTGACGGAATCTCAAGATATCATTATCAGGCACTGCAACGGCTGGCCAATACTAACATTATGCGAACCGATACCGATCAGGAAGATACAGGAACAGTCTATAGCATTCAAGCCGGAGCAGATTTCAGGCTGAATGATAAGAACCGGGCAAGTGTAAATCTAAGAGGGAATTTCCGGGAAAATGACCGTATCCGTTCAGGATCTTTATATACCACTGACAAAAGTGAAACGAAACTTGTTTCTCATACCGAAAGTGAAAATCCAATCGCTTATTCCCAGGATAATTACGGGATAACAGCCAGTTATTCTTTTCAAAATAAAGGCTTTAAAATTGACCTTTTGGGTAATTATCTCTCCGTTAAGAACAAACAGCAGGACGATTTTATCAATAGAAATAAAGGCTCATCAGAATTATTATCCTATTGGAAATCTGATCTTTTTAATGAAATTGGTATTTACACGGGCCAAATTGATGCTTCCCAAAAGATTGGAAACGCAGATATAGAAGCAGGAATTAAATACAGTCAGTCCGATACCAATAACAATATCAGGTATGATACCTTATCAGTAGCCGGACAGTTTACATTTGACCCGGCAAGAAGCAATATATTTTCGTATAAAGAGAAAATATGGGCTGGTTATTTGGCTTACAGGCAAAAATTTGGAAAGCTTCAGATCAATGCAGGAATACGGTTTGAAAACACAAACAGTATTTCTAATGCTGTTACGGTAGATTCTATTGTCTCAAGAAATTATCTGGAATGGCTGCCTTCTTTCAGTGCAAGTTATACCATTGATACCTCTAATGAACTGTCTTTTTCTTACAGCAGGAAAATAACCAGACCTGTTTTTTCACAGCTTTATCCCTTCCGGTTTTATTTCAGTCCGTTGAATTACTGGATAGGAAATCCTTATCTGTTACCTTCTTTTACCAGCCAGATCAAGGCTACTTACCGACACAAAAACTGGATCACAAGTTTTACCATTGGAAAAGAAAAAGATGTAATGACACGATATCCGCTGTATAATCCGGAAACCAATGTACTGGAATACCTGGGAACCAATCTTCCTTACCGGAAATTTGCCGCTCTGGAAACCAGTTTTCCCGTTAAAATTAATAAGTGGTGGACTGTAACAAGCCAGTTTGCAGGATACTACAATGATGAATTCAGGCCATATCTTGACGAAGTTTTTGCATTGAAAATTTATAATTATGAAATCAGGCTGAACCAGGTTTTTACTCTGCCAAAAGGATATACTATTACTCTGTTTGCGAATTATGAATCCAAAACCGGTAACAGCCTTTACATCATAAAACCACGTTACACAGTAGATCTTTCAGTCCAAAAATTTTGGCTGAATAACAAACTGAACACCAAAATTGGTTATAATAATATTCTTGATTCTTATGATCAGCGCCTGGAATTCCGGCATAAACAGATTATGGATAATCGTTTTACCCATTGGTGGGATAGCAGCCGCTTCTTTCTCTCATTGAGTTATAATTTTGGAAGCTCAAAATACCAGAATAAAGAAATTCAGAAGACAGAAGAAGAGAATAGGGCAAGATAAAAGAAAACCTGCTTGAAAAAGCAGGTTCTTAATTTATTATGGACATTGGCATCTGTCGCACGTCCATATAAAGCATACTCCATTTTCGTCCCATTCGCAGCATCTTCTGCCAGTTGAGATAGGAGCTCCTCCCATAACGGATTTTTGTTGCTCTCTTCCTAATTTTTGTGCATTTTTTAGCACTGGACTGTTCTTGTTCATGATTTTGTTGTTTTGATGTTTTGATGTTAAGTAGTTAAGTTTTAATTATAATTTCGCGAGAATTATATCACTAAGGTATGAAGATATTCTATGATTATACTATTTTTTTTCATTCTTATGTAGATGAAATATAGCAGGTTGTAGATCATATGTAATGAGAGATTTTGATTTTATTCCCGGATATCGGGTAAAATAGTAAGAAGGAAGTGAAAATTCCTGGTGGAGTTATTGTATTAATAAATTCAAAATTGCCGGATAAAATAATGCAAAAGTTTTGCAGGTAGAGTCCTTTACTTATATTTGTAGTATTGCATAAATCTTTATGAGACTAAACATTAAAAACGAAACGGGAAGGCTGAAGTCAGTAGTTCTAGGCCAGCCTAATTCTTTGGGACCCGTTCCCACATTAGAAGAAAGTTATGACGCCAAGTCATATTACTCAATCGAACACAATATCTATCCTAAAGAGGTGGATATTATCAATGAAATGAACGCTTTTGAAGCGGTATTGAAGAAGTATGATGTTGAAGTACTTCGCCCTAGCATTATCGAAGACTATAATCAGGTTTTTTCACGGGATGTAGCCTTTGTTATTGATGATAAAATGATTATTTCCAATGTGATTGCTGACAGAGCAGATGAGCAGGAAGCATACAAAAGCGTTTTTGAAAAAGTAGCCTGGAGAAAAATTATCAACCTTCCGGAAACAGCACATATTGAAGGCGGAGATGTAATTGTATGGAATGATTTTCTTTTTATAGGAACTTGCTTCAGCGAAGATTACAGAAATTATAAAACGGCAAGAACGAATGAATATGCCATAGAAATTTTAAAAGAATATTTTCCTAAGAAAAGAATCATTGATCTTGAATTGAAGAAAAATGATAAAATTCCATTTGAAGGAATTCTGCATTTGGACTGTACCTTTAACCCGATTGGAGAAGACAAATGTATCATCTATAAAAACGGATTCGTAGACGAAAGCGATTATCGCTTAATTATTGATATTTTTGGAGAAGAAAACTGTTTCCATATCAATGACGAAGAGATGTTTGAAATGTTCCCGAATATTTTCTCTATTTCGCCCGAAATTGTAGTTTCCGATAAAGCTTTTACCAGAATGAATAACCATTTGAGAAACGAATGGGGAATGATAGTAGAAGAAATACCTTACCGAGAAATCTCTAAAATGGGTGGTTTATTGAGATGCTCTACAATGCCCCTGGTGAGAGAATAATTGAGTTGTAGAGTGAGAGCATAATAGTGTAGGAGAGTTTTTAGGACGGAATTAATTATGTGTGAAAGTATTTTAATCAATAATAATTATGACAACGATTAAATTTCATCAAGACTTAAAAGTTTTTCAAAGATCCTTTGAAACAGCACAATATATTTATGAACTCTCAAAGACTTTTCCGAAAGAAGAACTCTATTCTCTTACAGATCAGATTAGAAGATCATCACGATCTGTAACGGCTAATATCAGCGAAGCCTGGGGCAAAAGAAAATATGAAAAGTCTTTTACAGCTAAGCTTACAGATTCTGAGGGGGAAGCTAGAGAAACTCAGACTTGGCTTCAGTTTGCTCACGCTTGTAAGTATATCAATGCTGAACAGTTTGAAAAATTAAATAATGAATATAATTATATCATTGGAATGTTAGTAAATATGATGAGCCAATCAGCAAAATGGTGTTCATTCTCTTCACTTGAAAGAGATGACGATAATTGATAGCCGGCTGATTAACCCTCTAACTCTCACACCCTAATACTCTAAAACTAAAAAAATGCAGACAACAGATACCGTATTAATGATAGAGCCGATAGCATTCGGTTATAACGCAGAAACTGCGAAAAACAACTATTTTCAAATTGAACAGACAGGGGTTGATATCCAGTCAAAGGCTTTGGCTGAGTTCAACACTTTTGTCGGAAAACTGAGAAATAAAGGAATCAATGTGATTTCCATAAAAGATACATTGGATCCTCATACCCCGGATTCTATATTCCCTAATAACTGGGTGAGCTTCCATAAGGATGGAAAAGTGGTTTTATATCCGATGTTCGCATCCAACAGAAGAGTGGAAAGAAGAGAAGATATTATTGAAAGCATCAAGGATCAGGGATTCGATGTTGCTGAAATTGATGACTGGTCATTTTCTGAAACTCAGGGACATTTTCTGGAGGGAACAGGAAGTATGATTTTCGATCATGATAACAAGATTGCTTATGGATCTGTCTCTCTAAGGCTGGATGAGCAGTTATTCAGAGACTTCTGTGCAAAATATGATTTCACACCGATTGTTTTTCATTCCTATCAGACCGTAGGTACAGAAAGGCTTCCCATTTATCACACCAATGTAATGATGTGTGTGGCAGACAAATTTGTGGTAATCTGTCTTGATTGTATTGATGATGAGCTGGAAAGAGAAAAAGTAATTGAAACCATCAAAAACTCCGGAAAAGAGATTGTAGAAATTTCTGAAGAACAAATGCAGCAGTTTGCAGGAAATATGCTTCAGGTTCAAAATAAAAATGGAGAAAAGTTCCTGGTAATGAGCCAGACAGCATATCAGTCTTTACATCCTGAGCAGGTAGCAGCCATTGAAAAGTATTGTGAAATTATCTATTCCGATCTTAATACCATTGAAGTAAATGGTGGTGGAAGTGCGAGATGTATGCTTGCTGAAGTTTTTCTGCCAAAAAAATAATATATTTACGAAAAAAATTAATTGAAACCATTATCAAGTAAAGGTTTACATATTCTTCTGACTTTGGAAACAGAGTCAGAAGATTTGTTAATAGACAGCAAGGGTTTTCTGGAATTTACGGAAAGTATCCTGGCCACTAAAGATGTGGAAATTGTAGGAATTACCAACCATATTTTTGACAATCAGAGCTTCACGGCTGCAGTATGTCTCAAGGAGTCCCATCTTTGTATTCATACCTGGCCGGAATTTAAACAGCTTACTTTTGACGTTTTTCTTTGTAACTATACTCAGGACAATACTTCAAAGGTAGAGCAGATTGCAGATGAGGTAATTCAGTATTTTAAAGCTAATACCATTCAAAAACACAAAATTAACAGATAAAAATGCATTATGCCTGCCCTGCATGTGATTCAGAAAATAAATTAGACCTTACGTTTACTGTCAAAGAATACGTTTGTCAAACCTGTTCTCATCTCATTGACCTAACTACTAATAAATCTTCAAAACACCTGAATGTTCCTACAGAAAATGTAGTGTTGGACGTTGGGAAAAAAGGGAAAATTGAAAATGTAGAGTACACAGTCGTGGCTATTATAGTCAGAAAATATGGAGCCAATATTTTTTGGCGTGAATATTATCTGAAAAACAATAAAGGAGAAGGTGCTTTCCTGAGTGAAAGTGATGGCCATTGGGTATTTCTTACCCCCATGCATCCTAATGATTTTAAGAGTAAAAATTCTAAACTGGCCACATATGCCGGTAAAAACTATCGTTGGTACGAAACTTCTCAATGCAGTATTCATGCAGCAACAGGTTTTTTTGAAGATAAACTTGATTTCATCCTGGCTACTTACAAAGAATATGTAAATGGGACTCATATGATTTCTCAGGAGAATTCAGGAAAGGAAACAAACTATTTTTACGGAACTCATATTTCAAAACAGACCATTAAACGGGCCTTTACGCTTTCCCATATGCCGAACTCTTCAGGCATTGGAATCGTTCAGCCCTATTATGTGAATATGAAGGAAGCTGTTAATATCTTTTGCGTAGCGGGACTTTTAATATGCCTGTTCCAGTTGTATGTGTATACTTCCAGAACCAATGAGACGGTTATAGAGCAGACGGTTAATTTTTCAGATGTACGGGATAAAGAGCTTATCAGTAAAAGCTTTACCCTTTCAGGAGGCTCAGCACCCCTAAAGGTTAATGTTTTCTCGAATGTTGATAACTCGTGGGCAAATGTTCAGTTGAGCCTTGTCAATGAAAATACCAATGAAGCGGTATATACCTCGAAGGATATAGAACAGTATCATGGTTATGAAGATGGTGAAAGCTGGTCTGAAGGAAGTCAGTCTGAAGAATTCAACCTTTGTGGAGTAGGAGCAGGGAAATATCATTTTGTAATTTCAGCAGAAAATGAAGGATCTTACCCTGTATTAACCAATTTCCAATCACCGGATTCAAAGGTGACAATCTCTCGCGATAAAATGGGAAATATAGGGGTTACAGACAATTTTAAAGGACTTTCTACAACTTTTACAGACGGAAAAACGCTGGATAAAGATTCATCGGAAACAGCAAAGCTGATGAGAGAATCTTTTGGAACACAGAAACTGGATTCTTTAATTACTGCTGAAGCCATCAGGTCTTCCGCCGGCCTATCTTCAGATAATTCTTCTGTTCAGATCAAAGCGACATGGCTTCCCGTTTCATTCTGGAATTTTACATTTATATTAGTCATCATGATTATTCTTTACGTGCTCATGCGCGTTGGAAGGTATTATTTTAATTTTAATAAGTGGAAAAATAGTTCAAACTCACCTTACCAAGCATGATTACAAATATTTTTAACTATATAAGAGAAAATTGGCTCCTTTCGCTGGTAGGAGGGCTTTTCCTGAGCTGGTTTGTATACCTTACTTATCAGGGAAATCAGGTTTGTGACTGCCAGAAAACAGAAACTTACCGTGACGGAACTACCAGAACCCATTCTACCGGAAGAGGATTTTACAGATATTATCACAAATAAATTATAAACTATGGACAACTTCAATGTATTACCCATAATCAATTCGGTTCTCTATTCATTTTTAGGAATCGCTATTTTACTGGTGTGCTATTTCATTATAGAAAAACTGACCCCTGAAAAAACATGGCATGAGATCTCTCAGAATAAAAATATCGCTTTGGCCATTGTATTCGGAGCATTTATCATAGGAATTTCAATGATTATAAGCGCCGCAATTCATGGATAAAAAGAGAATCTCTCTTGAATTACTCTTGCTGTTTTCTGTATTTGTCATCGCTACCTGCGGACTGATTTACGAATTGGTTGCCGGAGCTTTGGCAAGTTATCTTTTGGGAGATTCTGTTAAACAGTTTTCTTTCATTATTGGAGTCTACCTTTTTTCAATGGGAGTAGGTTCCTATCTTGCGAAATTTGTGAAAGGAAATCTCATCGATAAATTCATTGAGATTGAAATTTTGGTGGGAATCATTGGCGGAATAAGCTCTGTTGTATTGTTTGTTCTCTTTAATACATTAGCTCATTTTGAAAGTGTTTTATATCTTTTTGTCTTTTTTACAGGATGCTTAGTTGGCGTGGAAATTCCCCTGCTCATGAATATTTTAAAAGACAGGGTTAAATTTAAAGATTTAGTTTCAAATGTTTTTGCTTTCGATTATATTGGTGCCTTATTGGCATCAATCCTTTTCCCATTAGTCTTAATTCCGAAGTTGGGAATTGTAAAAACGCCTTTGTTTTTTGGACTGATTAATATTTCTATCGCCATATTTTTATGCTTTTATCTTAAAAAAGAATTATCAAAACCGATTTCTTTAAGGATAAAATCAATAGCAGCATTTGCTTTGTTGGTAGGCCTTTTCATTTTTTCAGATACTATTTTATCCTATTCTGAAGAGAAGTTATATGGTGAAAATGTGGTCTACACCAAAAGTTCACCTTACCAGAGAATTGTTTTAACAAGAAATAATCATGAATTTCGGTTATACTTAAATAATAACTTACAGTTTTCTTCCACGGATGAGTACCGTTATCATGAAGCGCTTGTACATCCCGCGATGTCTATGGCGAAAAATATTGAGAATATTCTGGTGCTGGGAGGAGGCGATGGTTTTGCAGTCCGTGAAATACTGAAATATAAAGAAGTAAAAAAAATTAGTCTTGTAGATCTTGATGGAGAGATGACCCATTTCTTCAAAACCAATGAAACCATGCGCGGGCTGAATCAAAGTTCCCTATCCAATCCTAAGGTGGAAGTGATTAATAAAGACGCTTATATATGGGTAAAAGAGAACAAAAAGAAGTTTGATGTTGTGATTATCGATTTTCCTGATCCATCCAATTACAGCCTGGGAAAGCTGTATTCCTTACAGTTTTATAAAGAACTTGAAAGATTGACAAAGCCGGAGACTAAAATTGTAGTGCAGACAACATCACCCTATTTTGCTCCCAAATCTTTCTGGTGTATAGAGAAAACAATGAATCAGATATTCCCTTTTACTGCTGCTTACCATACCTATGTTCCCTCATTTGGAGAGTGGGGATTTTCAATGGCTTCCTATGAACCGGTAAATAACAGGATTTTCAGAAAGCTTCCCAATTTAAAATATTATGATTACAATTTTTCACAGTTATCCTACTTTAATAAGGATATGAAGGTGAAAGAGGTAGAAGTTAACCGTCTGGATAACCAGATTTTAGTTCGTTATTTCGATGAAGAGTGGGGGAAAGTTCAGTAGGAAGGATTTTCTTACAACAGTATTGCTGGGCAGTTTGATGCTTCCTTTTCTACAGTATTGTGGAAAGAAAGTGAAGGCTGTGCTTCTTCATATTACCGGGACCAATCATATTTTGGGACATAAGTTGTGGGCAAAAGATTTTCCACAATTTTCAGAAGTTATCCACACAAAATACCTTATTGTGGGTAGTGGGATCTCCGGACTTTCAGCCTGCCGATTTTTCAGCCAGAATAACGAGAACGATTATCTTATTTTGGAAATGGAGAATCATTTAGGGGGTAATTCCTCCAACGGAAAGAATAAATTTTCCAAATTCCCTTTGGGAGCCCATTATCTACCCTTACCCAATAAAGAAAATATTGAAATCATTGATTTCCTGGAGGAATGTAAAATATATCTGGGTACAGACGAGCACGGTGAGCCTGTTCTTGATGAGTACCAGATGACTTTTCCACAGCAGGAGAGATTGTTTTTCAAAAACTCATGGCAAAATGATATTGTTCCTCAAAAAGGAATCTCCACAGAAACCCAGAAAGAACTTGACCGGTTTTTCAAAATGATGGATGGTTTCCGTCTGAAGAAAGATGCACTTGGAAAATATTGGTTTGCTATTCCTGTTGAGGATTCCAGCAGGGAAGATGAAGTAGTAAGGCTGGAAAATATGCTGTTTAAGGATTGGCTGAAAGAATATTATTTTCAGTCTGAAGAGCTTTTGTGGTTGCTGGACTATTCATGCAAAGATGATTATGGTTTAGGGATTGAGTTTGTTTCTGCATGGGCCGGGATTCATTATTTTGCAGGCAGAAAAAATAACTGGAGCCAAAAATACAAAGATCAGGTTTTCACCTGGCCGGAAGGAAATGCTAGACTGGTACAGCATTTTTCCAAATATACCAAAGGGAAATTATTACCTAAAAATTTAGTTTTTGATATTAAAATTGGTAATTCCGTTGAAGTATTGAGCTTTGATAATACAGAGAAGAAAACCAAAAAGATCATTGCTGAAAAGGTTTTATGTGCAGTGCCTCAATTTGTAAACGAGAGAATTTTCAATCATAAAAAAGCATCATCATTTAACTATGTTCCCTGGTTACTCACTACCATTACATTGAAAAATGAATTTGGAGGTGATGAAGAACTGGCGTGGGATAATGTGATCTACAGGTCAGCCGGCTTGGGTTATATTTATGATCAGCATCAGAATGTTAATCAGATTATGGGTGAAAAGGTGATTACCTATTACAAAAGCTTCTCTACCAATGACTGCAGAAAAGCCAGGAGGAAACTGTATGCAATGAAAGAAGACGAGCTTAAATCTTCTGTACTGGAAGATTTAAAGAAAGCCCATCCGCTGATAGAAGACTTTATTCTGGATATGCAGTTTCATAAAATAGGACATGCCATGATTGCCCCTGTTCCCAGCCAGATCTTTGGGGAGGCTGCCCAGGCAGCAAAAGAACCTATAGATGGCAAAGTTTTCTTTGCACACTCTGATCTTTCCGGAATATCTATTTTTGAAGAAGCGTTTTATCAGGGACGAAGAGCTGCCGGGCAAATGATATGAAATCGCTTTTGACTGATAAAACCTCAGGACAAATGACAATGCTGAGACTATAAATGACTATTTAAAAACAAATTAATATCCACATGAAACAGCCCTGGATACATAATGCAAAAACAGACTGGTGGCTTATTTTGTCCCCACCATTCCTTATTCTGCTGATCATCTTCCTTTTTCAAAAGCAGATTCAGGAACTCGAAAGCAGTTATTCTTTCTATACCTGGCTCTTCCTTATTGTTTTTGTGGATGTTGCCCATGTTTATTCCACCTTATTCAAAACTTACCTGGTAAAAGGCCGGGTTCAAAAAAGAAAGTTGCTGTATTTGGGAATCCCGATGCTAAGCTGGTTGCTGGGGATTGCCTTATTTCAGTTTGGCAATCTGACGTTTTGGTCGGTGTTAGCATTGGTGGCTGTTTTTCACTTTATCCGTCAGCAGTATGGTTTTATGAGGATTTATGCCCGCTTTGAACCCGGTAATTGGAGTAAAAGAATAGATGAGGTTGCAGTATATGCTGCCACCATTTATCCAATGCTGTATTGGTTTAAAACACCACGTGCCTTCACTTGGTTTGTCAGCAATGAATTCGATTGGTTCAAAAGGCTCCCGGATTATACTGGTCTTATAACCGTTTTATATGTTGTTATCCTTACAATATGGATTTCAAAGACTGTTTTTGTTGCGGTGAAAAATAGAAAACTGAACATTCCCAAAATATCGCTTATTACCGGAACCTATCTTTCATGGTATTTTGGAATCGTCTATTTTAATGATGACCTTATTTTTACTTTTCTAAATGTTATTTCCCATGGAATCCCTTATATCGCATTGATCTATATCCGTGAAATCAAACAGAAAGATGATGAGCAGTTGAATAGATTGCTGATCTTTAAATCTGTAACAGGAATTTTTTTATTTGCAGGAGTACTTTTGGCTTTCGCTTTCTTTGAAGAGCTTTTGTGGGAAACGTTGGTCTGGAATGAACACTTCTCCCTGAACTTTACAATATCAGAGAATATCCTTTCATTTTTGATCCCACTGCTGGCAGTACCACAGCTTACCCACTATCTTTTGGATGGGTTTATTTGGAGAAAACCAAAAAAAGTTAACTAAATTTGCTTGTAAGGCAAAAAATATAAAGATGCGGCACTACTTATTATCATTGGCTATTTTCCTGGGAATATGGGCTGGAGGTCAGCAGAAAACATTCTGTAACCCTATTAATATTGATTATGGTTATACCCCTTTTGAAGCTTTTTCAAAACAGGGAAAACACCGGGCTACCGCTGATCCGGTAATTGTCAATTTTAAGAATAAGTTATTTCTTTTTTCTACCAATCAGGAAGGATACTGGTACAGTGACGATATGCTGGATTGGAAGTTTGTAAAAAGAAAATTCCTCAGAGACAACAAATATATTCATGATCTGAATGCTCCGGCAGTCTGGGCTATGAAAGACACACTCTACGTCTATGGTTCTACATGGGAGCAGGACTTTCCCATCTGGAAAAGTACAAACCCTACCCAGGATGACTGGAAAATTGCAGTAGATACTTTAAAAGTGGGCGCATGGGATCCTGCGTTTCATTATGATGAAGATAAAAATAAGCTTTATCTGTATTGGGGATCAAGTAATGAATGGCCGCTGTTGGGAACAGAAGTAAAAGTTAAAAACCTTCAGTCTGAAGGTTTTGTAAAGCCGATTATTAAATTAAAACCTGAAGACCATGGATGGGAACGTTTCGGGGAATACAATGACAATGTTTTTCTTCAGCCTTTTGTAGAAGGAGCATGGATGACAAAGCATAATGGGAAATATTATATGCAGTATGGTGCTCCGGCTACAGAATTCAGCGGATATTCAGATGGGGTATATGTCAGTAAAAACCCTTTGGAAGGGTTCGAATACCAGCAGCATAATCCGTTTTCCTATAAGCCGGGAGGTTTTGCAAGAGGAGCAGGCCATGGCGCTACTTTTGAAGATAATTACAAAAACTGGTGGCATATTTCGACCATTTTTATTTCCACTAAAAATAATTTTGAAAGAAGACTCGGAATCTGGCCGGCCGGTTTTGATAAAGATGATGTAATGTATTGTAATACGGCCTATGGAGATTATCCTACTTACCTTCCCCAATATGCCCAGGGTAAAGATTTCACTAAGGGCCTTTTTGCAGGATGGATGCTGCTGAATTATAATAAACCTGTTCAGGTTTCATCCACTTTAGGCGGTTATCAGCCCAATTACGCAGTAGACGAAGATATTAAGACCTACTGGAGTGCGAAAACAGGAAATTTCGGCGAATGGTTTCAAACCGATCTTGGTGAAGTTTCTACAATTAATGCAATCCAGGTTAACTATGCAGATCAGGATGCTGAATTTTTGGGGAAAACTTCAGGAAAAATGCACCAGTATAAAATCTATGGCTCTAATGATGGGAGAAAGTGGAAAGTAATTGTTGATAAAAGTAAAAATACCAAAGATGTTCCCCACGATTATATTGAATTGGAAAAACCGGCACAGGCACGATTCCTTAAAATGGAGAATCTTAAAATGCCTACCGGAAAATTTGCATTAAGTGGCTTCAGGGTATTTGGAAAAGGAGCAGGAGAAAAGCCTAAAAAAGTAGAAGGGTTCGTGCCTTTAAGAGCCGATCCGAAGAAATATGGTGAAAGAAGGAGCATCTGGATGAAATGGCAGCAAAACCCGGAAGCAGACGGCTATGTGATCTATTGGGGAAAATCTCCTGACAAGCTCTATGGAAATATTATGGTGTATGGGAAAAATGAATATTTCTTTACAGGAGCTGATAGAACGGATGCCTATTTTTTTCAGATTGAAGCTTTTAATGCCAACGGGGTTTCTGAAAAAACAGAGATTGTAAAATCTGAATAATTAAAACAATAAACCAACGATATACCATGAAAAAACTAAAAACTATTGGGTGTTCCCTTTTTCTGCTTGCTTCCTTAGGCTGTGGAAAAAATGATAACGAGGATTACCGGTCAAATCTGGATACAGCCGTAAAGGATATTCACGCTAACCTTCAGAAAGAATTAAAGACTGATGTTCCTTCACTGAGCGTTTATGTAGTTTCACCAAAAGGAACTCTTTTCAGTACGGCTACCGGAGTGAATGGTATTCCGGTAACCAAAAACACTTACTTCCGTTTTGCCAGCAACACCAAAAATTTTACTTCTACGGCAATTTTAAAAATGATGCAGGAAGGCTGGCTCAACCTGGATGATAAAATTACAGCTATGATTCCCGGAACAAATGTCCCTTATACTCCCGATGGAGCAGCATGGGACTTTCCCCACAAATCGCAGATAACTATTCGCCAGCTTCTACAGCATAATGCGGGAGTCTATGATATTACCAATGACGCCAGCAAATATAATATAGATGGGGAGAGCTATACCGATTATATGCTTGAGCATTTCCCGGATCACCAGTTTTCCACTTCGGATTATGTGAAAATTTTAGCAGAAAAAAGTCTTACCTATGGAGCACCGAATACGGTGTATCATTATTCAAATACCGGATATTCTATTCTGAGTGAAATTATAGCCAGAATTTATTCTCAAAAAACAGGAGCGAACAAAACCTATGGTAATTATATGTACGACCATATTGTAGGGCCCGGAACAAAGGTTCCGCTGGAAATCAGGTTTCCAGAGCTTGCTTCGGATAAGCAGCTGCCTATGCCATATGTGACAGGCTTCATTAAATATGATGACCACGATGAGGTTACCAATCTTAAAAATGCCAGCGCTCATATAGGGGAAGGAAACGGAATCGGGACCATGAAATTGCTTTCCGATTATATCAGGAGCACCATGAAAGCAGAGAATGTACTTACTGCTTCAAGTATTGAACAAATGAAAACCAGTAAGGGGCCTGCAACGGCTGTCAAAGATCGTAATTATGCATTAGGATGTTTTCATCTTCCGGGAGTTGGCTACGGTCATAACGGAGCTACTGAAGGCTACCTTTCTATGATGCTTTATGATCCTGAGACCGATTTTTCAGTGATTGTACTGTTACCGTTCTGGGATCTCAGAAACAATATGGAAAACTTTCCGAAATGTATGAATGCCCTGAATACTGCGGCTACTGAAGCTAAAAAAGCATTGGGATACTAAGAATAAAACGCTTTGAAATTTTCAGAGCGTTTTATTATGTATCGGTCCTCTTAAGGAACGTTTCAATTTTTTTAATGAGAAGACTATCATTTGGCTTTTTATCCCAATCCAGATGTCCACCATTAAACTCATAAGATTCATTGATCACGTTATTTTTATTTAAAACAGAATCTAAAATTCTTTTCTGGCTTAAAGGAATAACACGGTCTGTTTTTCCATAGTAAGAAAGAGTAGGAGGAGTATTGGATGTAATCCATTGTACAGGACTGGAAAAACTGTTGGCAGTCATGCTCCCAGAAAGAATTTTAGGATCTATAAGATGTTTTTCCACAAACGAATAGTCTTCATAGGTTTTAAAACCTTCATCAGAAAGATCAGCGGGTCCTACGATATTAATAACAGATTTTACATTTTTCAAAGGATCAAAATGATAGGCATACATCATGGATAAATGCCCACCGGCACTGTTTCCCAGAAGAATGATTTTAGGATTATACTTTAATTTATTTTTTAAAAATACGGTAACTTTTCTAATATCTTCCATTTGGTTAGGAATACCATACCGATTGACCGAAGCCAGTCTGTAATTGATATTGGCAAAAATATAATCGGGAAATTTCTGCATCATAGAAAGGGTAAAGAATGTCAGCTGAGATTTGTTCCCGCTGCGCCAGCCTCCACCATGTATAATGATAAAAGCTGTTTTTTTCTTTGAAGGGTTTTCATGCGGAAGATAGAGATCCATTATCTGGTCGGGATCATTTCCATAATGAATATTTTCCTCTTTGTCAAAATGAATACCGCTACCGAGACTTACCTTTTTTTCTTTGCAGTTTAGGAGCAGACATAATATATGGAGACTTACCACAATGAAAATTAACTTTTTTCTCATACCTCTAAAGATAAAAAACCCGCTGATCAATCAACGGGTTATAATACAAAATAATTGAGTTGAATATGAAGAAAGATAATTTTTTATCTTGTCCTGCTTTTAATAGAATCGGAAGCGCCTTCAATATCTCTTACCTTTTTCACTTTTTGATTTCCGAAGTTATAGGTAAGACTTACCGTTAAGCTTCTAGGGTACTGATTTTGGTGAATGTAGTTGTAGTTACCGTTTGACTGAAAGTCTTCAATCTTAATAATGTTAGTTCTTAAAATATCATTTACATTCACTGCAAAGGTCCATTCATTCCATGTTTTCTTGATACTGAGATCTAAACTCATTAAGCTTTTCAATGTACCAAGCTCAATCTGTTGTTTGTCTACAAAGAAATAATTAACACCCAAAAACCAGGTTTTCTTTTTATCCAGGCGGATGGTATTGTTGGTTTGGATCAAAAGACTTGTAGAGCTCGTTTTATTGGTATATACGATATAGTCTCCCTCTTTATTTCTGAATCGGTCTCCGGTTGTAGGATCAGTATCGAGACTTCCGTTGTTAATGTTATGCTGTACTCCAATATTGAAGTTGGTGGTCAGATATTGTTTGAAAAATGACTTTTGAATTCCTACCATGGCAGACATTTCCTGTTTATCTCCGAAATTGGTTCTGATATATCTTAATACAGGGTTTTCTCCAATATTTCCATTAGGTGATTCAGGATACCCCTGTAAAGGAACCTGAGTGATAGCATCCTTAAAAAATGAATGGCTAAGAATCAGGAAATAAGAGTTTTTGTACATATAGGTCAGCTCCTGATTATATGTTGAAGATGCCTTTACAAAAGGGTTGTTTTGGGTGTAATTATCGTCAGTCAGAATATTTCTTACCGGATTTATTTCCCAGAAGCTAGGTCTTCTCATTCTGCTCGAAAAGGAATAGGATAGATTGTTTTTATCATTAATAGCATAATTAAAGCTTAGATAAGGAAGGATATTGTTATAATTCCTTTTTATCCTTTTCAGCTCTTCTGTAGGTGCATTGTCTGAAGTTCCCAGGCTGTTGGTGATTTCATATCGGGTACCTATTTTCCCTGAGAATTTATCCGAAAATTTTTTTTCTGCGGTAATATAAACACCATATATATTTTCATCATAAATAAAGTGATTAGGCGCTGATTTTGAGGCTACAGGATCAAAAAAGTAAGTATCGCTTTTAGAATCGTTGTCTGTTTTCGTTTTATTATAATTTCCTCCTACTGAAATAGTCAGGTCGTTCTTAAACTTCTGGATATAATCCACCATTCCGGAGAAATTATTAATGATCTGAGGGAGATCTTGAAACACCTGTGTGGTCTTATTTCCTATTTCTCTGTTTATATTTGAAGCATAGGTTCTGTTGTCGGTAAACTGGAATCTTTTATAATTCAGGTAAGCAGCATTTACATTTAATTTACTGCCCAGAGAATCAGTTTTTAACTCATAATTTAAATTTAAAGAGTTGTTATATGACCTTGAATCCTCTTTGTTTTTTGACCATGTATATTTTGTCTTCCCTCCATTGGTTATAGTATTAAACAAACTTACTGTGGAATTATAACTCTTGTTAGCCCAGGTATTCCAGGAAAGAGCAAGATTACTGTTGTCCGTCAGCTGGTAATCAACATTGAGATAGCCACCTATATTTTTGTTCGGGTCATCGATATTTCCGGTAGATTCATTGGATGTGTCAACCGTTCCGTTTCTTAAAGTATAAGTCTGAGCCTGAATATTTTCACCACCGTTGAGGTTGGCACTGATGCCCAGTTTATTCTTTCTGTAATTGGCGGAGAAGCTGGTCTGGCTTGCATTATATTTACTTTGTGTATTGGAAAATCTCATGTTCCCGCTGAGACCATCACTCATCTTTTTCTTCAAAACAATATTAATGATCCCATCTGAAGATTCTACCTGATACTCACTTCCCGGAACTGTAATAACCTCTATTTTCTGAATATTCTCAGCAGGTGTGTTTTTAAGGAACTGCACCAGTGATTCAGCATCCATATTGGTTTTTCTGCCGTTGATGTAGATGAGTGCATTGTTTTTACCGGCTATCTTCAGGGTTTTATCATCTGTAGAAGATAAAAGCGGAGTTTGTTTCAAAAGATCAAAAGTAGTATTTCCTTTAGCAACAGGAGAAGCTGCAACATCATATACGAAACGGTCGCTTTGCTTTTTAAAAACCTGTTTTGTTATGGTAATTCCTTCAATGCTTTTTGTCTTTGTAGTGTCGGTTTTCTTTTCCTGAGCAAAAACAAAAGTTCCGAATATAATAGCGATGGATAAGAGAGTGCGTTTCATGTCTGTTTTCTTTAAATGTGAATGATGTGTAGTAGTTTTAAAAGCTTATGTTCTCGATTTTACAGCATCGTTGGCTGATTTCATTTCTCTTGCTTTTTTCAGTTTCTGATTTCCGAAATTGTAGGTAACTCCGATACTCAGTAGCCTTGGATAGTTGAAGTTGGTTATATTATTGTATTGCCCGTTAGGCTGTATTCCGTTAACCCTATAAAAACTTTGATTAAACAAGTCATTTACTTCCGCTATAACAGTCCAGTCACCTATAATTTTTTTCACACTGATATCGAAACTTTGTCTTGCGCCAATCACACCACCTTCCATTGCCACTTTACTGGCAAAAAAGTAATTGACTCCTAAAAACCAGTCTTTTTTGGAAGAAAGCCGAACCGTATTATTGATGGTAGCAGACATATTGTAATTTTTAACATCAATGATGTAAGGTTCAAGGACTTCCGTTTCTTCAGGAGTCGGTGCGGACGTAGGATCTTCCAATACTGCACCTTTATAAGTAACATAACCTAAGTTGACAGAATAATTAGTAGTCCATATATCTTTGAACCATGATTTGTTCATTCCAAGCGTTAAATTAAGTTCCCTGTTGCTCCCATAATTGGTTCTTATGTATCTCAGAAACTTTGTTGTTTCCATGATCTTATTGCCATTATTGTCATAAATGATATTGCCATTTTCATCCCTTTTAGGAGCCGTTACGGTTCCCTGCAACGGAAGCAGATCAGAAGCAGAAGCATCTTCTACCATATTAAAACTTAAATTAGCATAGTAGGCATTCTTATACATATAATTCAGTTCCTGATTATAGAACTTTGAAGCCAGTATAAATGGATTGTTCTGGGTATAATTCGTAGGAGTGAAATAGGTTCTGGAAGGGTTTAGCTCCCAGAATCTTGGCCTTCTGATTCTGCTGGAAAAAGTATAGCTTAGGTTATGGTCCGAACTGATTGCATAATTTAAATTCAAATAAGGTAACAGGTTATTATAATTTCTTTCGAATCCTGTTTTGTCAAGGATATCCCCTGTACTTCTGGTCATTTCGTAACGGGCTCCTATTTTTCCGGATAGCTTTTCCGTCAGCTTTCTTTCATAGTTTAGATAAATTCCTAAGATATTTTCTTTATAAGTGAAATGATTTGTCTGCTTGGGGTCTATTACAAAATCACCGTTTTTAAGTCTTTCCTGTCTGGTATCATTATCCGTATTGGTGTGATTGTAGCTGATTCCCATCAGCCAGGTTGCGCCTTTAGATGTTTTTTTCAGATAATCTATGTTGGCAGCATAATTATTGATGATTTGTGGTACTGACTGGTACAGGGCCGAATAGTTGTTATCAGGATCGTTGTCTAATGGGAAGCTTTCATTAAAGCTGGCTTTATCTCTGTTGAACCAAAGATAAGATACATTAGAAGTAAGCTTACTGCCCAGAGAATCTGTCTTTATTTCATAATTTAAATTAAATGTATGATTCCTTGTCTGTGCATCCTCATTATTTACAGTTCTGTTGGTTAAAAGGCCATTTTGCCAATTAGTTATATCAAGAATAGAGTTGAAACTTTTGTTATATCTCATATTGTAAGAGAATCCGATACTTTGTTTCTTATTGATCTCATAATCCACATTGAAGCCTCCACCAAAATTTTTGTTGGGATCGTCATTAGATCCGGAAGATTCATTTCTAAAACTGGGATCGCCGTTAGACAAGGTATATTTTTGTCTCTCCGTCCAGCTTCCCATTCTGAAATTTGAGTTTCCGGACCATTTACCCTGCCTGAAATTAAAAGAAGCACCGGCCGATGGGTTGTTGTAATACCCCTGTTCATTATTCATCTTTATCGTTCCATTGTAGCCATTATTTTTATTCTTTTTCATAACAATATTGATCACACCTTCCTTAGATTCCACCTGAAATTCACTTCCCGGAACAGTAATCACCTCAATTTTCTGAATATCCTCAGATGGAGTAGACTTCAGCATTTCAATTAATGCCTCAGAATCCATATTTGATTTTTTGTTGTTGATATAAATAATCGCATCAGACTTTCCTAAGATCTTCAGCGTTTTTCCGTCTATACTGGAAATCATTGGAGTTTGCTTCAAAAGATTGAACGTATTGGTCCCTTTGGCAATAGGAGAAGAGGCTACATCGTAAACGAGGCGATCTCCCTGTTTTTTGAAAACTTGTTTCTTGATATTGACCGCTTCAATATTCTTTACTTTCAGGCTATCCTTAGATTGCTGGGCATTAACAAATCCGCTGAAAAATAAGGCTGCAATTAGAATTTGAGTTTTCATGATCATTATTTTTTAATTGGTAATAGCTTGTATGTGTTATTATTTAACATAGCAAAGATATATAATAAAAACAGTATTATGCAATACAAAGTACTTAAAAATAATATTAAATAAATATAAGTATTTGATTATCAGTTGATAAAATTTAAATTATTTTTTTATTGCTTTGCCTTTCTACGTAATAAGACAACCATAACAATGATTTTGTTACAGGAAAATTTGAAATTTTATGAAAAATAAAGTTATTCTCTGTCGAAACGGGCTAGTTTTTTGTCTATCCAAATTGTGGCAAATGGAAAAAATGCGGCAATTAATGCGAAAACGCTATCTTCATCATCCCATTTATATATTTTTCTTATGGCAGGTAAAAATATCAGGTACAATGTAAAGAAAAAACCATGGATACTGCCGATAGTACTGATGTACACAATTGGAAATATACCTTCCGGATCAATACGTATCCAGGTCATTGCTGTGAATAAAAAAAACCATGAAACAGCTTCGGCCAGGCAGATCTGCTTAAACCATCTGATTACTTTTTCCTGAGGATATTTTGAGAAAATTTTTTCGAGAAATTCCATGTTGTAAAGTATAAGGTAAGAGTTACAAATAGAGAATGCAACTCTATTAACTTCTAAATTCTAGCTTCTTATTTGCAAAATTACTTATAAAAACTGCTTCCGTCCAAATATTCAAATACTTCAGGAGGCAGCATAGGCCTCACATTTTTACCGTCTTTGAGCATACTGCGGATTTCCGTAGCCGAAAGTTCTACTACGGGAGCCTTTATCAGTGAAATGTTTTCATGCTGCAGGTATTCAGAATCTTTCTTTTCACCTTCAAATACTCTCGGATAAACAATAATATGATGATTTTTAATAAGGATATCAGAGTTTTTCCATTTATGAAGATTATCCAGATTATCCTCTCCCATAATGAGACTGAAAGAATATTCCGGATACTTTTCATGAAGATAGGTTAGTGTATCGATGGTATAGCTTGGCTTTGGAAGAGAAAACTCAACATTAGAGACTCTCATATTAGGGTAATTTTTTACCGCAAGCTGTACCATATCCAGTCTGTTATGATCGTTAAGCAGCGATTTCTTTTCTTTAAAAGGATTTTGAGGGCTTACCACAAACCATAATTCATCCATATCAGAATTTTCCAAAATGTAATTGGCCAGAATAAGATGTCCGATATGTATTGGATTAAAAGATCCGAAAAATAAACCGATTTTTTTCATTTTTTGTAAAGTAACAGGTAGCAGATAATAGGTTATAGTAAAAAAGTTATCAATATAATAGGCAGACTATTTGAGGTTTTGCAGGGAATTATTAAATGTTGGTTTTGTTACTTAATAATCTAATCCTGCAGCCTATTAATCTCTAAACTTCACATCCTTTATATTGAGATAGTGGGTCACATTACCTTTCCAATGGTTTTCTTCCAGGGTGAAGGCAAGATCGAAATTCTTATGTTTAAAATCTTCCGCAAAAGGTCCCAGTTTAAAGCCTACACATTCAATATTCCGGCCTGTGGTTTCCTGTTTGATATAAAACTTAAGATGATTGTTATCCTTTCCCATAGTCTTCACATAGCCGGCAAGTTTCTGGTTGGTCAGGGTGAAAATAGGTTTCATATTATGAGGCCCAAAAGGAGCTAATTTCCGGTGGAAATTGATAAACTCTCTGTTGATTTCATTAATATTAATCTCACAGTCTATACTAATGGAAGGTTCCTTTTGATGCTCCTGTATCTTTTCAGAAACAATTCTTTCAAATTTTTCCTTGAAAGCATCAAATTTATCTTTTTCCATAGAAAGTCCGGCTGCTGCATGATGGCCACCGAATTTCAGAAAATATTCAGAGCACAGATCAAGGGCTTCATGTACATCAAAATCCGAAACAGATCTTGCTGAAGCTACCATTTCTCCATTGTTACCATTTGTAAATACCAAAGTGGGCTTGTAGTAAGTTTCAATAAGCCTTGAAGCCACAATACCGATCACTCCCTTATTCCATTCAGGATGATAAACAATGGTTGTATGTTTTGTTTCCTGCTGAGATTCAATGATTTGATTCAAAGCAGAAAGTGTAGAATTCATATCCAGTTCACGCCTTTCATCGTTAAGATCCATAATGTCACTCACAATTTGGTTGGCATGCTTCAGATTATCAGAAACCATAAGCTCCACTGCGGCTTTACCATGAGATATTCTCCCTGCAGCATTGATCTTCGGAGCAATTTCAAAAACAATATTTGAAATTTCAAAATGAGAAAGTTTATCTTCAGGAATAAGTAACCTTAAGCCTAGATTTCTGGTCTTTCTGAGAATTTTCAGCCCCATTTTAGCCAGTACTCTGTTTTCTCCTGTCATAGAAACGATGTCTGCAGCAATGGAAATAGCAAGAAGGTCAGTAAGCTCAAATAATTCCGCTTCCGGAAGTTTATAAATGGTATTAAGTCCCTGGCAAAGCTTAAATCCTACACCACATCCTGAAAGTTCTTTGAATGGATACCTGCAGTCATTTCTCTTAGGGTCCAGAACAGCCACAGCATTGGGAATTTCTTCTCCGGGAAGGTGATGGTCGCAAATGATAAAATCAACACCAAGATCTTTGGCATATTGTATCATATCAATAGCTTTGATACCACAGTCTAATGCAATGATCAAAGAAAATCCATTCTCTTTGGCAAAGTCTATTCCTTCCGTAGAAATTCCATATCCTTCAGAATTCCTGTCCGGAATATAATAGTCCAGATATTTTTTTTCTACAATTTTGCTGAGGTAAAGATACATCAGAGCTACTGCTGTAGTTCCATCTACATCGTAATCCCCATATACCAATATCTTTTCTCCATTTTCAATAGCGGTTGCAATACGCTCTACAGCTTTTTGCATATCTGCCATTAAAAAAGGGTTGTGTATATCATTAAGGTTCGGTTTAAAAAATTCTCTGGCCTTTTGATAATTGTCAATTCCTCTTAGAACAAGAAGCTTAGATTCAAAAGTACCAAAACCAAGTGACGAACTTAGTCCGTCCACAACTTCCTCATCGGGTTCGGGTTTATAAATCCATTTTTGACTCATTTCACAAAAATAAGGAAAAAAAATAGCATTCTGAAATGATGGGAAGTGAAGTTTTTACATTATAGTTGTTAAAAATTGGCTACATTTGCCTTCCAAATTTTGAATAGTTATGAAAAAAATTACTCTATGTTTATTGTTTTTAGGAACAGCGTATTCTGTCAATGCCCAAAAAATTAACCTGGGAAAAGCAGCCGGTATTGTTTCTAATGGTGCCAAGGCTTTATCTTTTACCAACGAAGATGCCATCAAATTATCCAAAGAATCTGTAGATTGGATGGATAAAAATAATCAGGTAGCAGGGCCAAAAGACCCCTATACTGTAAGATTGAATAAATTGTTTGGAAAGCACAAATCTCAAGACGGGCTAAGTCTGAACTATAAGGTGTATAAAGTGAAAGATATCAATGCTTTTGCTTGTGCAGACGGAAGTGTTCGTGTGTTTTCCTCATTAATGGATATCATGTCAGATAATGAATTATTAGCGGTTATCGGCCATGAAATTGGTCACGTGAAAAATCAGGATACAAAAGATGCTATGAAATCTGCCTACCTGAAAGCAGCTGCACTGGATGCTGCATCTTCAGCATCTTCACAAGTGGCTACTCTTAATGATAGCCAGGTTGGGAAAATGGCTAATGCATTTGTAGATGCTTCTCACAGTAAAAAACAAGAATCCGAGGCTGATACCTATTCCTATGACTTTATGAAGACTAACAAGTATGATGTTGTAGGAGCATATACAGCTTTTAAGAAGTTAGCATTACTTTCACAGGGAAGTACACAAACCGGTTTTGAAAAAATGTTTAACTCTCATCCTGACAGTGAAAAAAGAGCACAGGCTATAAAGAAAAAAGCGGAAAAAGACGGTTTATGGAAAGACCCGGGAACGGTTTCTATTCCAACGACAAAACTGACGAAATAATTATTTTATTTATTGTTAAAAAAAATACCTCAAAGAATTTCTTCGAGGTATTTTTATATCAACACGAATGTTGTTTCAGATTAAGAATACATTTGTTCTCTTAATTCTTTTACTTTCTTATCACTAAGATACTCATCATAAGTCATTTCTCTGTCGATAATTCCTTTAGGAGTCAGTTCAATGATTCTGTTACAGACTGTTGAAAGCATCTCGTGGTCATGAGACGACAACATGATATTCCCTTTAAAGTTGGATAAGGAGTTGTTTAATGTCGTAATACTTTCAAGGTCCAAGTGGTTAGTAGGCTCGTCCAATAAAAGGATATTGGCTTTCTGAAGCATCATTCTGCTGAACATACATCTCATTTTTTCTCCCCCTGAAAGTACCTTACAAGATTTCAACGCTTCATCACCGGAGAAAAGCATTCTTCCTAAGAACCCTCTTACGAATTCTTCATGACGCTCTTCATCGTTTTTGGTGAATTGTCTTAACCAGTCAACCAAACTAAGATCTTCCTGGAAGAAATTAGTATTGTCTAAAGGCATGTGAGACTGAGTAGTAGTAACTCCCCAAGCCACAGCACCTTTATCAGCTTCAGTATTACCCGCTAAGATTTCAAAAAATTCTGTTATTGCTAAAGAGTTTTTAGAAAGTACCGCTACTTTATCACCTTTCTTAAGGTTTAAGTCAATATTGGAGAATAATAATTCGCCGTCTTTTGTTTTTTCAAGACCTTTTACATCTAAAATCTGATCTCCGGCTTCTCTTTCCATTTCAAAAATGATGGCAGGGTATCTTCTTGAAGATGGCTTAATATCATCAATATTTAATTTATCGATCATTTTCTTCCTTGCAGTAGCCTGTTTAGCTTTAGCAACGTTTGAACTGAATCGGGCAATGAAATCCTGAAGTTCCTTTTTCTTCTCTTCAGCTTTTTTGTTGGCCTGAGCCCTTTGTCTTGTAGCTAGCTGAGATGCCTGATACCAGAAAGAGTAGTTTCCTGTATAAAGGTTAAGTTTAGCATAATCTAAATCTCCGATGTGCGTACAAACGGTATCCAGGAAGTGACGGTCGTGAGAAACCACAATTACTGTATTTTCGTAATCAGCAAGGAAATCTTCTAACCATGAAATGGTATCAATATCAAGGTCATTCGTAGGTTCATCCAGAATCAATACATCAGGGTTACCAAAAAGAGCCTGAGCTAAAAGAACCTTTACTTTGTCTTTGTTCTCAAGTTCACTCATCATTTGCCAGTGCATATCATCTTTAACACCTACATTGGAAAGCATGGTCTGTGCATCAGATTCAGCAGTCCACCCACCCATTTCGTCATAAATTACGCCCAGCTCACCAGCTTTAATTCCGTCTTCATCAGAGAAATCTTCTTTTGCGTATAACGCATCCATTTCCTCCTTTATCTCAAATAATTTTTTGTTTCCTCTCAAAACAGCTTCCAGAACAGTATATTGATCATAAGCAAAGTGATCCTGCTCTAAAACTGACATTCTTTTTCCCGGCTCCAGAGATACATGTCCTGTTGTTGGATCTTGCTTTCCTGTTAATATTTTAAGGAATGTAGACTTTCCTGCACCGTTTGCTCCGATGATCCCGTAGCAGTTTCCTTTGGTAAACATAATATTTACCTCGTCAAAAAGAACTCTTTTCCCGAATTGTAAAGATAAGTTAGATACTGTTAACATATAGTTTTGTAAATTTGGCGCAAAATTACGAAAAGAATTTGGGTATTTTGTAATAATATAATAGTCAAGTTTTTAAATGTATCGTATTTTTTCTATATTTCATTAACGAAATTTTAAAATGATGAAGATTGAAAAAACAGTTAGCATATTAAATAGAAGAGCCCGTTTTGAATATGAAATTCTCGAAGAATATGAAGCGGGAATGGTTTTGACGGGTACGGAAATAAAATCTTTGCGTTCTTCAAAAGCATCCATCACAGAATCCTTCTGTCAGTTTATTGATGGGGAGTTATACATCATTAACATGATGATTGATGAGTATAAATTGGGAACTTTTTATAACCACAAAACAAAAAGGGAACGGAAATTGCTCTTGCACAAAAAAGAATTGCAAAAACTTGAAAAAAAGTTAAAAGATGCAGGGAATACAATTATTCCATTAAAATTATATATCACTGATAAGGGGAAAGCAAAGGTGCTGATTGCGTTAGGTAGGGGGAAAAAACTCTTTGATAAAAGAGAGTCCATAAAAGATAGAGAAAATAAACGTAACCTGGACAGAATATTAAAGAAAAGTTAAAAATCATTTGAAAAACTTTGTATATAAAGAAAAATTATATTTATTTTGCATTATCAATTATTTAATCATTTAATTCTATGAAAAATCTAAAATTAGGAATTTCAGCATTGGCGCTTACTGTAGCCTCTACTGTTTTCGCGCAGACTACCAACAATCCGTGGTTAATCGGAGTTGGTGCTCATGCAGAAAACCATGTAGCAGCAAGAGGTAACTTCAGTAATACGTTCTCTGCTAAAAATTTGACAAAGAGTATGTTCAATATGAACAACTTCTCTATTACACCTCCATTATCTAAGTTGACAGTTGCTAGAAACGTTGGAAAAGGTTTAGTGATTGACTGGCAAACTTCTGTTGGAAATGTTGAAAACAAAAGATTCAACATGGGGAAAGAATTTTTCTTGATGACAGGTCTTGGTTTCCAGGCTCACGCTGCAGGTCTTTTATGGAACGAAGAATCTTGGTTTGATCCATACTTAAGAGTTGGTGCTAACTACCTTAGACATGACTATACTGCACTTTCTTTCCCAAGAATGAGTGTAGATGCTAATGGTAACCCAATCGAAACTGTTGAAAACGGAAAAGATGGAAACGAGAATGGTAAAGCTAACCACTTTGCTGTAGCTACAGGTGCTGGTGCTAACTTCTGGGTAACTAAGAACTTCGGTCTTGGTATTCAAGGTGACTATGTATCAACTCCAGGTGATAAATCTACTGTTGCTAACTTCTGGCAAGCTTCTGCATCTATCTTATTCAGATTCGGAAACAGAGATAGAGATAAGGATGGTATCCTAGACAAAGACGATCTTTGTCCAGATACTCCAGGTTTACCAGAATTCCAGGGATGTCCTGATACTGACGGTGACGGAGTTCCAGATAAAGACGATCAATGTCCAGATGTTGCTGGTCCAGTTGAAAACAATGGTTGTCCTTGGCCAGATACAGACGGTGATGGTGTAATCGACAAAGATGACGCTTGTCCTACTGTAGCAGGTCCTGCTGAAAACAACGGTTGTCCTTGGCCAGATACAGACGGTGACGGTATCTTAGATAAAGATGATGCTTGTCCTACTGTTCCAGGTCTTCCAGAATACAACGGATGTCCTAAGCCAGAAAAAGTAATCAGTGAAGAAGCTACTGGTGCTCTTAAAGGAATCTTGTTCAACTTTAACAAGGCTACTATCAGACCAGAATCTAATGGTAAATTAGATGAAGCTGCTAAGATCATTAAGCAATCTTCTAACGGTACATTCTTAGTAACTGGTCACACAGATGCTAAAGGTGCTGCTGCTTACAACTTGAAACTTTCAAGAGAAAGAGCTGCTGCTGTAGTAGGTGCTCTTGAGTCTAGAGGAGTTAACGCTAACCAGTTAAAATCTACTGGTGTTGGTTCTAGAGATGCTCAAGTTTCTGCTAAAGCTTCAGATGCTGACAGAATGGTTGACAGAAAAGTAGTTGTAGAAGCTGTAAATGGTGCTGCATGGGATTCACTTAAGAAATCTGATCTAGAAGTAGTAGAGAAGAAGACTGTAGTGAAAAAAGCTAAAAAAGCTCCAGTTAAAAGAAAAGCTACGGCTAAAAAAAGAAAATAATTAATTTTTCTAAATAATGAATACCTCCAATTTGATTGGAGGTATTTTTTTTTTGTTGACTTTTAGTTAATTTTGTTGAAAATTTAAAATTAAAATGGGAAGAGCATTTGAATATAGAAAAGCTTCTAAAATGGCCAGATGGGATAAGATGGCCAAAACATTTTCCAAAATAGGTAAAGATATTGCGCTGGCTGTAAAAGCGGGTGGAGCAGATCCGGAATCTAATCCGGCCTTAAGAAGATGCATCCAGAATGCTAAAGGGGCTAATATGCCTAAAGATAATGTAGAAAGAGCCATTAAAAAAGCAAGTGGTGCTGATGCTGAAAATTATGAGGAGATCACTTACGAAGGTTACGGACAAGGAGGAGTTGCTTTTTTTGTAGAATGTACTACTAATAATACAACCAGAACGGTAGCTAATGTAAGAGCTATTTTCAATAAGTTTGACGGAAACCTCGGGAAGAATGGTGAATTAGCATTTATCTTCGATAGAAAAGGAATTTTTACCCTTGACCTGGCTCAGGTAAAGATGGACTGGGATGATTTTGAAATGGAAATGATTGATGGGGGAGCAGAAGATGTGGAAAAAGATGAAGATGAAGTAATGATAACAACTGCTTTTGAAGATTTCGGTTCTTTATCTCATAAATTAGATGAACTTGGAATTGAAGCTAAAAGTGCAGAACTTCAAAGAATTCCAAACAATACAAAAGAAGTAAACGAAGAACAATTCAAAGCTAACATGAAAATGCTTGACCGTTTTGAAGAGGATGATGATGTGCAGAACGTTTACCACAACATGGAAATTACCGAAGAGCTGATGAACTCTTTATAAAAAATAATATAGCATTCATATACAGTTAATTTTCAATTAGTTTCTTTGTATAAAACTATGAAAAGAAATGTTGAATTAGTTGTTATATCGGATGTTCATTTGGGAACTTATGGATGTAAGGCTAAGGAATTGTTGAGATATCTCAATTCTATCCAGCCCGAAACGTTAGTTTTGAATGGTGATATCATTGATATCTGGCAATTCAAAAAGTCTTACTTCCCTAAACCTCATTTGAAAGTGATCAGAAAAATCCTTTCATTTGCTACCAAAGACACAGATGTCTATTATATTACAGGCAATCATGATGAAATGTTCCGCAAGTTTACTGATTTTGAATTGGGAAAACTTAAGGTCTGCAATAAAATCTGCCTCGAAATTGACGAAAAGAAAACCTGGATCTTTCACGGTGATGTTTTCGATGCATCAGTTCAACATTCCAAATGGATTGCCAAGCTTGGCGGAAAAGGATATGATCTTTTAATTATCATCAATAACGTTGTCAATTGGTTTTTAGAAAAAATGGGTAAAGAAAAATATTCATTTTCAAAAAAAATCAAAAATAATGTGAAAAAAGCGATTAAGTATATCGGGGATTTCGAGCTTACTGCTTCTGAGCTGGCTATAGATAATCATTACGATTATGTTGTCTGTGGCCATATTCATCAGCCCCAGATTCGGGAGGTCGTTACTAAAAAAGGATCCTGTACTTATTTAAATTCCGGTGATTGGATAGAAAATTTATCAGCATTGGAATATAATGAGAAAAAATGGAGTATCTTTTACTACGACGAACATAAACATCTGCTGAAAGATGACGAAACTGAAGAAATTCAGGAGATGGACAGCTCTGACCTTTTAAAAATCGTAACCAATTTCACTTAAATGAAAATTTTGTATGCATTTCAAGGAACCGGAAATGGCCATATGGCCAGGGCACAGGAAATAATTCCTATTCTTAAAAAATATGCTTCGGTAGATACGCTCATCAGTGGTCATCAGTCCCAATTAAAGGCTGATTTCGGCATCAACTTCCAATATAAAGGTATCTCTCTACTTTATAACAAAACAGGCGGTTTATCCTATCTCAAAACATTTACTGAGAATAAATTTCTGGAAGCTGTCAAAACAATAAAGGAACTGGAGCTTTCTCAATATGATTTAATCATCAATGACTACGAGCCGCTAACGGGATGGGCTTCCAAATTGAAGAAATTACCAATGATAGAACTGAGCCATCAGGCATCAATGAGTTTTCCGGAGACCCCCAAACCTGAAAAGAAAGATTTCCTCGGAGAAATGATCTTAAAATATTATATTCCCAGCGAAAGGAAAATAGGTTTTCATTTTGAAAATTATCATCCTCAGATCAAGAAGCCGGTTATAAGAAAAAAAATCAGAAACCTTAGTCCTTATAAACAGGGGTATTATGTAGTTTATCTTCCCAGTTTTGCGGATGAAAATATTATTAAAGTTCTCAGGAAGATTCCGGTAGAGTGGAAGGTGTTCTCGAAATACAGCAAAGTACAGGTGAAAGTAAAAAATGTTGAAGTATTTCCTATAGATGAAAGCCAGTATCTGAAATATTTTGAAGGCTGCGAGGGGATTTTATGCAACGCGGGTTTTGAAACTCCGGCTGAGGCTCTTTTTATGGATAAAAAATTATTCGTAATCCCTATTCATAATCAATATGAGCAGGAATGTAACGCCTGTGCTTTAGATAAAATGGGAATTCCAAATTCTAAAGTTTTAAACCTGCAGGAAATTATGGAATGGGTAGCTTCTGACCATCACTTAAAAGTAGACTACCCCAACAATATTGAGGAAATTCTGCTGAATGAGGTTCTAATTCTTTAAAAGGATATCATCTACATCGCTCATTCTCATCATTACTGATCTTGCATAGGAACAGTGAGGATATACCTGCCAGTTATTTTCTCTAGCAAACTTTATGGCTTCTTCTACCAAATATTTCCCCATTCCTCTTCCTTCAAATTCAGGGTGAACCAATACGAAAGAAATAATCAGCTTATGGTCTTCAGGGAAAATGGTATAAGTAAGTCTTCCTACTTCCTTTATTTCATTATTTAATGTCAGAACTCCGCCGTTTCCGGATTTATTGTTTTCAAAATTCATGATGTAAGGCTTTAATACTAAAGATACAAAAATTGCACCACTGGCTACTATAAGTATGAATGATCAGTAATGAGTAATTACAAAAAGCTTTATCTTGAGTTTCTAAAGGATATTTTCAAATTGACAATTCAACTGCAACGCAAAATTGCTAATTACTGCTAATTGTCATTAGTTATCCTTTCCTGTATAGTAGTTGTAATCTTTGATAATTACATTAATAAACTGTCTTTCCGTCATTTGGGTGGCATCTATTTCCAGTTTTAAAATACTTTTGATCTTATTGGAAAGCTTAGTGATAATCTGACGGTCATCTATTTTCAATGCTTTGGTGTAGTTGTCTTTAATAATTCTCATATCGTTATCACTTAATGCAATAACCTGAGGAAAAGAGGGTATGTAATCCTCGTGGATATTTTCCAGAATAGTATGAGAGATATTAATATTGTTTTTTAAAGAAATTACGGCTGTTCCGGAAGCGATATCTCCCAGTCGCTGATTGTTTTTGGTGATAATCATTGAAACTAAACCTACTATTCCTGCAAAAGAAACATCAACGAGCCTGAAAACCCAGCGGATCATATAATCTCCAAAGCTGGCCTGGTAACCATCAATCTTTACCACTCTTATTTTCATCAGTTTTTTACCGGGAGTCTGTCCTTCTGTCAAACTCTCAAACACTACAGGATAAATGTAAGTTGGGAAGGTAAGAACAATATAAACAGCCATCATAGACCATTGGTCAAGGCCACTTAATAAGTATCCCAAATCTAAAATATTAAAAAAAGTATAAAATACAATAACAACAAAAGCAACTCTTATCAAAAGGTCAATAATAAAAGCAAGCATTCTTTCTCCTACACTGGCCGTATTGAAGTTAATATTTACATTTTGTGAAGTATTTATCGCAATTTGAGACATAATTTTTATTATTTTAGCCTTACAATTATGAGAGAAGTTTATTTCATTAAACAAAATAAAGAAAAATGGTTGGGAATAGAACAGGTTATTCAAGGAAAAATTAAAAAAAATCCTGATGACCTGTCTTCACTGTATATTAATTTGATCAATGACCTGTCATTTGCACAGACATACTATCCCAAAAGCAATACAACTGTTTACTTAAACCACTTGTCGTCTCAGATTTTTCAGAAAATTTATAAAACAAAAAGAGTAGAAGAGAACCGGTTGATTTATTTTTTCCGGACTGAAGTTCCATTATTGGTTTATCAGTATAGAAGATATCTGATGTATGCTTTTCTTTTTTTTATTCTGTTTACTTCAATAGGTGTGCTCTCTGCCATCTATGATAAAGATTTTGCAAATATTATCCTTGGGGAAAGCTATGTAAATGAAACTATTGAAAATATAAAGAATAACAATGCTGTAGGAATCTATCAAAGCGGGTCTACATGGGGAAGTACCATAGGAATTATTTTTAATAACATCCAGGTAGGCGCCAAATTATACATGTATGGTATTGCGGGAGGAGTAGGAACGCTGTTTGCTCTTCTTTCGAACAGTGTCATGTTAGGTTCTTTTCAGTATTTTTTCTATGAATATGGAGCTTTGAAGGACAGTGCAAGAGGAATATGGCTCCATGGGGTCTTTGAGATTTTTGCTATGGTAGTAGAAGCTATGTGTGGATTAATTTTGGGAGCTTCTATTTTGTTTCCCGGAACTTTTTCAAGGTTTAATTCTTTTAAGAGGGGATTCAAAGATTCATTTAAAATATTTTTGAGTACCATTCCATTCACTATTTGTGCAGGAATTATTGAAGGATATGTGACGAGGCATGCGCTGAAAATGCCTTTGGTTTTGAACATAGCAATTATTTTCAGTTCACTTGCGATTATTGGGTTCTATTATTTTGTATATCCGTCAATCGTCAATAAAAAAATTAATAACCAAATCAATGATACAGTTTTATAAAAAAAGGGATTTTGGAACTTTTATAAGTGACAGTTTCAATTTTTTCAAATTATACGGAAAAAACTATTTCAAAAGCTATCTTTTGATTAATGGCTTATTGTTAATCCTTATGGTAACTGTTGTGGTTTTCGGATATAAAGAGCTTTTTTCTCAGCTTTTCGGATCCAATCTGGGTGGTGATACGTATTATTTTGAACAATATTTTTCAGAAAACGGAGGAATGCTGATTGTAGTAGGGCTGCTTACATTTTTACTTTTTATGGTCCTGGCCATCGTCAATTATCTGTTTCCTGTTTTCTATGTGAAGAGAATTGCACAGGGGGCAAAAAATATAAAAACCGATGAAATTCTGAGTGATTTTAAAAATAATGCCGGAAAAATAGTGAAGTTATGCCTTGGAATTATTTTTATTGTAGCACCGCTGGCCCTGTTTGTGATTGGATTTTCCTATCTCCTGATATTTATTGTAATTGGTTTTTTCCTGATATTTCTTGTGTATCCCACGATATTTAATGTCACTACATTTCTGATGTATGATTATTTTAATTCAAACAGGAGTTTTTTTGAAAGTTTGAGCTATTCGATGAGAGCACAGTTTTCCTATCCGAACGGAAGTGAAAAATCTCCATACTGGAAGTATTGGGGAGCGGCATTTGTGATGGTGATTATTATCTCCATTGTGGCTTCATTTTTTACCTACATTCCGATGATATTTTTTTACGGATCAATCCTTACCACTGCTCCGGATGCAAACTTTGAACAAAATCCATTTACAGGTGCAATAGGTATTGCCTTTTTTGTTTTTTATGGTATTTCAATGCTTCTCTCATTCTTTCTTTCCAATCTGATGTATATTAACGGAGGGTTGATGTATTATGACAGCAGAACAGATCTTCACCAGAAAGTGGAACTTGAAGAAATAGACACCATTGGTAATAATGAATAAGTTTCTGTTTTTTATACTGTTTTTTTTGTCCCTGGAATTGATTAATGCTCAGGAAAATATTCCTGTGGATAACTATCTGGGAGATTCTTTGAGTAGAAATCATTACCACAATATGCTGCGTGCAGATTCTGTATTGATGAAAAATCCAGTATCTGAAAATAGGGTATATTCAAAGGAATTTAAAGAAAACATTCCTGCAAGATATAAGGGTAAAGAATACGACTATTCTGTAACCAAGCCAAGAGAATCTTTCTGGCAGAAGCTAATGAGAAAGATCGGACAGCTTTTGCAGAGTATTTTTGGAGAAACAGCTCTTTCCAAATCGGCAGAGCTCACTACAGTTCTCATCCGGTTATTTGCCATTATCCTGGTAGGATTCCTTCTCTATTTTATCATCAGATATATGCTGGGAAAAGACGGAAGCTTTATTTTTGGTAGAAAGAATAAAAAAATAAATATTAAGGTAGAAGAACTTCATGAAAATATCCATGAGATTAATTTTCCTGAAAGTATTGCAAAGTTTGAACATGAAGGAGATTACCGTTCGGCAGTACGTTATCAGTTCCTGTTTATTCTTAAAAAGCTAAGTGATAAAAAACTGATCGACTGGAATCCCGAAAAAACGAACAAAGATTATACGATGGAGCTAAAAGCACCCCATCTGAAAAACGAATTTTCAAACCTTGCCTATATCTTCGATTATGTGTGGTATGGGGAATTCAATATTGAAGAACAGAGTTACAGGAAATTTAAAAATCAGTATCAGGTATTTAAACCATAATTAAAGATTAACCATGAATAAAACTTTCAAAATATATGCTGTAATTTTCATCGTTGTGATGGTTATTCTGGCGTTGCTTGAAGTTAACAAAAAAGAGACTACAAACTGGCGCAAAAACTTCGATATTAATGAGAAGTCTCCTTTTGGGCTGTTTGTTTTTAATAATGAAGCAAAGGATCTCTTTAAAAATAAGCTCAAAAAAACTGAGCAGACGCCTTACGAATATTATAATCAACATAAAAGAGGAATCCATAATATTGTTGTTATCGAAAGCAATATTGACAAAGAATCATGGAAGAAAATCCTGGATCAGGTATCCAATGGTTCCGATGCGATGTTGATTATGGAACGCAGCATGCCCAAAGAAATATCCGACAGTATTGGTTATTATGACTCAGATATTTCTTTTGAAGAAGAGAATGTGCTGAAGCTTACCGATAAAAAATATCAGAGCGATTTTATAAAACTGAATAAATTTCCGTCCGGAAGAGGTTTTTCATTTATTAAGCCCCAGATTGAAATACTCGGTAAGACTGTAGAAAGAAAGAATACGGACCAGGCCAATTTTATTAAAGTAAAATTTGGGAAAGGTAATATCTATGCTCACTGTGAGCCACTTTTCCTTACCAATTACTATCTTCTGAAACCCGGAAATGTAAAATATACACAGGATGTTTTTTCTTATCTTCAGGATAGGGAAACGGTTTGGTTTGTACCAAGCAGCAGTAAAGCATCACGCTTCTTTATGAGGTTTGTATTGTCGAATCCCGCTTTGAAATATGCCTGGTGGGTTCTTTTAGGCGGACTTACCCTGTTTATTTTCTTTAATGCTAAAAGAAAGCAGAGGGTAGTAGCCGTTATAGAACCATTGAGAAATACCTCTTTAGATTTTGTTAAAAGCATAGGAAATCTTTATCTTCAGGAAGGTGATTTTCACGATATGATGGCCAAAAAAGCCCAATATTTCCTAAATAAAGTGAGAATGGACCTGCTGATTGATACCCAGCAATTAGATTCGGAATTTGCAAAAAAACTGCAATTGAAAACCGGAAAAACAATAGAGATGATAGATGAGGCAATAGAGCTTATTAAAAAAGCCCAGGACCCATATGCCAGTGTTATGAAAGAGGACTTAACAAGGATAAACAGACTCCTTGATGAGATCCTTAAATAAAGTAAAGTCCTGATGGACAATGTAGAGATAGAACGAAGCCTGTCAAAAAACCAAAGATAAAATTATGGAAAACCTTGATAACGAAAACATAGAAAATCAAAACGCGATAAACCTTAATAAAAGCGAAGACCAGTTTCAATCCAGAATAGATATGATTGAACTCCGTGCAAGCATTGATAAAGTAAAATCTGAAATTGGAAAAGTAATTGTAGGGCAGGAGAATATGATAGAACATCTGTTGGCTGCATTGCTCTCAAACGGACATGTTTTAATTGAAGGTGTTCCGGGAGTTGCCAAAACAATTACTGCAAAACTACTGGCAAAAACGATTGATGTAGGCTTCAGCAGAATTCAGTTTACCCCGGACCTTATGCCTTCCGATATTTTAGGAACATCAGTTTTCAATGTGAAAAATTCGGAGTTTGAATTTAAAAAAGGACCTATTTTTTCCAATTTCATATTAATTGATGAGATCAACAGATCGCCTGCAAAAACACAGGCAGCTCTTTTTGAGGTAATGGAAGAAAGACAGATTACAATGGATGGTACCCGTTATATAATGGATGAACCTTTCCTTGTAGTAGCTACCCAAAACCCAATAGAGCATGAAGGAACCTATAGACTTCCTGAGGCTCAGCTGGACCGTTTTCTTTTCAAAATCAATGTGGGCTACCCTAATCTTGAACAGGAAATAGCTATTATCAGAAATCAGCATGAAAGTAAAAAAGAAGACAAAACCGAAGGCGTAAATCACGTAATTACCGCAGAACAGCTGAAAAGCTATCAGCATTTGGTAAAAGAAATCATTGTGGAAGCACAGTTGATGGAATATATTGCTAAAATTATTATCAATACCAGAGAAAACCAGTTTTTATATCTGGGTGCTTCTCCCAGAGCTTCGCTGGCGCTTCTTACAGCCTCAAAAGCATTTGCAGCATTGAGAGGAAGAGATTTTGTAACTCCGGAAGATATTAAAGAAGCAAGTTATGCTGTTTTACGACACAGAGTAATCGTTTCTCCGGAAAGAGAAATGGAGGGTCTTACCGCAGATGAAATTATCCGTCAAATCTTAGAGGGAATAGAAATTCCGAGATAGGTAGCAGTAATTATGATTGTGATAAAGCTAATAAACACTCACCCAAAACCTGTCATCTGCAACCTGCAACCTAAACAATGAAAAACTTATACATCAATACACGTTTCTTCTTTACGCTCATCGGAGTGGGTGTTCTGTATGTTTTGGCATTTTTCTTCCCGGCTTTGATGTGGGTTGCCCACGTGGTATTACTGCTTTGTTTTCTTGCAGTAATAGTTGATTACCTACTTCTCTTTAATCAGAAAAATGCATTACAGGCTCAAAGAATAGTACCGGAGAAATTGTCCAATGGCGACGAAAACTTTGTAAAAATTGATATCAAAAACAATTACAGCTTTAAGATTACGACCAAAATTATTGATGAAATACCTTTCCAGTTTCAGAAAAGAGATTTTTTAATTGAAAAACATATTCATTCCGGGACAAATACTTTTTTCCAATATGCATTGGAACCCAAAGAAAGAGGAGAATACCATTTTGGAAGTCTGAATGTATATGCTTCCTCACCCTTGGGATTAGTTTCCAAAAGATTTAATTTCCAGAAAGATGCAATCTTACCTTCCTATCCATCCTTTGTTCATCTCAGAAAATATGAACTGATGGCGTTACAGAGCGAGTTTATGCTGGGAGGAATTAAGAAAGTCAGAAAGTTAGGGCATACCATGGAGTTTGAACAGATCAAGGATTATGTTCCTGGAGATGATATCAGAACCATTAACTGGAAGGCAACATCCAAAGCCAATCGTTTAATGGTTAACCAGTTTCAGGATGAGAAATCACAGCGTATTTTTATACTGATTGATAAAGGCAGAACGATGAAAATGCCTTTCAATGGATTAAGCCTGCTGGATTATTCCATTAATGCTGCCATGGCATTGTCCCATATTATTTTGAGAAAAGGAGACAGGGCCGGAATGATGACTTTTTCAAAAAAAGCAGAAAATAAAATTGCTGCCGATAATAAATCCGGGCACTTGAAAAAAATCTCAGAAGCCCTGTACAATATTAAAACAGATTTTTTTGAAAGTGACTTCAACCGGTTGTACCAGGATGTAAAATATTCGCTCAACCAGAGAAGCTTAATTTTGCTTTTTACCAATTTTGAAACGCTGGACGGATTAAACCGCCAGTTGAAATATCTTCGTGGAATTGCTAAAAATCACTTGCTGGTAGTGGTGTTTTTCAAAAATGCCGAACTCCAGGCGCTGATCAATAAAAATCCTGAAAATATGCAGGAGATATATGATGAAATCGTCGCTGAAAAATTTGAATTTGAAAAGAAACTAATTATCCAGGAGCTGCGTAAATATGGAATTTACACCGTATATACCCTTCCTGAAAACCTGAATATTGATGTTATCAATAAATACTTGGAGATAAAAGCGAGAGGAATTTTATAACTTTGCAACAAGCAACAAGCAACAAGCAACAAGCAATAATGAAAATAACACTCAACAGAATAAACGACGACTTTTTATTTGAATGTACCAACTCCCAAGGAAACTCTATTCTTTTGGACAATACTTCCCAGCCGGGAGCTAAAGGTGTTTCTCCAATGGAAAGTGTCCTGATGGCTGTAGCAGGCTGCAGCGGAATTGATGTGGTTTCTATTTTAAAAAAGCAGCGTCAGGATATTAAAAGCTTTCAGGCAGAAGTGGAAGGAGAGAGAATTCAGGTAGATGATGCAAAGCCTTTTAAATCTATTAAAGTAAAATTCCTTTTGGAAGGAGAAATTGATCCCAAGAAAGCATTAAAAGCAGCAGAATTATCTTTTGAAAAATACTGTTCCGTATCAAAAACGTTAGAGCCGAATGTAGAAATCGGATACGAAGTTTTTGTGAATGGAGATAAAATTTAATTCTATTGTCTTAAAAAAATAAAAAAACCGGATGTCTCATCCGGTTTTTTTATGATTCACAGCCTATTAAAATGTCAGCCTTGGTTTAATAAGTTTAGCTACGGTAGCAGTCCATCCTGTCTGATGGGAAGCCCCTACGCCACGTCCATTGTCTCCATGGAAATATTCAAAGAAAGTGATATAATCTCTAAAGTGTTCATCATGATTAAATTTCGGATTTCCGCCGTTAAAAGCACGTTGGCCATGTTCATCCTTTAAGAAAATAGAGCAAAGTCTTTTACTGATATTTTGGGCTACTTCATCAAGATTTTTTTTATCCCCACTTCCTGTTGGAAACTCTACTTTCAGACTGTTCCCATAATAATAATGAAAACGCTGTAAGCTTTCCACAATCAGAAAATTAATAGGAAACCATATAGGGCCACGCCAGTTGCTGTTACCGCCAAACATTCTGCTGTCACTTTCTGCAGGAGTATAATAAACTATATTTTCCGTTCCGTGAACAGAAAATATAAAAGGATTTTCTTCATATACTTTAGACATGGCACGAATTCCGTAAGAACTTAAAAACTCCTTTTCATCAAGCATTCTTGTTAAAACTTTTGTCAGTCTGTTTTTACGAAGGATACTCATTAAGTGTTTCCTTCCATGTCCTTCCTCATCCCAATGAGAAACAAGCTTAGTAAGTTCAGGTTTGTTTTTTAAGATCCATTCCATTCTGCTTCTGAAGTTCGGCATCTTTTCCAGTAATCTGTGGTCTACGATTTCAACAGCAAAAAGAGGAATTAATCCCACAATACTTCTCAGCCTTAAAGATACACTGTCTCCGTTTCCAAGTTGAAGAACATCATAGAAAAAACCGTCTTCCTCATTCCAGAGGCCTTTGGTTCCTTCACCCAGATTTTCCATTGCTTCTGCGATATAAAGATAATGCTCAAAAAATTTAATAGCCATATCTTCATACACCTGGTAATATTGGGCCAGTTCCATTGCAATGCGCATCATATTTAAAGCGTACATAGCCATCCAGCTTGTTCCGTCAGCCTGTTCAAGATGCTGCCCGTCTTTTAAAACCATATTCCGGTCAAAAGCACCAATGTTATCAAGACCCAGGAAACCGCCCCCGAAGATATTCTTTCCATTTTTATCCTTTCTGTTTACCCACCAGGTAAAGTTCAGGAGAAGCTTCTGGAATACTTTTTCCAGAAATAAAAGATCAGGTTTTCCATTATTTTTTTCATCAATTTTAAAAACCCTGAAGCAGGACCATGCATGTACAGGTGGGTTTACGTCGCTCATATTCCATTCATAGGCAGGAAGCTGCCCATTAGGATGCATATACCATTCCTTGGTCAATAGCAAAAGCTGTCCCTTGGCAAATTCTGCATCTATCATGGATAAAGGAACACAGTGAAAAGCCAGATCCCAGGTAGCATACCAGGGATATTCCCATTTATCAGGCATGGAAATAATATCCTTATTGTGGAGATGATTCCATTCTGTATTTCTTACATATTCATTAAAGTTTCTGGGTGCTTCAAAATTAGGATCACCTTTCAGCCACTTTCCAATATTGTAATGATAAAACTGTTTATTCCAGAGAAGTCCGGCAAAGGCCTGCCTTTGAACATTTCTTTCATCTTCATCAGGGGTGTCATGTTGAATTTCGCTGTAAAATTCTTCAGCTTCAGCTTTCCTGGTATTGAAGATCTCATCAAAGTTTTGAAAAGGTTCATCAGTTCCATCAGGACACAGTCTGAGTTCAAAAATCTTACATTGTCCGCCTTCAATAAGTTCGTCAATCAGAAAAGATGCTTTTGTTCCTCTTTTCTCAGGATTTACAGTGTCTCCCTTGTGAATAATAAAGTCATTAATACCGTCTTTGAAGTAAGTATTTTCAATCTTGGGAGCTCCGTAAAGCTTGGAAGTATTGGTTTCATTATCACAAAATACCCGTTTTGCATTCCCATTTCTGGAATATAGCTTTTTAATCGAAATACTGTCATGACCAATGCTGATACTCCCATCATGAGAAGAAGTCATTTCGCCTTTATAGGTATTATATCCCCATTTCCAGTTGTTTCTGAACCATGCCGTTGGTGCTACCACAATTGGTGCGGCGTGCTGGCTTCGGTTACATACCGTAACCCTTACTAAAATATCGTTATGGTCAGCCTTACAATATTCAATGAAAATATCAAAATATTCATCGTCGTTGAAGATTCCGGTATCAAAAATTTCATATTCCGGTTCCTTTTTGCTGCGTTTTCCGTTTTCTGTAAGAAGCTCATCATAAGGAAATGCATTGATCGGATACTTATAAACCATTTTCATATAGCTATGAGTAGGAGTATTATCCAGGTAATAGAAAATTTCTTTGATATCTTCACCATGATTTCCCTGAGGATTGCTCAACCCAAAGAACCGCTCTTTTACAATTTTATCTTTCTTGTTCCAAAATGAAAATGCAAAACAGAACAGCTGCTTGACATCGGAAATACCTGCAATACCTTCTTCTCCCCAACGGTAGGCATAGCTTTCTGCATTGTTATGATTGGTAAAGTTCCACGCATTTCCGTTTGGGCTGTAATCTTCACGTACATTTCCCCATTGCCGGTTGCTTACATAAGGTCCCCAGTTTTTCCATTTGGAATCTTGTAATCTTTCTTTTTCGGAGGTCATATCACATCATTTTTCTATACGAAGTTAGTTTTTTTGAAAAGTAATTCCAATTCCTATCATCTGAATAATTCTTAATATACCCTTGAAATACTTGTATTTATGGGGAATATTAAAATATTAAATTATTTTTTTTTGAAATTAAAAGAAAAAAACTACCTTTGTACCATTCGTTCATTCAAATATTGAAAATGTTATCAAGAAAGGTTGAGGGATTAGACCCTATGAAACCTTAGCAACCCTTTGTGCAAGCAAAGAAGGTGCTACGTTCTACCAAAATAATTTTGGACAGATAACTACTGAAGTTCTTTTCAGCCATTTCCTGTGGCATTTTCAATTGTATTAAAAATAATAGAATTGAAAACAGAACTAAACTATATTAATCTTTCGTATCAAACCAATTCCCAAAAGGAATATTATATCCCGTTGAGCTATGAGCTTTTCGGGAAAGACCTGTTTACTGCACCCATTATTTTAATCAATCATGCGCTAACCGGAAACTCAAATGTATCCGGAGAAAAAGGATGGTGGAAACAATTAATTGGTGAAAATCAGGTAGTTGATACAAAAAAATATACAGTTCTGTGTTTTAATATTCCCGGAAACGGATATGATAATTTTTTAATTGAAGATTATGAAGATTTCACCCCGGCAGATATTGCCAATATCTTTTTGAAAGGGCTGGAAACTTTACAGATCAAAAAACTATATGCCATTATTGGAGGCTCTCTGGGAGGAAGCATTGCTTGGGAAATGCTTACAAAGCAGCCTAAACTGACGGAAATATTTATTCCTATAGCCTGTGATTACAGAACTCACGATTGGCTGCATGCACAATGTCTGGTTCAGAAGTTTTTATTGAATGATAAAGATGAACCTCTGCAAAAAGCCAGAATTCATGCTATGTTGTGTTACCGGACTCCACAATCACTCAATAACAGATTTCAAAACAAATACAATAAGGAGAAAAAAAGCTTAGAATCGGAAGATTGGCTGGTTTATCACGGTAATGCATTAAACGATAGATTTAGTTTAAAAGCATATAAGCTCATGAACCATCTGTTAATGAATATCAATGCAGATGAATCAATGCTGGATAAAGTCCAGGCACGAATGCACATGATCTCCGTTGATACAGATTTATTCTTTCCTGCTTCTGAGATCAGGATGTGTTTTGAAAGAATGGCAGAGAAAAATAAGAATGTTTCTTATCACGAGATCCAGTCAGTACATGGGCATGACGCCTTCCTAATGGAATACCAACAATTAAATACTATCATAAAAAATATTTTATATACTCATGAAAAATGCTAACGAAATAAAATTTTTGAAGAACAGATCAATCATTAAATTTGAAGGAGAAGATTTCCTTGGAGAAATCGGAATTGACGGACGAATTTTTAAAGCGCTCACTTTAGCGCGTATCAGTGTAGGGGTAATTTCCCAGCAAGCTATAGAAAACGGAATCTCTATTTTGGTTCAGGAAAATGATGCAGAAAAAGCAGTGGCTTGTCTTATCGATGAATTTGAAGCAGAAAGAAAATCGGGAAAAGTTTCCCAAATCTACAGCATCAATAATGTTTCTGTACTCGGATTTGTAGCAGAAGATTTTAATAAAGTCCTTGCTGAGCTGGCCAGAAATAATGTTTTTCCATTACTTTTAAACCAGGTTTCAGGAGAAAACAGAGTAAACATCGTAGTAACATCGTCACAGGATGAAAAAACCAGAAATATCTTAGAATCTGAAATATTCAAAAAACCAAAAACGGTTCACCTGGCAATTATAGGCCATGGAAATGTTGGAAAAACATTAATTGAACAGGTTCTTGAATCTTCAGAAGAAATTAAAAGACGCAAGAAAATAGACTTAAAAGTAGTTGCAGTAGCGAATTCAAAGAAAATAGCTTTCAATAAAAAAGGATTTGATGCAAATTGGAATGATGAGGTTCTAACAGCAGAACATTCATCAGATGTTCAGGAACTGATCAGATTCTCCAATGAAAATCAATTAGAAAATCTGATTGTCGTGGATAATACGGCGAGTAAGGATTTTGTAAAAAACTATCATGCCTTAGCCGAAAACGGATTTGACCTGGTTTCTTCCAATAAGATCTTCAACACACTTCCTATTGAAGAATATCGTAAACTAAGATATACGTTGAGTAAAAACAACAGACGGTATTTGTATGAAACAAATGTAGGAGCAGGTCTTCCGTTAATTGATACCATTAAATTATTACACCTTTCAGGAGAAAATATTACAAGAATAAAAGGCGTATTCTCGGGGTCTCTAAGCTATATCTTCAATAACTTCTCTGTAAGAAACGATAAGTTTTCCAAAGTTATCGGAGAAGCAATGGAGAAAGGGTACACAGAACCGGATCCGCGTGAAGATCTTTCTGGAAATGACGTAGCAAGAAAACTTCTGATTTTGGCAAGAGAGCTGGATCTGATCAACGAATTCCAGGATATTAATATTCAAAACCTGATTCCTGAAAATCTTCTGGCTGTAGAGAAAAGTGAATTTATCTCAAGATTGGAAGAACTCGATGAAGAATATCAGAAGATTAAAGAAAACCAGGAGCCTGGGCATGTACTGCGTTATGTAGGAGATCTGCACGGAAATCTGCAGGAAGAAAAAGGACAGCTTGATGTCAAGCTAGTTTCTGTACCTGGAAGTTCAGCATTAGGGCAGTTAAAAGGTTCAGACTCCATATTTGAGATTTATACAGAAAGCTACGGTGAAAATCCAATTGTTATTATGGGAGCCGGAGCCGGAGCGCAGGTAACTGCCAGAGGCGTTTTCGGAGATATTTTAAGAGTAAGTGAAATAAAATAAAATTAATATAACAATCTGACAATATAAAGTTTACCAATATTTATAAATGGACGTTCTGAGCGTAGCGAAGAATCTCATTGCTATATTGTTAGACTGCTATATTGGTAAATTAATTAAAACTATATGGAGAATTTTGAAACATCAGCAATAAGAACCCAAACTGAAAGAACCCAGTTTGACGAGCATTCCACGCCATTATATCTTACATCCAGCTTTATTTTCCAGGATGCCGAAGATATGAGGGCAAGTTTTGCCGAAGAAAAGCCTAAAAACCTATACAGCCGTTTCTCTAACCCGAACGTAACGGAATTCACAGATAAAATTGCTAAAATGGAAGGTGCAGAAGCAGGATATGCATTTGCGACGGGAATGGCGGCAATTTATTCCACATTTGCAGCATTATTGAATGCCGGCGATCATATTGTAAGCTGCCAGTCGGTTTTTGGATCTACCCATACCTTGTTTACCAAGTATTTTCCAAAATGGAATATTGAAACCACCTACTTCAAGGCAGGCGATGCTGAAAATGTAGAAAAATATATCAAGCCTAATACAAAGATTCTATATCTTGAAACACCCACCAATCCTGCTATTGAGATTCTGGATCTGGAGTTTTTCGGGCAGATTGCTAAAAAATACAATCTTATTTTCATTGTAGATAACTGTTTTGCAACACCTTATCTTCAGCAGCCGATAAAATATGGTGCAGATGTTGTTGTACATTCAGCAACGAAGCTGATTGACGGACAGGGAAGAGTTTTAGGAGGAATTGCAGTAGGAAAGGAAGAGCTGATCAGAGAAATTTATCTTTTTGCAAGAAATACAGGACCTGCACTATCTCCTTTTAATGCATGGGTATTATCAAAAAGCCTGGAGACATTGGCAATCCGTGTTGAAAAACATTGTGAAAATGCATTGAAAGTAGCCGAGTTTTTAGAAAGTCACCTTAATGTAGAACTGGTAAAATATCCATTCCTGAAATCCCATCCGAACTATGAAGTTGCCAAAAAACAGATGAAGCTCGGAGGAAATATTGTTGCTTTTGAAATAAAAGGAGGTATAGAGGGTGGAAGAAACTTCTTAGACAAGATACAAATGTGTTCACTTTCCGCTAACTTAGGTGATACAAGAACGATCGTTACTCACCCGGCTTCTACAACGCATTCCAAATTGTCTGATGAAGAGAGAAACGAAGTAGGGATTACGGCAGGTTTAGTCCGTTGTTCAGTAGGGCTGGAAAATGTAGAAGATATCATTGTAGACCTGAAGCAAGCCTTAGATTAGTTGAGGGTTTAGGGTTGACAGTTTATAGATAAAAAATGAGTAGAGATTATACAGAATTAGAGGTTTGGATTGAAGGAAGAAAATTGGTTAACCTAACTTATATTTTGACCACAAATTTTCCTAAAGAAGAATTATTTGCTTTAACCAGTCAAATAAGAAGAGCTGCTATTTCAATCCCATCAAATATAGCAGAAGGATGTGGAAGAAGAACATCTAAAGATACATTACACTTTTTGCATATTGCCAGGGGATCTCTTTACGAACTGGAAACCCAATTTTATCTGGCTTTAGACCAAGTATATATTTCTAAAGATGATTTTGAAATTGTAAATAGAAAAATCCTTTTATGTAAAAAGCTTATCAGCGGATTTATAAATTATTACAAAAAAATAGAAAATGAAAAATAGCATACAAGACTTTCAACTCTCAGCTCTCAACTCTCAACTCCAAAAGCGTATTCTCATCCTCGACGGTGCCATGGGAACAATGCTTCAGCGTTACAAGTTTGAAGAAGAAGATTATCGTGGAGAGCGTTTCAAAGACTGGGAACATTCGGTAAAAGGAAATAATGACCTGCTTTCTTTGACACAGCCCCATGCGATTGAAGAAGTTCATAAAAAATATCTGGAAGCAGGTGCTGATATCATTGAAACGAATACGTTCTCAGGAACTACGATTGCGATGGCAGATTATCACATGGAAGAACTGGTCTATGAGCTGAACTATGAGTCTGCAAGAATTGCCAGAAAAGCCTGCGATGAATACACCGCAAAAAATCCTGATAAGCCGAGATTTGTGGCAGGATCTATAGGGCCTACAAACAGGACGGCAAGTTTAAGCCCCGATGTTAATGATCCTGGGTATAGAGCGATTACTTTCGAAGAATTGAGAGTAGCTTACAGGCAGCAATGTGAAGCACTATTGGATGGAGGATCAGATATTTTGTTGGTAGAAACCATCTTTGATACACTGAATGCCAAGGCCGCCTTATTTGCCATTGATGAACTTCAGGAAGAAAGAGGAATTACAATTCCAATCATGGTTTCAGGAACCATTACCGATGCCTCAGGAAGAACTTTGAGCGGGCAGACAGCAGAAGCTTTTCTGATCTCAGTTTCTCATTTGAACCTGTTAAGCGTGGGCTTCAACTGTGCTTTAGGGGCAGATCAGCTGACACCTTACCTGGAAACGTTAGCCCATAATTCAGAATTCTATGTTTCGGCTTATCCGAATGCAGGCTTACCGAATGCTTTTGGGAAATATGATGAGACACCGGAAGATATGGCCAGACAGATTAAAGAATATGTAGAAAAAGGATTGATCAATATTATCGGAGGATGCTGCGGTACTACTCCGGAACATATCAAGGCAATTGCTGATATGGTAGAAAAATATCCGCCAAGAAAATTGAAGGAATTTGTGTGATTTGATAGATTTTTTTAATCAAAATCAAGAATGTTGGCTGGATTGTAAATATTAACTTTAAATAAACCATAAAGTTTAATGTAATGGAAAAGCCGAGTTACTTAAAAAATTCAGACGATGTGAAACTGTTTAATGAACTGAGAAAGAAAGTAAACCAAAGGGTAGAAGCAATTCCTGAAAACAGGGATATTTATATTCAGGTGAAGGCTGTTATCCTGCCGTTGATCTATATAAGCTTATACTTTTTTGCAGTTCTCAACGCAGAAAAGCCTTGGATGTATATATTGAGTTTTATTGCAATGGGCATTTTTCTGGTTTTGATTTATTTAAATCTAATTCATGAAGCAGCTCATAATAATATTTATAAAAGTAGAAGACTGAATTTTCTGGTTTTGCACATTTTTGATTTTGTGGGAGCTAATTCCTACATCTGGAAAAAAAGGCATATAGCAAGTCATCATGCCTATCCGAATGTGGATGGCTGGGATACCGATATCGAGCAGAGTGGTTTGCTGTTAATCATTCCCTGGATCAAAGCAAAAGGGGTACAGAAGTATCAGGATAAGTTTTTCTTTTTAGTATATCCGTTGTATTTATTCAACTGGATGTTTATAAGAGATTTTAGAGACTTCTTTGATAAGGAAAGGGTGATTTTGAAAACCCAGGGAAAAATACCTGCGATAGAAAAAATAAAAATGATAGGCTATAAGTTGTTCTACTTTTTTTATCAGATTGTAATTCCTGTTATGTTCTTTAAAGTATCAGTAGGCTTGGCATTGGGAGCATGGTTTTTACAGGTGATTTCAGCAAGTATTTTTGCCTTGTTTGTTTTATTGCCCCTGCATCCGCTGCCTGATAATGCTTTTCCGAGATTAGACAGGAGTAATGGACTTCCATTCAGCTGGCTTCGTCACCAATTTGAAGTCACTAATGATTTAAAAGAAAACAATTGGCTGGTGAGAAATGTGTTGGGGAATTTTAATTTCCATGTTGCCCATCATTTATTTCCAAATTATAGCTATATGTATTATAACGAAATCACTGAGGAGATAGAAAAATTTGCTAGAGAGCATGGTTTAGCATACAAAAGATTTCCACTGATCACTGCTTTAGCCAAGCATAGAGATTTATTAAGGCAGAATGCAAATAATGCCTATTATATTTTAGAAGAATAAAATTAAATGAAGTATTTAAGATTATCGGGCCTTGAGCCTCTTATCATAACACCGGAGAGTAATTTCATCAATGTTGGTGAAAGAACCAATGTTGCCGGCTCCAAAAAATTTTTAAGACTTATTAAAGAGGAGAAATTCTCTGAAGCATTAGATATTGCCCGCCATCAGGTGGAAGGTGGGGCACAAATTCTTGATGTCAATTTTGATGATGGATTGATTGACGGAAAAGCGTCCATGATCAAGTTCCTGAACTTAATTGCTTCCGAACCGGATATCGCAAGAATTCCAATCATGGTGGATTCTTCCAAATGGGAAATCTTAGAAGCTGGTCTTCAGGTGGCACAGGGAAAATGTGTGGTAAATTCCATCAGCTTAAAAGAAGGAGAAGAAGAATTTATCAAACATGCAAAAGCCATCAAAAGATATGGTGCTGCTGTGATTGTAATGGCATTTGATGAGGTAGGGCAGGCAGATAGTCTTGAACGGAGAATTGAAATCTCAAAAAGGTCTTATGATATTTTGGTGAACCAGATTGGTTTTCCTGCCGAAGATATCATTTTCGATTTAAATATTTTTCCGGTGGCTACAGGAATGGATGAACATAGAAGAAATGCCATCGATTTTATTGAAGCAACACGGTGGGTAAGGAATAATCTTCCCTATGCATCTGTAAGCGGAGGGGTGAGTAATGTTTCTTTCTCATTCCGTGGAAATGATACCGTAAGGGAAGCCATGCATTCCGTATTTCTTTATCATGCCATCCAGGCCGGAATGAACATCGGAATTGTAAACCCTGCAATGCTGGAGGTTTATGATGAAATTAATAAAGAACTTCTGGAGCTTGTAGAAGATGTCATTCTTGATAAGAGAGAAGATGCTACAGAAAGACTTTTGGATTATTCCGAAAAACATAAGTCGGTAAAGAAAGAAAAAACCGAAGATTTAGAATGGAGAAACAATCCTTTGCAGGAAAGAATTACGTATGCACTGGTAAAAGGTATCGATCGTTTTATTGAAGAAGATGTAGAAGAAGCCAGACAAGTTGCCGAAAAACCGCTTCATGTCATAGAAATTAATCTGATGACCGGAATGGGAGTGGTAGGAGATTTATTTGGAAGCGGAAAAATGTTCCTGCCACAGGTCGTAAAGTCGGCAAGAGTAATGAAAAAAGCAGTTGCCTATTTACAGCCTTATATTGAAGCTGAAAAAGACGGATCAAGACCTGCGAATGGGAAAATTCTAATGGCAACAGTAAAAGGAGATGTTCACGATATTGGTAAAAATATTGTGAGTGTAGTTTTAGGCTGTAACAATTATGAAATCGTTGACCTTGGAGTGATGGTGCCTGCCGAAAAGATTATTCAGACAGCCATTGCAGAAAAAGTAGATGTCATTGGATTAAGCGGGTTAATTACTCCAAGTCTGGATGAGATGGTATATATCGCTTCAGAATTAGAAAGACAAAACTTAGATTTTCCTTTATTGATCGGAGGTGCTACTACATCAAAAGCACATACTGCTGTGAAAATCGATTTAAAATATAAAAATGCAGTTGTTCATGTGAATGATGCTTCAAGAGCAGTAAATGTAGTAAGTTCATTATTGGGTGACCGAAATAAAGAATATGTTTCAGATCTAAAGAATGATTACTCAGATTTCAGGGAAAAATTCCTGAACAGACAGGTTGATAAAGACTATGTATCAATTGAAGAAGCAAGAAAAAATCATTTTACAATTGATTGGGAAAATGAAGAGATTTTTACACCGAATAACTTAGGTATAAAAGTTTTTGAAAACCAGGATTTGCATGAGCTTCTTCCTTTTATAGACTGGTCGCCGTTTTTCAGAAGCTGGGACCTGCATGGGAAATACCCTAATATTCTAGAAGATAAGGTAGTAGGCGTTCAGGCTAAAGAGTTATTTAAGGATGCCCAGGTTATTTTAAAAAGAATTTTAGACGAAAAATTATTAACAGCAAAAGCCATCTTCGGAATTTTTAAAGCCAACTCCAATGAATCTGACGATATCTTAATCTTTGATGAGAATAATAATGAGCAGGCTAAGTTTTTAACTTTAAGACAGCAGGCTCAAAGATCAAAAGGAAAAGAATATTTGGCTTTAAGTGATTTTATTGCTCCTCAGAGTTCAGGAAAAACAGATTATGTAGGAGCTTTCTGTGTGACCACAGGTTTTGGAACAGATGAATTGTCCGCTGAATATGAAAAAGCCAATGATGATTATAATGCCATCATGGTAAAAGCATTGGCAGACCGTTTTGCAGAAGCTTATGCCGAGTTTTTACATAAAAAAGTAAGAACCGAGTACTGGGGCTATGCCAATCAGGAAAACTTAAGCAACGAAGATCTGATTGCTGAAAAATACAAAGGAGTTCGTCCTGCACCCGGATATCCGGCCTGCCCTGACCATTTGGAAAAGAAAACAATCTGGGATCTTTTAAAAGTAGAAGAAAATATAGGCGTTTACCTTACCGAAAGTTTAGCCATGTTTCCTACAGCAGCGGTTTCCGGATACTATTTCGGAAGCCCGCATGCAAAATACTTCGGTTTAGGAAAAATTACAGAAGACCAGCTTAAAGACTATGCTGCAAGAAGAGGGTGTACCATTCAGGAAGCAAGAAAATGGTTGTCACCCAACTTAGCAGATTAAAAAAAGTTTATAGTTCATGGGTGAGAGCTGATAGTTTGTTTACAAATCAAGACTCTTAGCTATCAACTATCAACCAACAACTAAAATATAACATGAAGATAACAGAACACATTAAAAACGCAAATGGCAAAACTTTATTCTCCTTAGAAGTTGTTCCGCCACAGAAAGGAATCGGTATTGAAGATCTGTATACGAACATAGATCCGCTGATGGAATTCAAGCCCCCGTTCATTGATGTTACCACTTCAAGAGAGGAATATATCTATCTCGATAAAGGAAATGGGCTGGTGGAACGTCGTATTACAAGAATGCGGCCGGGAACGTTGGGAATCTGTGCCGCTATTCAACATAAATATAATGTAGATACAGTTCCACATTTGCTGTGTGGAGGATTTACAAAAGAAGAAACAGAATATCTTTTGGTAGACTGTATGTACCTTGGAATAGATAACGTTATGGCATTGAGAGGAGATGCAATGAAAGGACATCAGTATTTTGAACCTACCCAGGGAGGGCATGCCAGTGCTATGGACCTTGTCAACCAGATTAATAACCTGGGAAGAGGAAAGTACCTTCATGACGAAGATCAGATTTGTGATGAGCTTAATAAATTCTGCATAGGAGTGGCAGGATATCCCGAAAAACATATGGAGGCACCCTCCATGAATTATGACCTGAAATGGCTGAAGCAGAAAGTAGATGCCGGAGCAGATTATATTGTGACTCAGATGTTCTTTGACAATAAAAAGTATATTGAATTCGTTCAGAAAGCAAGAGAAATGGGAATTACCGTTCCTATTATTCCGGGAATTAAACCTATTGCTACCAAAAGGCACTTGAAACTGTTGCCACAAGTATTTAAAATAGATCTGCCGGAAGAATTAATCAATGAAGTTGAAAATGCTAAAAATAATGAAGCCGTAAAACAAATCGGAATAGAATGGGCCATTGCCCAATGTAAAGAACTGCTGGATTTTGGAGTTCCTGTTTTACACTTTTACTCCATGGGGAAAAGTGATAATATTAAAAAAGTAGCCGGTGAGCTATTCTAATAAAAGTACCAAAAATGAAGGAATCCCTGTCTATATGGCAGGGTTTTATTTTTAATCTGAAGCAAAACTGAATCTGGTCTTCAATAACTTCCATCTTTCAGGCTCAGACTTCCTCATTTTAAAGGATAGGATGTCTTTCAAATTCTTTATTTCTATCGAATAAATATCGGTAAGTTGCGAGCTTCCTGGTCACTGTAGTATCAAGAGCTTCTGCAATTTTGATCATCTTTGGATTAAAATCACCAATCCACTGCAGTTCAGTAGTTGTAAAATCTGTATGTTCTCTCAAATGCTGGGTCCCTTTCCAGATCATATACCCATCAATACCTTTTTTCTGCCATTCTGGAACTACCCCGAAAACCAGACCAACCATTTTTTCATTCCTTTTAAACTCCTTTAGCCATAAAAATTTAAGCTTTTCAAAAATTCCGAATTTTCCATTGAGATATTTAAACCATTGATTAAGATCCGGGAGATTAATCCACATCGCAATCGGTTTTTCATTTTCATACACAAACCATGAGATATGTTCATTGATAATAGGCTTCATCGTATTAAACATTTTCAGGACCTTAGCTTCCTCTATATGTTTCCCTTCACCATGAGAAGCCCAGGCTTTATTGTACACCTCCGTAAAATCTTTGGCAAATTTTTTCAGGTTATTCTTTTTCATAGGCTGGGCAGAAATAGCAGGATTTCTCCTGTTTCTCTCATAAGCAATAGTGAAAACCCTTGAAACCTCTGCGAAAATGGGCCTTGTAAAACAAAATTGTTCAAAATAAATCTGAAAACCATAATTTTCAAAAAGCTCTTTGTAGTAAGGAGGGTTGTAATTCATACCAAACAAAGGTTCAGTAAATCCTTCAATCAAAAGACCCCAGAATTTATCCCTTTCTCCAAAATTGATAGGCCCATCCATTGCTTCCATACCTTTTTCCTGAAGCCAGCTTTTACAATGGTCAAAAATAAAATTAGCCGTTTGCTGATCATGAATACAGTCGAAAAAACCAAAACCTCCTGTTGGCTGCTTTTGTTCATAACAGGTGTTGATAAAAACAGCGACTTTACCCACTGTTTTGTCATTCTTTTTAAACAAAAACCTTTTACATTCTCCATATTTGAAAAACTTACTCTTTCGGGGATCAAAAATTTCTTCAATATGTTTATCTAAAGGGCGTATATAATGGTTGTCGTGGAGATAAAGTTGTGCAGGGAATTCCAGAAATTCCTTTTTATGTTTTTCATTTTGTACTTCTTCGACAATAATCATAGGTTTTTTAATAAGACTGGTTATAAAAGATAATATTTTTCGGTCTATTTTAAAATAAATGAATTAATATTATCCGTATTTTTGCTGCAAATTAAATAAAAATGGTTGATTTTACTGATAACGACGATGATATTTTCACAGGAAAAGAACATACGCCTATAAGGGAAAATGCTTTTGATAAATCGCCACAGGAAAAAATTGAAAAAATTACTGAGCTGTTTGGTGAAATTATGGAAACCCTTGGGTTAGACATGACAGACGACTCTTTAAAAGATTCTCCGAAGCGTGTAGCCAAAATGTATGTGAATGAGATTTTCGGCGGATTACTGCCGGAAAATAAGCCGGGTATTTCTACCTTTTCCAATAAATATAAGTACCGTCAGATGTTAGTGGAAAAAGATATTACCGTATATTCTTTCTGCGAACATCATTTCCTTCCGATTATTGGAAGAGCACACGTAGCCTATATCTCAAACGGAGAAGTAATAGGTCTTTCAAAAATTAACAGAATTGTTGATTATTATGCAAAAAGACCACAGGTTCAGGAAAGATTGACTATGCAGATTGTAGACGCCCTGAAAGAAGCTTTAGGAACAAAAAACGTAGCCTGCATCATTGATGCCAAACACCTTTGTGTAAACTGCAGAGGAATTAAAGATACATCAAGCTCCACCATAACAGCTGAATTAAGTGGTATTTTCAGAACAAACCCTATTACAAGACAGGAATTCTTACATTATGTAGGAAGCCATGCAAAACTAGATTATTAGTAATGAATTACCAGGTTCTTAAGCATATGGTAGATGCCGGACTTCAGAGATTTCAAACAATTTCCGAAGAAGAATGGAATTATAAAGCTACACCAGAAAAATGGTCTAAAAAAGAAATTATAGGACATCTTTGTGACAGTGCTTTTACAAATATCCGTAGATTTGTAGTCACTCAATATAAGGAGAATGAGAATATTGTATACGATCAAAATGAATGGGTGAAAATCCAGAACTATCAGAATGTTCCTACTGATGAGGTTATCAGCCTTTGGAAGACGTTGAACTACCAGATTGTTCGTGTTGTTGAAAATATTCCTGATGAAGCACTACAGAGAACTTGTGATACCACCAAAACAGAACTCCAGGTTTTTACATTGGAATTTATTATCAATGATTATGTAGAACATCTGCAACATCATTTAAAAGCGATTTGATTATGATAAAATTTAAAAAAGTTTCAGATAAAATTTATATCACAACAATTATTTGTTGTGACAGAATATTATTTTAACTAATTTTTAAATCTTAAACTATTGAATCTTTAATAAAAAATAAATGCAACTAAAAATATATAACTCGCTTACAGCAGAAAAAGAAATATTCAAACCTATTTTAGAAGGTAATATCGGAATGTATGTCTGTGGGCCTACCGTTTACAGTAATGTACACCTGGGAAATGTAAGAACTTTCCTTTCTTTCGATTTTATCTACCGTACCCTAATGCATTTAGGGTATAAAGTGAGATATGTAAGAAACATTACCGATGCCGGACACCTTACCGATGACGGAAACGTAGATAATGACAGATTTGTAAAACAGACCAGACTTGAAAAGCTGGAGCCTATGGAAATCGTACAGAAATATACCGTAGATTTTCATAAAGTGTTAGAGATGTTCAACCTGCTTCCTCCCAATATCGAGCCCACAGCTACCGGTCATATTGTGGAACAGATCGAACTGACACAAAAACTGATTGAAAGAGGTTTCGCCTACGAAAGCAACGGTTCAGTATACTTCGATGTATTGGAATACAATAAAAGAGGACTTAATTATGGTGAACTTTCAAAACGTAATATAGAAGAGCTTTTTGCCAATACCCGTGATCTTGACGGACAAGGTGAGAAAAAGAACCCACAGGATTTTGCCCTTTGGAAAAAAGCCTCTCCCGCTCATATTATGAGATGGAACTCTCCCTGGGGAGAAGGATTCCCGGGATGGCACCTTGAATGTACAGCGATGAGCACAAAATATCTTGGAGAAACTTTCGATATTCACGGAGGAGGAATGGACTTGAAATTCCCACACCACGAATGCGAAATCGCCCAAGGGAAAGCATGCAACGACGCTGCTCCAGTAAATTACTGGATGCATGCCAATATGTTGACGATGAATTCCCAGCGTATGAGTAAATCTACAGGAAACTATATTCTTCCTATGCAACTGGTTACAGGAGATAACGACTTCTTTGAAAAGCCTTTCCATCCGTCAATTGTTCGTTTCTGCTTCCTGCAGGCACATTACAGAAGTGTTTTGGATATTTCCAATGATGCGATGATAGCCAGCGAAAAAGGATTTATAAGATTGATGGAGGCTGTGAAAGTATTAAACTCAATCGCTCCTGACGATAATAAACAGTCTGCTTTCAGCCTTAAAGAATGGAAAAACAAATGTTATGAAGCATTAACCGATGATTTCAATTCTCCAATTCTGATTGCTCATTTATTTGAAGCTGTAAAATACATCTTTGCTTTAAATGATGCCAAAGAAACCATCTCTACACAAGACCTTGAAGATTTAAAGGCAACTTTGAATGCTTTTATCTTTGATGTATTGGGATTACAGGCTGTAGAGGAAAATAACAATGAAAAACTTGATCAGACATTGAAAGTTTTAATTGAACTTAGAAATCAGGCAAGAAAGTCCAAGAACTTTGACCTTTCAGATCAGATCAGAGACAAGCTGCTGGCTGAAGGTATCGAATTAAAAGACGGGCGAGACGGAACATCTTATGTTCTGAATTAAACCATATAACTTTACTTTATAATCATTCCGTGAGAATCTTTAACAGCTAAGATTTTCACGGAATGTTTTTTTTTGTTCACTCCCAACCCCTCCACCTTTCATTCTCAGACTCAAACCTCTCCAACCCTCCAACTCTCGAACTCTCAAACTCTCAAACTCTCGAACTCAAGAGGAGCTTTTTCCCGCTATCCACTCATACTCCTCGCGCATGGCTCCCTGCGCTGTATCCTTCCCTGTGCCGAGCTGTGCTGCGGGGTACCCGTTACTATCGGGGCTAGGGTAGGAGTGATACATTACAAAAGAAGCCTGATAAACATGCGGCAGTAAGTGAACGGTCAACGATGAATCGTCAATGGTCAATAGCCAATAGTGAATGATCAATGATCAATAGCCAGCCGCCAGTAGCCAGCCGCCAATAATAAACCCATTCTTTCCGGAACACCTGTTCAATAGGAATGGGCTTTAGCCCATCCACATAGAACAACCCCATCCATTGGCTTTAGCCAAAACCAAATCCAGGACCTTCAGATAAGACAACCCGATCATATAAATAATATATAGTAAAAGAACAATACCATATATATGGAATAACTTCCATCACCTATCACCTATCACCTATCACCTATCACTCACAACTCATAACTCCTCACTCCTCACTCATAACTCCTCAAACATTTGTTTAAAACTTTTCACCTTACCTTCCAGCGTGTTAAGATAAAAAATGAACGGAATATGAATTTAGTGTTACATAAACTTGTTTGGTATAGGTAAGTTGGCTTACCTTTGCCGCACTGAAAAACGAAAGAAAATCAGTAAGCGCAGAAGGGCTTTTAGATAAGCATAAAACGGTATACTCGAAAAGAAAATAAGTCTAAAAAAAGGCTTCAAAATTTTTAGAAATAAAAGTTGCGGAAGTAAAAAAGATTTGTATCTTTGCAGTCCCAATACGGGAGCGCAGGAG